>JALZJF010000033.1 GCA_030859905.1 Acidobacteriota bacterium
CGTCGGTTTTGTTTCCATGATTTCCTTTCTCCTTATTTTCTATCGAGCCTGTTTCCCGGTTCTCTTGATTAAATTGTATCTCCAGCAGTAAGTCGACCGGCGAGTGCCCGGATCGACACCTCGACACGTTTTTTTTCGAGTATGGAAGTGTCTTGCGGCCATTACCTCTTCTCTTTCTCTCTCTCTCCTTCTCTCCTTGGGATGATCTCTGTCATCCTATAACGACAAGAGCGCTTGCTCAACCTCCGCGTGTTTCGAATGTCTCCCAGATGTTCACGCGCGTGTTCAGCTTCCTGCCAAAGTAATTTCTCAACCGTCATGACATAACGTTTAGCACCGGGCGCATCGTTGAGTCTTACTGCACGTGTCAGCGCTTGCGGCTGACTGGCAATGAGTTCCGAAATATGACGGCTGAGAAAACTCAGCATCTTGAGAGGGGGATCCACACTCGTCTTATCGTAACCCAGTCGACGCATCCATGATTTGTCGGGATTTACCCAGGTCCAATCGTAGTCGCAGCCGTCGCATGCCAGAGCGGCAATGATAATGTTGGAGGCGATCAGGTTGGCTTCAACTATGTGATGAACAGTTTCCCTTATCGACCACCCCTCGGACCCACCTCTGAGTTCTAGCTCGCTCTCGTTAAGGCCTCAGAGGGAACGTCGGATTCTGACGGAAATCTGGCACCATTCCCGCAACGGTTCTTTGAGGTCAAGCTCTCTCTTCATCTGAGTCTTATGATCGTCAACGTCGCTTACTCTCTTTGATTGGATCAATAGTTCGATTCCAATCGCATCGGGGCAGAAACCTTTTTGAAGGGTGACTAAACAGCCAACAAATCCGTCTCAATTTTATTAGAAGAGCACCTTTCTAGTGAAGTTCACCAAACCATCCGCGCCGCTCCATCCACTTTGCCAGTTCGAGGACGGGTGAGACGGTAAAGGCCGCGGCGACGATGATCAACCAATCACTAAGCGACAGCCCGAAGGTGCCGAAGGTTCTTTCCAGGAGCGGCACGTACAGGATTAGTGCCAGCATGAATAGTTCCCAGACGATGGCTATATTGAGCCACTTGTTTGCGAAGGGACGGCGCAGCACCGAATGGCGGTCGGAGCGGAAGTTGTAAGCCTTAAAGAACTGGATCAGAACGAGGGAGACGAACGTCATCGTCATCGCCTCCTGGACGCTGCGCCCGGATTTCAACGCCCAGACGAAGAGGCTCAGGTTGACAATCGTTGACCACAGACCCCCGACCAACATGAGCATGACGACGGGGCGCGTGAAGATGCCGGTGCGCGAGTCACGCGGGTGCCGCCGCATGAGGTCTTCCTCCGGCGGGTCAACGGCCAGCGCCAGCGCGGGCAGCCCGTCCGTCGCCAGGTTGACGTAGAGGATTTGCACCGCGGAGAGTGGCAGCGGCAGCCCCGCAAGCGTCGCCCCGGCCATCAGCCCGATCTCGCCGATATTCGACGAGAGCAGGTACATCAGATACTTCTTGATGTTGCTGAAGATGCCGCGGCCCTCCTCGACGGCGGCGACGATGGAGGCAAAGTTGTCGTCGGTGAGCGTCATCGCGGCGGCCTCCTTGGAAACGTCCGTGCCGGTGATGCCCATGGCGATGCCGATGTCGGCCTTCTTGAGCGCGGGGGCGTCGTTCACTCCGTCGCCCGTCATGGCGACGACCTGCCCTCTTTTCTGAAGAGCCGTAACCACACGCAGCTTGTGCGCCGGCGAGACGCGCGCACACACATCGACCGATTCCACCGCCCGCTCCAATTCTGCGTCGTTCATCGCCTCCAGTTCCGGGCCGGTGACTACACGCCCGTTTTTGTTCAAACCCAACTCGTCGGCGACTGCTTTCGCTGTCAGCGGGTGATCACCAGTGATCATGATGACTTTGATCCCCGCCTCCTCACACTCACGGACGGCGGCCTGCGCTTCAGGCCTCGGCGGGTCGATCATCCCGACGAGTCCTAAAAGCGTCATGCCCTTCTCGGCGTCCTCCGGCGCGGCATCCCGTTTGTAGGCGACCGCCAGAACCCTCAGCGCCTCACCCGCCAGCCGCCGCGCGACTTCCAGGACCTCCGCCCTGCGCACGTCGTCGAGCGGCTCTTCCCCCTCTTTCGTCAACTGCCGCGCGCACGACTGGATGATGACCTCCGGCGCGCCTTTCGCGTAAGCCGCCACCCCGTCCGGCGTCTCGTGCAGGGTGGTCATGCGCTTGGTCTCCGCGGTGAAAGGGATTTCGGAGACGCGCGGGAACCGCGCATCGAGGTCTGCCTTGACGAGACCCGCCTTGGCCGCAGCCACCACCAGCGCGGCCTCCGTCGGGTCGCCTTTGACCTCCCACTTGTCGCCGGCCTCGCTCCGCTCGACGCGCGCGTCCGAGGAGAGCGCCGCGGCGCGCAACAGCAGCGACACCGGCTCAGTCAGCTCGACGGCTGTCCCGTCTATCGAAAACTCCCCGCGCGGCTCATAGCCCGTGCCCGAGACTTCCAGCATCTGGCGGCCGACAAATAACCTGCGCGCCGTCATCTCATCTTTGGTCAGCGTGCCCGTCTTGTCCGAGCAGATAACGGAAGTGCTGCCGAGCGTCTCGACCGCAGGGAGGCGGCGCACGAGCGCGTTACGCTTGACCATTCTTTTGACGCCGAGTGCGAGCGAGATGGTGACGACTGCGGGTAGAGCTTCGGGGACGACGGCGACCGCCAGCGCCACGCCGAAGATGAGCATCTCTACGAATGGCTGGCCGCGGAATAGGCCGAGGGCAATGATGACGATGACGACCAGGAACGCAACGCGGGCGAGCGTCTTGCCGACCCGGTCGAGGTTCTCCTGCAACGGCGTCTTCCCCGTCTCGACCTCCTCAAGCATCCGCGCGATCTTGCCGAACTCGGTGCCCATGCCCGTTGCGACGACGACCGCTCGACCGCGCCCGTAGGTCACAACCGTGCCCGCGTAGGCCAGGTTCTTCCTGTCGCCTGTGGGCAGTAGCTCGTCTTCTAGCGGGCGTGTGTGCTTTTGAACGGGGGCGGACTCGCCAGTAAGCGCGGCCTCCACCGTTTGCAGGTTAACGGCTTCTACCAGCCTCACGTCGGAGGGCACCTTGTTACCCGTCGCGAGGAGGATGATGTCGCCGGGGACGAGTTCGCGCGCCGGAACCCGTCTCTCGCGCCCCTCGCGTATAACCATCGCCGCGGGCGCGGCCATCTCGCGCAGGGCCTCGATAGCGCGCTCCGCGCGGTACTCCTGCACGAAGCCGAGGACGACCGCGAACAGCACGATCACAGTGATAGCAACCGCCTCGATTCCGTGACCGAGGAAGGCCGAGAGCGCCGTCGCAAAGAGAAGAATAATGATGAGTACGTTCTTGAACTGTTCGAACAGGATCGTCCACGGCGAGACGAGACCGGCGGCCTGAAGCTCGTTCGGGCCGAAGTCATCGAGGCGGCGGGCGGCCTCTGCGACGGTCAGGCCGCGGGGCGTGGACTTCAGCCTCGCTAAACTCTGTTCGACCGTCAGCATGTGCCAAAGCGTGCCCGGCTCGGCGTCAATGTTTTTTCTTGGCAAGACATCAACCGACATGGATGTAGAGGCCCTCGTCAAACTTTTGTTCAGGCCGCGCGCCTCGCCGCGCGCACCACTTCAACAGAGCACTGCGCGTGCGCAGCCACCGCCGAGGAAACGCTGCCGTGCAGGAGGTGTCGAAAGCCATGTACGTCCCTCGTGCCAACGAAGATGGAATCAGCACCCCACTCTTCCGCCTCATGGATGAGGACGTGCGCCGGGTCGCCATCCCTGCTGACCTCCGATGTGGTCAGACCCGCAGCGCGCAATTTCTCCGCCGCCACACCGTGTATGACCGGCTCCAATGTGTCGCGCGCGATTATTACACGCGCCTCACTTCCCTCGGGCCACGCGCGCGAAGCGACCGCGACCACGGCAAGTTCCGAGTCCGGCGAGCCGTTAAACCCGATGACTATCCGCACCGGCCCTTTGCGCCGCACGTCCGAACACCGCGACACGCGCACCGAGCACGGCGCTTCGTAAAGCACCCTCTGTGACACGCTGCCTAAAATGAGACGACCGCCCACCAGGGAGTGCCCGTGAGAACCGACGATGACGAGACCGGCGTTATCCCGGTCAGCCATCTTGACCACCGCCCAGGCGGGCGAATCGCAGCGCACCTCGGCCCTCACGTCCCAGCCGGGAAATTCTGCTTCGATCCGTTTTGCCGCTCGCTCCGCAAAATCCTGTGTCTTTTTCATAACGTTCTCCGCGTGTGCTCGAGCGTGTCTCTCGACCTCGGGGATGCGGATCGCGGGCCGGTCATCAGCAGGCAGCGCATCGTCCGGCGGGGGGAGGATGACGTCAGCCACTGTGACCACCACCGCCTCTAACGCCGCGGGCAACCCGGCGAGCCTTAAATCGTCAAGCGCCGCATCGGAGCACGGGGAGCCGTCATAAGCAATCAATAATTTCGAAACCTCTTTCATCTTCCACCTCCTCGTGACGAGAGCAGTCGGTCACGCTGTAATGCAAATGCCACCATCAGTGTGGAACCTTTAACGTGAACGGGAGCGTCAGCCCGTCCGAGACAACACCCCAGAGGGCGGCGTTGCGGAGACTGACAGCGCAGTATTGACGGCTGGAGATGCTCAGGTTCTGCCCAGGGGAGAAACAGTAAAGCGGCGGGCAGAGCCGGGATCAGACCGGCGGTCTTCGAATAGCGGAGAAGCTCGAACATCACCCAATCCTTCGCGCGTCAACGCAAGTTTGCCTTGCTGCGGTCGCGCTAAAGGAAAAGACCTTCTGCGCGCCGGCATGAGCCGCAAAAGGTCTTGGTCGTCGAGCTGGTTTTTGCTCTACCCGATGCGCCGGATGCCCTACTTGGGACACCGTGTTGACGGCCTCACCGGACCATTTAAGGCAGGCAACCTACTCCCCTTTTGATTGCAATTATTCTACAACCGACCGATAAGCAATTTCAACCGGATGGAAGCGCAGGATAGGATGGAAGCCATCGAGGGCATAAAGCGCGGCCTGGAAAGCATGAAGCGGAACACCAGCAAACCGGCCGAAAAGTTCTTCCAGGAGTTCTTGCTGAGAAAGGCATCTCCGAACGCGAATGAAGCGCTACGCTGTAGTCTTCGAGGAATCGGCTCAGGCGGACGTGCGCGAGTCTTACGATTGTTTAGACAGGACTTTGGCGAGTATGACAAGTCCACATCGAACCAGGTGAGATTGAAAATCTCGCCCTGCCTCATTCCGGTGTTGATCGCCATCGTAACGATCCTGTACCCATTCATGACCTTGAAGCTCCTCGAAGAGCTTTGCTTCCTCCTCGAAGGTCAGGTAACGCGTCCTTCTGCAGTCCGTGCGAAACTTCCGCACTCGCTGACAAGGATTGGTTTCAATCCGCTCGGCATCGAAAGCCAGAGAGAAAATCTTTGACAGAACGCAAAGCTCCCGGTTGATGGGACTGAATATGACCAATCGGCAGATCTACCGGCAATTATTGGCGCTTGCGCCAGTTGAGCATTTGCTGCATACTGCACTTCCGCAGTACTTTAGCGCATGAGAGCGACCGGCAATCAAACCGGCAAAATGAGCGGCAGATGTGCGAACATATTAGCCAAATGGAGCCTCTTTACCCCAGTTGCACGGACAGATTGGAAGACCTGGCGCGAGATGTTATCGCCCATTCTGCTAAAGCTGAGGGCCGACTCGCGCCCGCAACACTTGCCGGAATCCGCCGGCTGTTGAGGGTTGTCAATAGCTATTACAGCAATCTAATAGAGGGCCACAGCACGCATCCGATCGACATAGAGCGGGCGATGCGGCAAGACTATTCCGCCGATCAGGACCAGCGAGATTTACAAGTCGAAAGCGAAATCCATCTGGAAGTTCAAGAGGAAATAGCGCAGCGACTCGCAAAAGAACCTGACTTGAATGTGGCTTCGCCATTGATGTTGCGTTGGCTCCATGAAAGATTCTATAGCCGCATCCCGGAACGTCTTCGCTGGGTGAAAGGCGACACCGGAGAAAGCGAGTGGGTGGACGCTGGTGTGTTTCGTAGCCGGTATGTAAAGGTTGGCGCGCATATACCGCCAAAGGCCGAAGCGCTCGATACGTTCCTCGAACGTTTCGCATCTTTCTACGATCCTGCCAAACAGCATGGCGTTCGGCCACTGATCGCGCTCGCAGCCGCGCATCATCGGCTGATGTGGATCCATCCGTTTTTGGATGGCAATGGACGTGTAGCGCGGCTCTTCACTGACGCCTACTTTGTGCGCAGTGGGATCGCTGGTTATGGTCTTTGGAACGTGAGCCGGGGATTGGCGCATCGGAGGGACAATTATCGAGCGCATCTAGCAGCCGCTGACGCGCCGAGGGAGGGAGATTTAGACGGACGCGGCAATTTGTCTGATCGCGCCATGACAGAATTCTGCGAATTCTTCTTAGAAGTCTGTTTGGATCAGGCGCAATACATGGACCAATTACTTGCCTTGAATGGTCTCCTCGATCGGTTAGGGAGGTACGTGCAGCTTCGAGTATCGGGACTCGCATCTGGACCTCCAATCGAACGGGCCAAGATGCTGCGTCCAGAGGTAATTCCGGTACTGAAGGGGGCTGCGATCAAAGGTGAAATCTCACGCGGTGAAGTCTTTACCCTTATTGGGATGAGCGAAAGACTCGGCAGAGATATTCTCACTAGCCTCCTAGACGAGGCGTTGCTGGTATCAGACTCATCTCGTGGTCCGGTGCGCTTGGGATTTCCTGCTCACGCCGCTGGCTATTGGTTTCCAGATCTCTATCCACCGGAAAGAGCCGGCGGTGCCGGGTCATTCCCGGCCCACTCCTAACGCATCTGCCACTCGATTTATGTAATTGAACCAGGAGGCGAGTAGCGTGATCTGGAGAATTCCTTTGTCATCAAAACCAACCGCGCGCAGCCGTTCGTGATCCACTGGTGAAATCTGAGTAGCATCGCGAGTCAACTGCACGACATAGTCAAGCATGACTTTCTCCGGCTCCGAGATAGGGGCGGTCTTGTAGTCCTTCTCCAGCGCCGCCACCATCTTTTCATCGAGGGTTACCCGACGCAGAAACTCTGCGTGAGATTCGATTCAATAGTGGCACCGGTTGGTAACCGACACCACGGTTGTGATCATCTCATGCTGTCGTCTGCTCAGAGGCAAATCCGGAGACATCAGCACGCCGAAGGTGGCAAACGCATGATAAAGCGCCTCCGGAATCAAACTGTGAGAAGCTATGATACCCGCAGTTTCGCCATCTGCAGTCGGGTGAACCGGCATGGCATACTCAACCGGATACAATTCGCGCTGAGCTTCAACAACGCGGCGCACTTCCTCATTTTCAGAAGCAGGAATGGTGTTAATCCAGGTCATCGAATTATCGTTCCTTTTTCAAATATTTTCCCTGAGTCGTTTATGACGGAAGAGAAAAAAATAAACCGGGAGTCCCAGAGCCACTACCCCGACACCCAGGAAAGCGTGCAATGGGTTACTGGCTCCCAACAGGACCAGCAGCAATACAATCATCAGCAAAAATATCACTGGCGTCACCGGGTAACCCGGAGTGAGGTATCCCACATTTAACTTTCGGCGCCGGAACGCAAAAAGAGCAGCCACCGTGAGAGCAATAAAGACTACTACCACGAAAACAAAAAATGAAACGATCTCATTAAAAGTACCGACGGCAACAAGTAATGAGGCGAGCACGGCTTGGAGAGCAATAGCGCATGCGGGGGTTTCATAGCGGGGGTGAATTGAAGCGACTGCCGGGATAAACAGTCCATCACGAGCCATTGCAAAATAGACTCGCGGCGCTGACATCATGACCGCGGCAAGGCTTCCCAGCACCGCGACCACAACCACGAGTGAAAAGACCAGACCACCCACGCGGCCAAACAGAATCTCTCCGGCCTGCGCTGCGAATGTTTCGCCAGAGGTAACTTGCCCAAGGGGCACGAGGTAAATGAAAGCAGCGCTGGTCAGGATATACACGACGGTTACGATAATCACACCAAAGGTGAGGGCTCTCGGAAGCGTACGGGTGGGATCGCTCACTTCCCCCGCAAGCTTGCCCAAATCCCACCAGCCGGCAAACGAAAAAAAAGCGCCAATAAGTCCGCCTGCTAAGGCGCCAAGGAGAGGGGACGAGTTTGGCCGTTGAGCAACAAACGGGGTGAAATTTGACCAGTTACCGAGTTGAAAACCGAATCCCCAAACAAAGACAAAAGCCAACAACCCAAGTTTGAGAAACATCAGAGTGCGCACGAACCCTGCTCCGAGCCTGACACCGCGAATGTTGATGAGAGCGACCACTATGATCGTGGCTATAGCTAAGATCTTGATTCCCCACGGGGACAGGTCGAGACCGTATCCTGCGTAACTGGCAAGTCCGACGGCAAGCGCAGCAGTTAGTCCGGGATCCATCACGAGGAAGGCCATCCACCCGTACATGAAGGCGACCGCAGGACCATAAGCTTCGCGCAGGTAAACGTAACCGCCCCCAGCCTCGGGATATCTGGAGGCCAACTCTCCGTAACAAAGGGCGCCGCACAAAGTCATTCCACCCATCGCCAGCCAGACAACAAGTAACCACATCGGCGAGCCAAGAGACCTGGCCATGCCTGCCGGAGTGAGAAAGATACCAACGGCGATGACTTCACTGACAACCAGAGCCGTGGCTGTGCGAATACCAATCTCTCGCTTGAGTTGGGTCGTTGTGTTCACTGAACCATAATGGACGATCCACTAAACCACACGAAATTTCACCAAGTCATTTTCGTGTTATTCGCGTCATTAAGTGGATCGTATGTTTCTGAAAAGAATTTGCTCAGAAACAAGAAACACAGGGGTACAGAAAATCCTAAAACGTAACTCGCGCAGCAAACTGGAACGCGCGTGGGCCACCTGAGCCAAACACGCCTCCGGCTGTGGTGACCGGTTGTCCGAAACTCGATGACCGCTGAAAACCCAGGTTGCCCGGATCATTGCTGTCACGGACGAGGACATTGCTGAAACCGGAATAGTTGACGTTTGATACACCGAGGACGTTGGTGACGTTGAAGAGGTTGAACACTTCAGCAATCGGTTCGATGCTCAGGTGTTCTCCCAGTTTGAACACTTTGGACACCCTCAAATCGAGAGACGAGAAGTTGTCGCCCAGCCGCAAGTCGTCTCTCACTAGAGGCAATAGAACCCGAGGACGAAAGCCGGTGCTGGGGTCTGCGTTTGGACACAGCGATCCACCAGCAGCATTGATCTGGCTTATCGCTGCGTTTAGCTCCGCGCCAGTGTGAAACTGCCGGGCGCCCGCATTTCGTTGCAGTTCACAGACGCGAGAGCTGCCATCAGGTAGCAGAATATCTATGGGCACTGCTGAGGCAAGAGTAAATATCGGAGCGAGGCGCACCGCCGCAGGAAGTTGAAACAGCCCCGAGAAGGTAAAGCGATGACGCTGATCGTTTGGCGTAGGCCCGTATTCCAATTGAAGGTTGTTGGAGTTTATTGGCCCATTCGAAAAAGGAATCTGATCGTCGTTGGCAAAGTTGAGAGACTTGGAGAGGGTGTAGGAAGCGCGAAACTGTGAGCGATTAGAGAAACGTTTCTCAAAACTAAGAAGCAAGCCATCATATCGCGTCCTAACGCTCGACTCCAGATTCTTGACGGTCTCGGGACCGCCGACGACTGGATTAAAAGGTATGGTGCCAATAATGCGACCAATGATGAAATGAGTGCCAATGTTGCGCAGATAGTCCGCTCGCGCCACAAACTGACTGCCAAACTCGCGTTGAAACCCCACATTCATCTGGTGCACCATCGGGCTCTCGAGACTATTGTCGATGATATTAATGCCACCAGCTCCTGCGCCGGGCAGCACAAAACCGTTGAAAGGATTCGCCAAAGTTGGAGCTCCGGGCGGAAAGACCCCGTTGACTGGATCGAAGAGGAACTGGGGCGGGATAAAGAAGAGATTGCCGGCCCGCACCTCAACAGGTAAGGCCCGGCCATCAAGCCCGCGCTCCAGGGTTTGGATTTGCAGCGTCACGCGATCGTAGTAGATGCCATACCCCCCATGAAAGCTTGTGCGCGTGTCTGCGGTTGAGTAGTTAAACCCGACACGGGGTGCGAAATTGTTTTTGTCTCTCGTTCTCTGCCCCTTCAAGAACGGCAGGATCAGCGGATTAAGTTCACTGGTGCGGCTGACATTCTTGACGTCCGTGTCGAGTTCATAACGCAGGCCCAGATTCAACGTAAGCTGCGGATGTACGCGCCAGTCGTCCTGAATGAACGCCGCAAAGTAGGTATTGTTAGTGTTTGGAAGAATGAGGGGACGGTCCGGGAATCCGCTGCGGAGGGTGACCGCAAACACGAGATCGTTGTCATCAACGCGACCATCTCCGTTTCGATCGAAATCGGGAAAGTCCTCAATCATTTCGATACGCCCTTGCTGAAAGACTTTGAGGTCCAGATCGGATTGGACACGTTGAATCTCACCACCCAGGTAGAAAGTGTGATTGCCCCGTATCAAAGTATAGGTATCGCTGAACTGAAAGCGACGCTGCCTGGTCTCTTGGGGAACCCGAAAAGAGGCTCCATCCTGTAGGCTCGGGAAGGTAAGCTGCGGGCCGGGGGCCACCGGGAGTGTCTGATTGATAAAGGTACTGAAGCTAAAGTTGAAGCTATTAACATCGCGAGGAGATAAAACCCGCGTGTAGTTGGTGAGAAACGAGTTTGTCTTGTTCTGGCTTGACTGTCTCTGGGATGCTGAGCCGATAGCGCGAACCAGAGTGCTGGCCGCAACGATTTTCTCTCGTTGATACGAATAGCGAAAACTGAGTCGGTCGGCCTCATTCGGGTTCCAATCGACTCGCTCTGTTGTTAAAAAGTCGGTTAGCGGCGAGGGCGCGAAACCGCGTCTGATCGATCGGCTCGTCAAATCTCTCGTTCCCACCAGCGCCACTCCGTCTTGATCGCGATATTCAAATGAGCCGAAGAACCAGGCTCGATCCTTGTTGATGGGCCCTCCCAGAGCGAAAGCATATTGTTGCCGATCGAATGGAGGCGATTGTCCCAGGCTGCGATCAAACGTGGCCGGTAAACCTTGTAACTTGCGATCTCGAAAATAGAATGAACCTGAGCCATGCAACTCGTTCGTACCTGACTTGGTTACGATGTTAATAACGGAAGAGCCCGAACGGCCCAACTGCGAGGAGAAACGATTGGTAGCAATCTGAAACTCCTGCACCGCCTCTTGCGAGATGTTCTGCACCGCGCCCCCCACCACATCGTCGTTATTGTCGGCGCCATCTACTGTTACATTGCCGCCACGTCCCAGTTGTCCCGCCGAGGAAATCACAATCGTATTGGTCTTTGTGGGATCGAAGTTCGGCGCCGGGGCATTGCCTGGGATCAACAGAGCGAGTTCGAGGAAGTTGCGACCATTCAACGGCAGGCCCTCAACTTCGCGAGAATCAACTAAGCCATGGACCAGCGAGGCGCTGTTATCAATCAGAGCCCGGTGACTTTCCAGGGGAACCGTCATTGACTCACTGACGACAATCTCGAGAGGCACGTTCAAGGTAACAGTGTGGCCCACCTGAAGTGATACCGGCGTCCTGGTAACTTGGGTTGTGAATCCCTTCGCCTCGATCTTCAGTTCATAATCTCCGGGCGCCAAATTTGAAAGCACGTAGAGTCCCTCGCTATTGCTTACGGTCTCACGCCGAATGCCGGTGGCCATTTGAGTCGCCGCTACATTCACACCGGCAACCACGGCCCCATTTTGATCAGTAACCGTCCCCGTGAGAGTGGCGTTTGCAGCCTGCTGGGTAAAAACGGGAGTCGGCAGTAAGAAAGTCTGTAAGCTTAGGACAGCGATTAGAATGACAAAACGGCGCAGGCTATCGAATAGGGGGGGCTTGTGGGCCGATACGGCAGAGATCATGTTATTCCTTTCCTGAGTCGGGGCTAAAACTTCTATCTGAGCGAGGAACTCTACGTGACATTAAGGAAATTTTCTCGCCGGCGGTTTCTCGGAGCGGGCGCAATCAATGTCCTGGGCGCCTTCGCTTCTCGCGGGGCCGCGTGGCCCGCTCAGGCTCGCGAGTTCACCCTTTACGTGGGCACCTACACATCCGGCAAGAGTGAGCGCATCTAGTTTACCGCATGGACCGGGTTAATGGTGAGCTGAACCGTTTAAACAGACCTTGCGTTGGTCTGCAGTGCGTTGATCCAGAAGCACACTTCCGCGACGGTGGACTTGCGACTAACGCGTGTGCAACAATTCATCAAACCAAAGCACCAACAGTTTGTGAGAGGAGTTTTAGCGTGAAATGTTAGAGAATGAAATTGCGCCAACTGACGCCGCACCTGAGGAGGTCAGCGGAGACCAGGCGCCAACTGATCCTGCCGAGGACATTTCGTATCATGCAGTCGAGAAGGATGGACATGTAACAGCGATTTGGGAGATGCAGGGTCGCAGGCACATGCGCACCATCGATCCCAGATCCCGACAAGGGCAGGACATCCTTCGCCTTTACACAACCGAACATCACGATGAGACGCACACGCCGGGAGCCACCGAAGCAGCTTCGTCGTAAACGTTCAGGATTTCAATCACTGCTGGTGGGAATATTAGCCCGTTATGAGCCGCTTTTTTGCGGCTTTTAGATTTAATCACTCCGAGCGGATTAAAAAACTTGGTAACTGCGCTTCCACCTTCCTCACTCCGTTAGGAGTGAAATGTCTATAGACTCCGCATGCAACCTGGTTACCAACTCCGTTCGGAGGAGCGGGACTCAACTAGATGCGTACTGCTCAAGCGACGCCCCGCTCCTCCGAACGGAGCCGGGAGGGGGCGGCATTGGGGGCTATAGACATGTCACCCCCTACGGGGTGAAAACCGAGGCTTTTTGTCCCCGATAACGTATCGCCCCCAGCCCTCTGTTATTCCCGACTGACTCCTGTCTAGACAACGAGGTTCTTCGGCTCGCCACGAATGAAAGCCTCGATGTTGTCGATGAGTTGATCCGCAAGCGTCTGCATCGCTTCCTTGCTGGCCCACGCAACATGAGGTGTGACGATCAGATTTGGAAGATCCTGATCAAGCAGGATGTTTCCTTGTCGGGGCGGCTCTTCACTCAGTACATCGAAGGCAGCGCCGGCTATTACTCCAGACTGTAACGCTTCGACTAATGCCTCTTCCCTCACCAGGCCACCGCGAGCGGTATTAATCAGGATCGCCTCACGTTTCATCATTTGAAACTCTTCAGCGTCAATCAGATTCCTGGTCTCCTCGGTCAAGGGACAATGGAGTGTGAGCACATCGCTTAGCCGTAAAACCTCCCCAAACTCTGCGCGTCCTTCTCGCGTGGGAGTTGCCTGCTTCCGTTCGGCAACAAGCACCTGCATCCCGATCGACCCAGCCAGCTCAGCTACTGCCTTGCCCAGGGAACCGTAACCTATAATTCCGATTTTGCTGCGGTGCAGATCGTGGATTGTATGGTTGAGTAAACAGAACTGTTTTGCCTCTTGCCATTTGCTATCACGTACATCCTGAATGTATGCGACGAGATTTCTTCGTAAGGCCAGGATCAGCATCAACACGTGTTCCGGCAATGAGTGTTTGGCATAGTTTCGCGCGTTGCAGACGGCTATGCCGCGGCTCTTGCAATAGCTCAGATCAATGTTATCGACACCCGTGGCAGCGACTGCGATCAACTTCAACTTGGGCAGTCGCGATAAGGCCGGCTCACGCAGCGGCAGCTTGTTGCAGATCGCAATGGTGGCATCGCGCAACCGCTCGACAACCTGGCCACTCTCCGTTTCGCCGTATTCGATCCACTCGTGTTCAAACTCTGGCTGGCGGAATTTAACGTTGAAAGTGTTGTGCTCAAGGAAGACGATTCGTTCCATGCTCAAGTCACGTACCTACCTTTACCTGGTGTGACAGTTGAATCCGGAAACCCCTCAGGTTCCGTGGGCCGCGCCAAGGATTGGCGAACCTCTACAGAGCCGGCGGGTTTTCAATGCTTTGGATTCCATCCATTAATTTGAACAAAACTCACTCGCCTTGGAAATTGCGACCATTGGCCTTCAGGGCCTTTTGGCTCTAATCCCTATATAAGTTTCGTGTTAACCATTCAAAGACAATTATCCATAATAGTGGAATATTTATTGCATGAGATTGATGCAAGTTACGGCCTTTCAACTTCCGGTTTTTAAACGATTTCTTAACCAGCGACATGGATCACCCTATACCGGGTTACAAAAAGGAGAGTCTCCATGACTAAGGCAACCAGGCTCGTGCTGCTTCTAATAGCATTGTTTGCGTTTTTACCTCTTTCGGTCGCGGCTCAAACGACCGGCACCATTTCCGGCTCCGTTACAGATGAGAAGCAAGCTGTGATACCCAACGCCACCGTAACGGCGCGCAATACCGATACCAATATCTCACGCAATGTACAAACAAACAGCGAGGGCCGGTATCGCTTTGAGAACCTGCCGGTCGGATCTTATGAACTGACGGTCGAGTCTTCTGGTTTTGCCAAGCATGTTCAGTCCGGGATTACTCTTTTGCTGAACCAGGCAGCCGTTATTGATGTCTCTGTAAGACCTGGAGGTGTTCAAGAGGTAGTGAACGTGGTGGAGAATGCCGCATTAATCAATACCAGCAATGCGGAGGTGGCCACGCGATTTGATTCACGCCGCTTGTCCGAGTTGCCGCTCGGCCCCACACGGAACATTCTCGCCGTTGCGCTTTCGGCGCCCGGGGTCAGCCAGCTCGGTGCCGGCCAGTCCGGCTTCGCGGCCGGTATTAGTTACTCTTCTAACGGTGGGCGCGTCCGCTCAAACAACTTCATGATCGACGGCCAGGACAATAATGAGCCTGGCGTGTCCGGCGCTGCGCAACCGCTGAACAACCCCGACCTGATCCAGGAAGTGCGACTCATTACCAACCAGTTCCTGGCTGAATACGGTCGGAATTCCTCTTCGGTTTTTAATGCCATTACTAAAGGTGGAACCAATAACTACCACGGTTCTGCATTTTGGTTCCACAACGGCAACGCCCTGAACGCGTGTAGCAACACTGATAAGCGCGCGGGCTTCTGCAATCCGGACTCTACCAATCCATCACGCCGTCATGCCCCGTTTCGCATTGAGAATCAGTTGGGCTTCACTATCGGCGGTCCGCTCCATCTGCCGCGCTTTGGTGAAGGTGGACCCTCCTTCATCAGTGGACGAAATCGAACATTCTTTTTTGGCTCCTACCAGCGCTGGAGCGACCGGCAGCTCGGCTCTGGCACGACGCTAAACGGCGCGCCGACTGAAGCAGGCCGGCAAGTCCTGCAAGCGGCGGCAGGCGACCTGCCGCAGGTTCAGGCACTCCTGAGGCATTTGCCCGCGGCGCAGGCGCCCATCAACCAGAGCGCCTCCTTCACGCGTAACGGGCAAACTTTCAATGTTCCGCTGGGCTCCCTAACGGGCTCCACGTCCTTCTTCTTCGACAACCATCAGGCTTCGTATCGCGTGGACCATAACTTCTCCAGCAATCACATCCTAACGGCACGCTACTTGTTCAGCGACTCCGATACCGGTGGAACGGGCCAGGCAACGCCCCCTGGTCTAACCACGCAGAACGTCAATCGGCAACAAACGCTATCCTTTGGACTCGTCAACACTTTCTCGCCCACTATAGTTAACGAGCTAAGGCTCGGCTACCAACGTTTCGCAACCAACACGAGCGCGTCAGACCCTGCCTCCGAGGAGATACCGTCTCTGGAGATTTCCCAACTTGGCCTGGTCGGCTTCAACGCGGCGACTGCCAGAACGGCCATCGGCCTTGCGGTCAATCTACCCCAGTTTCGCACCAATAACATCTATCAGATCCAGGATAACCTATCGTGGACGCGCGGCAGCCACGCGATGAAACTTGGCACGAACATTATCCAGAACCGCATCCAGAGCTTCTTCTTCCCAACCATTCGCGGCTTGCTGCGGTACGCGACGCTGAATTCTTTTGTCAATGACTTTGCCGAAGCTGCCAACATCAACAAGCCCCTGCCGGGTGGAGAGGCGATCAACAATTACCAGTGGATGGACCTTCATTTCTACGCCCAGGACGAATGGAAGATCAGGCCCAACTTCTCGCTGACTTATGGACTGCGTTACGAGCGTCCGGGCGAGGCTACCCTTAGTCTACTGCCGTCCAACGAAAGAATAGTCTCGATCGCCGGCGGCGATCAGCGGTTTGCACTCTCGCCTGTTCCTAAGCTGGACAGGAACAACTTCCAGCCGCGCATCGGCTTCAACTGGAACCCGCGGACGGATCCAGATGGCCTGCTCGGATTTGTAACCGGTGGCGATAAACTCGTGTTCCGCGGTGGATATGCTCTCACGCACGACTACACTTTCATCAACATTGCTTTGAACGTCGCCAGCTCCTTCCCGTTCGTTGCCGCGGTAAGCTTGGCCGCCAATACCCCCTTCGACGGAGCGCTGTCAATTCCAACTGCCTTCACGGCCTTGCCGAATGTTTCTAACTCGGGCGTCAACCCGAACACATTTACACGGACGATCGTCGGCGACGATTTCCGCTCACCCTACTACCAGAGTTTCAGCTTCGAGGCTCAGCGTGAGTTGGGGACGAACCTCGTCTTCCGTCTCGGCTACGTCGGCTCCAAGGGATCGGCGCTGTTTCAGACCATTGACGGCAACCCGCGCCGCTTAGAGACCCTGCCTCCAAACTCTTGCACACCCACCTTCACAGGCACGAATCCAGATAGCTGTCGTAGTGATCGCACCGCCGCGGTTGTCCGCCTTCGGGCCAACGCAGCCAATTCGATTTACCACTCGATGCAGGCCAGCCTCGAAAAGCGCCTTAGTCGCGGCTTCAGTTCGGGCGTGCACTACACGTGGAGTTCGTTTATTGATCTGGCGTCAGAGATCTTCAACCCGTCCAGTGGCGAGGTGGCCGTTGCACAAGACTCGTTTAATCGCCGCTCCGACCGGGGGCGTTCTGCATACGACCGTCCCCACCGTCTATCAGGCAACTTCGTCTACGAGTTACCGTGGCACCAGGAGCAGCGAGGCTTCGTCGGCCACCTGCTGGGCGGCTGGCAGCTCAACGGGTTCTTCACGTTTCAGAGCGGAGCGCCCTTTACGGTGTTGAACGGCTCTGATCCGGCCGGGGCACTCTCCGGTATCAATTCGCTCGTAGGCGATGCGATACGACCAAATGTGTACACTAACTTGCCTGTTTCGCAGATGACAGTGCAAGAATTGTTCGGTATTGACCAACAGTTAAGGGCGCAAGCAACCGCGCAGGCACAGCAAATCTTCGCATCGCTGGCCAATCCGCAGCCGGGGCCGCTACCCGGGGCAGCACTGCCCAACACTTTGTTCACAACATCGCGGGCCCGGATCCTTCAGAACCCAAATGGTACCATGCGCTTGGTGGTGGACTTTCCTGGTTTGCCGACTGGTCGCGTCGGCAATGCAGGTCGCAACATCCTGCGCGCCGACGGGATCAATAACCTGGACCTCGGCATCTTCAAGAACACCCGGATCTCTGAGAATCAGAGAATTCAGTTTCGCGCCGAATTGAACAACGCTACTAACACGCGCGATTTCGGCATTCCCGACGGGCGCGCAGGCTCAGCCAATTTCCTCAATCAGTGGGGCACGAACGGCGGCAACCGTCGCATCGTGCTCGGTCTCAGGTATATCTTCTAAACACCCGATATTTGGACGACCTCATTAGCGGTGGGGTCGTCCCAAGTCGTCCTTGTGGCGCACCTTCCGGCCGGAGAATGAAGTTTTCTTCCGGCCAATGTTTTTTCCAGGGTTGGATTTCGAAGCTGTGCCATAATAGCGGCCCTGATAACTACTGAGGTGCTCGCCCCGAGCCTCGTTGGACTCTTTCAAGAATGGAGAGCAAACGATGAAATCCATTTCCCTGCTACTTTCCATTTTGGTTGTCACGATTGCCTCAAACGCGCAGACGCCCGCGCCAAGCTTAGGGGGCGCACCCGATCTACAAGTTGTGAAATTCAGTTGGAGCAAGGAGCGAATTAATTGGGCGCAAAATCCGTTCGGCGGTCCAAACGAGAATTTTCATGAGATGCAGTTTCGGGCGAGGGCGGAGAGGCGCGCTAGTGACGCCAAGCGCGCAAACTCGCCGGACGCAAGCAAGCTCGAAAAGGATGCGCGCGCCGACGCCGCCATCGTCCAGGCCGAGCGCCAGCGGAAGGGACCGCCCCGTTACACTTTTCTCTACCGAACCTCGATCAAGAACAGCAGCGAAAAGACAGTCAAAGAAATTGACTGGGACTACGTCTTTCTCGATGCTGTGACGGGTGAAGAAATGGGGCGGCGCCAGTTTACCAGCGTCGAAACCATCGGCCCCGGCAAGAGCAAGGAGCTTTCGTTCATGCTCCCAGCGGCCCCGACTCAACGCATCAGCGTGTACGCGCTCGATAAGAAGGAGACGGTTGGTTTTAGAGAGCAAGTAATTATCGTCCGCGTAAAATACTCGGATGGCTCAGGATGGCAAGTTCCCTAACAGGCTGCTGAAAAACTGTCACGCAGCAATAGAAGAAGTAAGGCGATCCACGAAATGACTCGAACTAAGATATCACTTTCGCGCGGTTTCGTGTGGTTTCGTGGATCGTGCTTGTTTTTCAGCAACCTGCTAATTTGTTGGCGCTCTTTTAGTAAGCCCCTAGCAGTCTGTCGGAAAAAAGCTTCTCCGTGTACTCCGTGCCTCCGTGGTGCATCTTTTCTTAGCAATTTCAACACGGAGACACGGAGATCACGGAGGTTACACAGAGAAATCCGATTTTTCC
>JALZJF010000042.1 GCA_030859905.1 Acidobacteriota bacterium
GCCCACATGTGGACGGGGAAGGACTTCGACGACCCAAGTACGCCCGAGAACGAGACGACCATTGGTATTGCCTACCGACCAGGTATGGATTGTCCGCTGGGACCGTTCAGTTACGGAATGTCTCAGAGATTAACCCAAAATCCTGCGGCACAATTCCTCGTTGCCGCGCATGAGATTGGGCATAACTTTAATGCGACTCATACCGATACACCCACTGCACAACCAGGGTGCGAAAACACGATTATGAGCAGCACGCTGGGTAGCGGGACCTTAGAGCAATTCTGCCCATTCTCGGTAAACCAAATCGAAACTCATGCGAACAGCAAAGTCGCGTGTCTTTCACAGGCAACTACACCCGGCTGTACTTACTTGCTCTCCCCAACCAGCCAGTCATTCGGGGTCAGCGGTGGATCAGGAAGTACCAACCTTACGACTACAGGAACTAGCTGTGCCTGGGGAGCAACGAGTTCCGTGGGCTGGATAACGATCAATTCCGGTAACAGCGGAACCAACAGTGCAACCATCAGCTTTATGGTGTCGCCCAATATAACCGGTTTTGCCCGCTCAGGTATCATAAGGGTAGCCGACCAGAACTTCACAGTGACCCAGGCGGGCGGGACCGCCTGTGCCGTCACCCCGATCAGTTACGGCCAGACAATTAACGCAGAGCTGAGTACCAGCGATTGTCGGTCGTCTCAGAGGAGCCTGTCCTATGCCGACCAGTATTTTTTCTCAGGCGCGGCGGGCGATCAGATAAGAATTGAGATGACATCGACGGCCACCCCAGTGTTGGATACTTATCTCTACCTGATGGGGCCCGGTGGAACTGTCTTGACCGAAAACGACGACATCGAGCTCGGCAAGATTTTCAACTCTCGCATACCGGTAGACGGCTTCTTCACTTTGCCGGCAGCGGGCTTGTATGTCATCGAGTCGACCTCTTATGACGATAATGAAACGGGGTCATACACGCTGGTCTTGACGTCGAGCACGCCGACCCCAACACCTACGCCCACGCCATCTCCCACTCCCATTCCGACACCGACCCCCACCCCGACTATTGACCTTCATGGTCGCATGGTAGAGAACGGCAACGGGCTCGCGGCTGTGACGGTGTGGCTCGTGCATCAGGCGACCCAGCAGACGCGCTCGACTGTAACCGGCGGCGACGGCAGGTATCAGTTTGCGGGAGCGTCCTTCAACAACGTCTATGAAGTCATTCCGTTAAAGGATGGTTTCCGGTTCAACCCGCCGAGCCTGATCGTCGCGGCAACCGTCTCAGATCTTGGCGACATTACGGCGACCCTGGGCAACCCGATTGACGGCTCGCAGTTTTTCGTCACGAAACACTACGAAGACTTCTTCGGACGCCAGCCGGACGCTTCGGGACTCCAGTTTTGGGTGAATGGAATTGAAGGCTGCGGCCCCTTCGCCACCTGCCGCCAGGTCAAACGCGTAGACACGAGCGCCGCCTTCTTCCTCTCGATTGAGTTTCAGGAGACCGGCTACCTGGTTTACCGAATCTATAAGGCCGCCTACGGCGATCTTGCCGGCGCACCCTTCCCGGTTAGGCGAGCTGAGTTTATACCGGACACGCGGTCGATAGGGAGCGGGGTTGTGGTGGGGCAAGCGGGCTGGGAGCAAGTGTTAGAAAATAACAAGCAAAGCTTCGTCGGGAACTTTGTCACGCTGACACGCTTTACCAACGCACATCCCACGACAACCACCCCGGCTCAATTTGTTGACACGCTTTTTTCTCGGGCCGGTTTCACGCCTTCGGCATTGGACCGACAAGCCGCCATTGACGAGTTTGGCGGTGCCAGTACCAGTGCAGACGTCGCAGCGCGAGCTCGTGCATTACGCAGAGTGGCGGAGCACTCACTACTCAGAGCACAAGAATTCAACAGGGCCTTCGTCCTGATGCAGTATTTCGGCTACCTGCAGCGTAACCCGGACGATGCCCCTGACAACAATCTCGTCGGATACAACTTCTGGCTTACCAAACTCAACCTGGCTAACGGTGATTTCCGGCAGGCGGAAATGGTCAAGGCGTTTATTACGTCAGGCGAATATCGAAGCCGCTTCGGACCCCAATGATGATGATCTGAAAATGATCAGGGCTTCTTGTTTTTGTCGGCGTTCTTTCCCGAGTTGGACTCATCAGCCTTGGCTGCGGCTGAAGTGTTGAGCTTTAGCAGTGGTTCGACTGCGTCTCGGTAACTGTCGGAAATCTTGACGTAGGCGTCGTTAAGCAGATTGCGTAGGTACGTCTCTCGTTCCTTCGGTGAGCGTTCGATGGTAATCACCTCGCGCACCTGGTTTTCATTGAAGACAGCCGTACTGCTCGCCGCGGTGCGCTCATCAACGCGGAGGATTTGATAACCATCATTGATCTTGAGCGGATCGCTCACTTCGCCGACTTTCACCCCCTTGATTTGTCCGGCAATTTCGTCCCGAAGATTTGGCATTTCAAAACGGCCCACCTTGCCCTTGTTCTGGGAGGCCACGCGCACTCCATTTAGCTCGCGTTCTGAGTTAGCTGCGGCCAGCGCGCCAAAGTCGGCGCCGGATCGTAACTGCGTGACCAATTCCATCGCCCGGGCCCTTACGTCGGCTTCATTCTTCCCGGCATAGCCGAGAAATATCTCCGAGAGAACGACACTCTCCGGTTTAGTGAATTTGCCGCGGTGGGCTTCGAAGTATTTCTTGAGTTCATCCAACGGCACACCGAAAAAAACCTTTCGGTCAACTTCCTGCTGGATCACCGCCTGCTTCATAATCTCCGTACGCAGGGTCTGACGAGTGCCCACGGGATCCATCCCGCTTCCTCTCATCGCTTCGTCCAGTTTCTCGATGCTGGTGATGCCCTGCTCTTTCGCCACCTCCAGCATGCGGCGGTTAACTTCCGCCTCGACCTCAGTCGCCAGATCGAGCTCTTTTCCCTTTTGCATCAGGAGTTGCTCGTTGATGAGCGTGGCGATCAGGTCGGCCTGGTGCTTGGTAACTTCCTCGATGGCCTGTTTCTCGGGCATGCCGCCCTGCTTAAGCGCTTCGATCCGCTGTTTGGTTTCGCGCCTCACCATCGATAGCGTGATCACATCCTCGTTCACCTGGGCAATCACTTCATCGACGACTTTGAGTTCACCCTCCTGGGCTAAGGCGGCCGTTGAAACAAAAGAGAGCGGAGCAAACAGCACTAGCGCCGCAAATGTATAAGGTATGAACTTAGATTTCACAAGATTACTCCTGGTATTGGATTGCTATTTGTAGGGGCGTCCCTCCGTGGGCGCCCCTCGGTCCGCCACCTGGGGCGCTCACTGAGGGACGCCCCTACAAAGACAAGTGCGTTGCATTCTAATCTTCAACCCGAAGTTCCAGCAACGCCTCGCGGGCCACTCGAAGCACACCATCAGATTCTTCATCGCTCAGGTCCATGCGTAATATGCCGCTCGGGGTGAAAGTCGCATGCGCTCTGGCGCTCACTAAAACACGCAGCTTCTCGGGTGAAATGCGCGCTTTCTCGCGAAACTTTATCGCCATCCCATCCGCTGTCTTGTCTATAGAAATCACTCCGACTTCCTCCGCCAGCCGCCGCAAGCGCGCGTAAGCGAAGAGTTCTGCCACCGGCGGAGGTAATCGTCCGTAACGATCCTCAGTCTCCCGGCGAATATCAGCTAAGGCGCCTTCGTCGCGCGCCGAGGACACTCTCTTATAGGTTCTCAGCCGCTGGCCCATGTCCTGAATGTAATCATCGGGAATAACAAGATTGACGCCGAGGTTGATGGAAACGCTGGTCTCATCATCCACCTGCTCGCCGCGAAGTTCTGCTACCGTGCGCTCAAGCATCTGCGTGTACAGATCGAATCCGAGCGCGTCCATGTGGCCGGACTGCTGTCCACCCAGAAAGTTTCCGGCGCCACGCAGTTCCAGGTCCAGAGCGGCGATGCGGAATCCCGCTCCCAGATCAGAGAATTCCCGAATGGCCGCCAAACGGCGTCGGGCAATCGGCGAGAGCTCCTGTTCGCCCGGAATTAGCAGATAGGCGTAAGCCCTGCGATTTGACCGCCCTACACGACCGCGTAGTTGATAAAGCTGAGAAAGACCGTAAGCGTCGGCGCGGTTTATGATGATTGTGTTGGCACGTGGGATGTCTATTCCGTTCTCAATGATCGTGGTTGCCACGAGAACATCATACTTGAACTCAATGAAATCGAGCATTACTCGCTCCATCTCCTTTTCATTCATCTGGCCGTGGCCTACCACAATCCGAGCTTGCGAAACCAGGCGTTTCACCAGGGCCGCAATCGTTTCGATTGTCTCCACCCGATTGTGGATAAAAAATACCTGCCCGCCCCGCGCCAGTTCCAGTTCGATGGCCGACTTTATGACATTCTCCGAAAACTGAACAACCTGCGTCTGGATTGCCAGCCGGTCGCGCGGTGGCGTCTCAATCAGCGACATATCCCTGAGACCTGTAAGAGACATGTTTAAGGTGCGCGGGATGGGGGTCGCCGAAAGTGTCAATACGTCAACACGCTTCTTCAGTTGCTTAAGTTTCTCTTTGTGAGCGACTCCAAACCGCTGCTCTTCATCTACCACCACGAGTCCCAACTCCTTAAACCGCACATCCTTTGATAGCATCCGGTGCGTGCCGATGATTACGTCAATCTCCCCCGACTCCACACGCTTTACGATTTCTTTCTGCTCCTTCGCGGAACGGAAACGAGATAGCAGCTCGACCTTTACCGGGAACGGCGCGAAGCGGTTGCGTAACGTATCGAAGTGTTGATAAGCCAGCACTGTGGTCGGCGTGAGTATGGCCGTTTGCTTTCCTTCCATCACCGACTTGAACGCTGCGCGCATGGCAACTTCAGTCTTGCCGTAGCCCACGTCACCGCACAAGAGACGGTCCATCGGTGTCGGCTCTTCCATATCTCGCTTCACGTCTTCAATCGCGGTTTCCTGATCCGGAGTGAGCACATATTCAAAACCATCCTCAAACTCCAGTTGCCATGGCGTGTCCGCAGCGAACGCGTGGCCACCCACCAGTTTCCGCTCGGCGTAGAGTCGCAGCAGTTCGTCGGCCATGTCGCGCATGGCGCGCTTTGCTCTGGCTTTTGTCTTTTGCCAACCCAGTCCTCCGAGTCGGTCGAGTGTGGGCTGGTGCCCCTCGGCGCTCGAATATCTTTGCACGAGGTCCAGTCGCTCCACCGGGACATAGAGCTTGGCATCCTCAGCGTAGTAGAGCAGCATAAACTCGCCGCTGCGCGGGCCCAGGTCGAGGGTCTGCAAGCCTCCAAAACGTGCGATACCGTGGTCGACGTGCACCACGAAGTCGTTAACCTTCAGATCGCGAAAGTCGGAAAGAAAAGCTGCCGTCTTTGATTTTCGTTTTCTGGTTTCGGTTTTCGACCGTCTGCTTTCCGCGGAGACACCGCGACGCTCGAGCGCTTGTTCGCCAGCCTCGTCAAACAGGTCGCCCTCTACATGAACCAGAAGACGGGAGCCGGACATTTTAAAACCCGCACTGAGCCGCCCCACCGTTACGATTGTTTCAGCCAATCCACCGGTCTCGCCGTTGTTGCTAATCAGACGGAGCCCCGCATCAACCTGATATTCACCGAGAATGTCGACTATGCGTTCAGCCACGCCAAGACTCGGCATCACAAACAGCGTAGTGGTCCCACTCTCGCGTTCCCGTTCAATATCAGCCGCAAGATCGGCGAGCCGTCCGTGGTAACGCATCACTGACTGCGTTTTCCACTCCACTTCCGGAACCTGTTCGACTGAAGGGAAAAGAAACATCGGGTGACGTTTCGTGCGAGGGCGACCCAGTTGAACTTTTGGGGATTCCGCGTCCAGCGCCAGCCGTTCGTCCGGTTCTGCCGCAGCCCGTCCCAGCGTGCGCAGCTCAATCCGAGGTCTTTGGTCAATCCTTGGCCGCAACTCCTCCGTGGTTAGATATAGCTCTTCAGGAGCGAGGGCAAGATCATCTGCCGCTTGAGTCTCACTGAAACGATCAGCAAGTGCCTGATAGGCTTCCCTCAGGTAAGACTCAATGCTCGATGGCTCATCGACTACCAGTACAGCATCCTTGAGGTAGTCAAAGACAGTCGAATCGCGTTCCCGCGCCAGGGGCATTAACCACTCCCAGCCGGTAAATGCTTCGCCTTCATCGGCAAACGCAGTTCGATCGCGAAGCGCTCGCGCATAGCGTGCCTCGGACCAGCGCTCACGCGCGGCATCAGACCAGTTACGAAAGTCGCGGCTCGTTACTGTTAGTTCGCGCATCGGAGCAATTTCGATTTGCGACAACTGAGTTGTTGAGAGCTGCGTTTCAGGATCGAATTGGCGAATTGACTCCACCGTATCGCCAAAGAAATCGAGGCGAACCGGTGAGTCGAGCCCTGGAGACCACACGTCCAGAATGCCGCCGCGGATTGAGAATTCGCCCATGGCGCTGACCGGATCTTCACGTATGTAACCAGAGGCCAGCAGCTTTTCGACAAGTTCCTCGGGGGAGTGGTCTTCATCGCGGCTAAGCAATGCTCCAGCGCGAGCAATTTCGGCAGGAGCCACAGTCTTGCAGGCCAGCGCGCGAGCCGTCAGAAGCACGAAATCCTGGGAGTGGCGAGCCAGTCGCCAGAGAGTCACCGCCCGCTGTTCCAGAGTTTCCGCATGGGGCGATGAGCCGGCGTAGGGGTCGCTTTCCGAGGCGGGCAGAAGCAGCACTTCGTTTTCGCAATCAGTCTTCCCAGCCAGCGCGCAGTACCAGAAACGAAGGTCGCGCTCGAATGGCTCGAGATCGCGATTGGATTGAGTGACGATAGCGAAAAGCTTCCCGGTTTGGCGCTGCAGGGCCGCCAAGGCCAACGCGCGAGCAGAGCCGGCCACCAACCCGCTGATCGATATTACGGTCGAGCCGCGTCCGATCTCGGCAGCGAGGTGTTTGAACTCCTGAGTCTCCGTCACTCGCTGCAACGCGTTACCCAGGCCTGAAGTTGTTTGGGTCGTAGTACTCATTTAAGGTCAGTTGTTCGTGTTGGTTCGTGTCATTTAGTGGATCGTATCGAAGGTGAAAAGAGAACGATCCACGAAATCACACGAACCAACACTAATTGCTAGCGATGCTCGAATCGCGCCGACAACGAGCGACTGACTACTGACCACTGACATCATTTACCACTGCGTTTCCGCATCCGCTCAATGATGGTCGTGGTTGAAGCGCCCTCGATGAACGGCAATGAAACCACTCTGCCGCCCGCGGACTCTACTTCCTCGCGGCCGTGAATCTCATTAAGGCCATAATCGCCACCCTTGGCGAGCACATCGGGCAGAACCCTTGCAATCAAGCTACGGGGAGATACGTCATCAAAAATAGTTACGTAGGTCACCGGCCGCAGCGCCGCGAGTATTTCGGCGCGCTCGAGCTCCACGATCACCGGCCGACTGTCACCCTTCAATTCCCGAACGCTGCGATCGCTGTTTATCGCCACAAGCAGGGCATCGCCAAGCGCCCGCGCCTGCTCGAGGTAACGCACGTGACCGATGTGTAACAGATCGAAGACGCCATTAGCGAAGACCAGGCTTTTGCCTTCGGCGCGCAAGGTTGTGCGCTCCCGAAGCAGGTCTTCGTGGCTGAGTATCTTGCCGCTCATTCGCCTAACAATCTAGCATGAGGCAATACCAATTGCCGATTGCCGATTGCCAATTGCCAATTTCAAGAGTCTGAGCTGCCATAAAGGCCAATTGGCAATCGGCAATCGGCAATTGGCAATCGGAGACCTGCTCTCTATAATCAGCGCTTTACATTTAGGAGCCGAATTGTCCATACCGTTCATCGAAGACAACGATCAGACGCGCGCGCGCCACGCGCATCTGGAAGCACTGCGCCAGCTCGTCGGCAACGTCTACCCAAACAAATTTGAGCGCAGCCAGGTGGTCAAGGCCGGCCGTGAGGATACGATCACCGTTGTGGTCAAAGAGTTCCGCAATTTTGAGCCTCAGACGGTTGGTGGGGAACGACCCGAGACAGAAGCGATTGAGGTGGCCAATCAGGAGCTGAAGAAAGTCACAGTTCGCCTCGCGGGCCGCATCGCCTCGCCGCCGCGCGTGATGGGCAAAGCGGCTTTCGCGCATTTGTCCGACGGTATGGAGCGTCTGCAGGTTTATGTGAAGCGGGCCGAAGTGAGGGGCGTGCGAAACGACGCGACGGCTGGAGACGTCGATGGTTGGGAACTCTTCAATTTACTGGACCATGGCGACTTCATTGGTATCGAAGGCTACCTCTTCATTACCAAAACCGGCGAGCTTTCGGTCCGCGTGGAGAGTTTGCAGTTTCTGGCGAAAGCACTGCTACCGCTTCCGGACAAGATGCACGGCATTCACGATCCTGAAATTCGTCAGCGCCAACGCTATGCAGATCTCATCGCCGGCAGCCTGAAATTGGAACGGGAGGAAGGCGAGCTAACTCCGCGCGAAGTCTTTGAGCGACGGTCCGCAATCATTCGGGAGATGCGCCGCTTTTTGGAAGACCACGGTTATGTGGAAGTCGAGACGCCGATGCTCACCCCCAAGGCCACGGGCGCCGTAGCCAGGCCTTTCAAGACTCATCACAACGCCCTCGACATCGATCTATACGCGCGCATTGCACCTGAGTTGTACCTGAAACGACTCCTGGTTGGCGGCTTCGAGAAGGTTTACGAACTGAATCGCAACTTTCGCAACGAAGGGATTGACCGGATACACAATCCCGAATTCACGATGCTGGAGTTCTACTGGTCCTATGCGGATGTGAACCAGATGATGGATATGTGTGAAGAGATGCTGCGCGCGAATGTTATTAAGGTCCTGGGGACAACCGAGCTACGCTATGGCGATCATGAGTTTGATTTTAGGAAAACGTTTGAACGACTGACGATGAAGGAGGCGATCAGGAAATATGGGTCGCCTGGTACTGCTGAGTCGAATCTCGACAGTCTTAATGGGGCTCGGTTGGCGGAGTTATTCGAAGCCACTGTCGAACATACCCTGGTCCAGCCGACGTTTATTACAAATTTTCCCAAGCTTATCTCTCCGCTTTCAAAGGCCTCCCCTGATGATCCGTCGGTGGCGGAGCGCTTTGAACTCTTTATCGCCGGGATGGAATGCGCCAACGGGTTTTCCGAACTCAATGACCCGCGGGAGCAGTACGACCGATTCAACGGTCAGATGACGCAGCGCGAGCGTGGGGATGAAGAGGCGATGGTAATGGATGAAGACTATATTAGAGCGCTATCGTATGGTATGCCGCCGGCGGCAGGAATAGGCATCGGCATCGATCGCTTCGTCATGTTGCTGACAAACCGGCCATCAATCCGCGACGTCATTCTCTTTCCGCACCTGCGTCCCGAGCGAGGTCGAGAAGAATTGTAGGGGCGTCCCTCCGTGGGCGCCCCAATCAGGATCCACCCTCTCAACTTTGAATTAAGAATTCAACCCCAGGAAATTCGCAGGTTGGGAATGCAAAGCTGGCTGGCGATGGATCTTGAGCGGGGCGCCTACGGAGGGACGCCCCTACATTTTACGGCTTCGGTTGTGAGGCTGCCAACTTTTGTCGCAGAGTGGTGAGTCGCTCGTCGGACCATTCGGGCTTCTGACCCTGTCGCTCCATTCCGTTTATGTATTGCTCCAGGCTCACGAGCGCGCCCGTCAGATTCCCCTGCTTCTCTCGTACCCGACTGATGTCCAGGATGAACTGAATATTGCTTCCGCCGTAGGCCTCCGCGGCACGGCTATACAAGTCCTCAGCCAGCTTTAGTTCGCCTCGCGCCTCGTAAAGCCGGGCCAGGTGATAATTGCTGATAGGAATCTCAGTGCCATTTCTTAGGGTAATTGGCAGCAGCGTGGCTATAGCTTCATCAATTCGCTTCAGGGTAATGAGAACATAGCTGAGCTCAAGATTGGCCGGCGGGAAATAGCCACTCATGCGGGCCAGCACCTGGCGATATTTTTCAATCGCGTCTTCGTTGCGACCTCGATCGCGAGCTGTCCGGCCACGTTGCAGCAGGGCATAAGTTTCAGGATCCACCTTGTACGCGGGCACATTGCGAGGTTTGCTCAGCCCGGCGCGCGCTGGTTTGCCTGGCTCGAAGCTGGAAGTCGAGCGGGCCTTTTCCGCTGGCACCGCAGGTCGACGAGCGGTGGTATTGGGCATCGACCGGGGAGCACGTGGCGTTACTGCGATGTTGCTCGCGTTTCTTGTATTTGAGAGCGCTTTAACCGCTGCGTCATGTTCCGGATCGACTGCTACCGCACGATGCCATTCACGAACAGCAAGATCGTTTTCTCCGCGGGCCGCATACAATCGGCCCAGGTTGAAACTAGCTTCCGCATAACGGAAACTCTCCTGGCGCAGCGCGGACATGAAAGCCTCATAGGCTTCATCCCAATTTCCTTCTCGCAAGAGCACTACTCCAAGATTGTTGGAGGCCCGCGAGTACCGTCCCTTTCGCTGCTCGATAGCCTTGCGGTAACTTTTTACCGCTCCCTCCGACGCACCCAGTCGCACTTGAGCGTTAGCGATATTATAGAAGCCTTGCGGATCGAACCGCTCTTCATCACTCATCGCCTTAAGTTCGGCAATGGCCTCCTGCTTTAGGCCGGCAGAAACCAGATGGTCCACCAGCTTCAGTTGCAAACGCGCTCGTGCTTGCTCATTAGTCGCGGCACTGATTTCATCACGCAAGGTGGCAATTTCGGATTTAGGACCAGCGCCCTTTTCTGAAACCAACGCTGCCTCATCAGAAGATGAACTTTCCTGATTTTCAAGTGGCTTTTGTTCTCGCGGCTCAGAAGGGGCACGCCGTGAACGGGTGCCGGTTGCTTCGGGCGACGAGTTTTGCATCGGCGAACTCGCCGGCTGAGGCTTAACCTCAGGCGAACTGTTCGGCGTTTGGCCCGAAGCTAAGCGAACGGTCGCCGTAAAAATCAGCGTCACAGCCAGCAACGGCGCCGAGGCAAATAAAGGGATTGGTCTAAACTTTCTCACTCGCTTTCCTTTCGAATCCAGATCAGTTGGTCCCCCAGCTCAACGACGTAAGCTGGGCGCTTCAGCTCTTACATAGGCCAGGATCGTGCCGCCAAAGCCGACGGCCCAGCCATGAGTGCGATTTGCGAAAAAGACACGCTCCAAAGGGTGAGTGGTACCACTCGGTTCAACGGTCCAGCGCAAACCACCGTCCTGAGTGGAAATCACGGTGCCTTCGGCTCCGACGGCCCAACCCTCTGCGGCATCCAGAAACTTGACGTCAAAAAGATCAGTCGAAACTTTCGAGTCCTGCGCCTGCCAGGTTCGTCCTCCGTTCACGGTGCGGTAGACGTTTCCACCGCTACCCACGGCCCAACCCAGGCGATTGTCAACAAACGAAGTGGCCGTGAAGCGGACGCCTTTCGCATCAGGCAATCGGGATCGATGCCATGTCTCCCCGCCATCGGAAGTTTGCAGGATGGTGGAGCCCGCCCCAACCACCCAACCGCGGTAGTCGTCAATAAAAGTGCCACCGAGAAGGAGGTGGCGCGTGGGAGCCTGCAATCTAGTCCAGTTTACCCCGGAGTCGTGTGACCTGAAGATGGCTCCGAACTCGCCAAAGGCCCAACTGCGCCCGCTGGGACTAAAGACGGCCCGAACCAGACGGGCGTCAACATCAGCGCCGCCGATGTCGACTCGATTCCAGCGCTCGCCGCCGTCAGTCGTACTCATCAGATAAGTGCGTGGGTCCTCTTTGGTTTGCAGTTCGTAGACGTTTCGTTCACAGACGAGCCAGCCGTTGAGTTCATCTGAAAAGTAAATGTCGCGAAGCACATCCTCCGAGGGACGAGGTTTGGCTTTCCAACTCCTGCCGCCGTCGCCCGTAGCCAGGAAAGCTCCTTTGCTCCCGACGGCCCAACCCCGCTTCTGATCGAGAAAGAAGACTGAATGGAGCCAGGCGAGTGTGCCGGATGCCTGACGCTTCCAGGCGATGTCTTGAGCACGAGCTTGCGGACCGAAGGCGGCAGCTACTAGAAGGCAAAAGACAGACGGCAGGAGCAGACGGCAGGAGCAGTAGGGCACTTTCCATTTCTCATTTGTCATTTGGGATTTTGCGAATTATTAGCTTCTAGTTCGTGTTACTACTTTCTTGTTCGTGTCGTTCTTGCGATTTCGTGGATCGTTCCTGATCTCCCGGCCAAGCAAACGATCCACGAAGTTACACGAAGCACCACGAAATGAGATCAGAGAAATGACCAATGAAAAATGAGAAACGACAAATTACGACAAATGGAAAATCAGGGAAGATGCCTCCTGGCCTCCGGCCTCCTCTAGAACGGCACCCCCCCGGTGAAGATGCGAGCGAAGCTCAGGATTGACGCGAAGCTCATAATCTTCTGAAGGGTCTTAAGTTTGTTGCCGGGAACGACCACTTGATCGCCCGGGACGAGGTACGTGCTGTCGGGAGCTTTGCCTTTGTAAATCTTTGAGACGTCCACAGGAATGGACGCCAGCATGCCATCTGGCTGGCGGCGCAGCACAACCACCCTGCTGCGATTGCCGGTCGGCAGCACACCGCCGGCTTCGGCAATGGCCTCTGTGACAGTCATGCGGTGATTCATCAGACGAATACCCGGTTGGGCAATGTCGCCGATAATGCTGTAGCGGTAGGAAGAAGCCTTATCGAGGGATACTGAAACCTGTGGGTCGATGATGTACTCGTCATATCGCTGCTTGACTATTTCAGCGACTTCTTCGACGGTTTTGCCGTTAACGAAAACCCCACCAGGGATAAGCGCCAGGGATATGCGTCCGCTCGGCGGAATCGCGATTCCTGCTCGCGAATAACGATCCTGTCCAAAAACACTGACGGAGATAACATCTTCCGGACCCAGCCGGTAGGTAGTGAAAAAGTTATTGTAGTAAGGAACAACCGCCGACTCTTCAGATAATTGTTCGTGACGGTTTGCCTGAGTCTCAGCCGGAACGTCGCCAGGCTGGGTCGCCGTTTCATCGGGCTCGAGCCGGTCGCCCGTCGGAGGGACAGAACCCGTTTTCTGGCCCGGCGCCGTGGTCGGATCCTGGCCCGGCTTTGTGGCCACTCTTTGGCGGGTCTGATTGCCCGCGGGATCCTGCGGTGGTACGATGATTGCTGCCGCCGAAGGGACCGTAAGGGCGGCCACGAATGCGAACGCTATAAGTCTTTTCACTATCTTCATTTCAAACCTCCAAACCTGTCATTGCCGATTGCCAATTTCCCGATTGCCAATTGCCAATTGCCAATCAAAAAGCTCAGACGTCAAAACTACGTTTCGTGTCCCTGGCCGCCCCGTTCAACGCTGCGAATCGCGCTCAAGACCGATAAGACGAAATTGGCAATTGGCAATTGGCAATCGGAAATCGTCTCAGCGGCCGCCGCGTCCAAAGAGAATAATTTTGATCGTCTCAAACAAAATTATGGCGTCGAGAATCAAACTCTGATTTTTTACGTAATAAAGATCATACTGGAGTTTCTGCCTCGCATCTTCAACGGAAGATCCATAGGCGTATTTGATTTGAGCCCATCCTGTCAGCCCGGGCGGGATCAAATGACGCTGTTCGTAATAGGGAATTTCGTTAGCAAGCTGCGCAACAAAATGCGGCCGTTCCGGACGAGGTCCAACGAAATTCATTTCGCCACGCAATATGTTCCAAAATTGCGGGATTTCATCGACGCGGATCTTTCGAATGATCCGGCCCAGGCGCGTAACCCGGTTATCGTCTTTGCTCGCCCAGACAGGACCAGCTTCCTCTGCGTCAACTCTCATGGAACGAAACTTCAGCAGGGTAAACGCCCGGCCGTGTTTCCCAACTCGCTCCTGCCGGTAGAACACCGGGCCTCTCGAATCCAGTTTGATAAGGATCGCTGTCAGCAACACTATCGGGAGAGAAAGAATTGCTCCAATAAAGGCCGCCAAACGGTGAACCACGCTACGCGTGATTCCGGAGATCCGAGCCTGTCTTCCGCGGCCCGAAAAAATCAACCAGGACGGGCGAAGCATGTTCAGAGACACGCGGCCCGTTACGCGTTCAGAAAAAGATGCTCCTTCCTCGATAGACACTGTCCCCGCCAGACTCAACTGCAGTAATGCGTCCGTAGGTAATTGCCCACGTCTCTCGCCCATGGCGACTACGATGCGGTCGATGTTTTCGCTTCTCACCACCTCTGCAAGTTCGGAGGTCACGGCAATCACTCGAGGATTGATCAGGCTTTTGCCCAGCAACTGTGTATCAGTGCCCACAAACCCCACGATACGGTAGCCCGCATCAGGTCTGCTAAGAACCTCACGAGCAACCTCAACCGCAAGATTGCCGGAGCCGACTATTAGAATCCGTTCGCCGAAATCCGGATGCCCCAGGAACCAATGGATAGATATGCGCCACCCGACCATTAGCCCTAAGGCCAGCGGCAAAGCCATGAGGGCGACTCCGCGGCCAATCACCAGTTGCGGGAACAGGTAAAACATTAGGGCCAGCGCCATCCACGCCAGGCCGAGAGCCTGCACTAACCGCAGAACTAGTTCTCGGCGATCGTGCATGACTACGAAGTCGTAGAGGTCGAACAGGTAGAAAGCGGTCAGGCAAAAAGCGGTCGCGAGACCGGCCTTTAAGAATCCCTGTCGCTCTATTAATTCGTAGGGTGCACTGTCGCTCCCAACCCTCAAATACACAGCACCCATCAGCGCGCCGAAGACAACCGCAGCTTCAGCGAGAATCAGCAGAACAGTTCGGGCATTGAGGCGGGACGCTCTCAATTGACTATCGCAGCCTCCTCTTCAGTTACTTCGGGAATGGCCCTTGATTTCTCCGCGGGCAGCCCCCGATCACCGTGAGAGTATCTGTGTTGGTAGTAGTAGGAGCTGGCGTCGGGTTGATCTCCGGTGCGATTCAGAACCACACCGAGGACTCTCTCTCGCGGTAATTGCTCCAACAACTTGTCTATGTGTGAGTATCGTGTCTTACCTGCGCGGACCACCAGCAGCGCGGCGTCAGCGCGACTGATCAGAACGTTAGCATCGGTGAAGATTCCCAGCGGGGGAGCATCGATAATAATATAGTCGAACATGCGGCGAGCTTCGGTGATCACCCGGGCGAAGGTGGGACCGGAAAGCATCTCAGCAACATCGTCGCGCGCTCTGCCTCCGGGCAGGAGATGAAGGCCAGCAGGATTCAGACGCACGATGGCCTGTTGCAGACTAATCTCGCCGCCGAGTACTTCTGACAGTCCCACAGGTGCATCGATCCCGAGATAATTAGTGGCGCACGGTTGGCGTAAGTCACTGTCAATGAGCAAAGCCCGCACTCCCTCACTCTGAGCCAGCAGCCAGGCAAGGTTAAGGGCAGTCAAAGTCTTGCCCTCGGCAACTCCCGAACTGGTAATCACAAACGCCCGCATCTGCTGTCGTTCACCAGCCTGTAAGATCCGAGTACGAAGAGACCGAAACTGTTCACAGTAAGCGGAACGAGGTTGGCTGATTGCGACCAAGTGAGGCTCGACGCGTGCCGCGGAGACGTCATAAGAGACGAATTCCGCGGTACGCGTCGCGCCCGCAGCGCCCAAAGTTGCCCCAACAGCACGCGAAGCCGTTCCGCCGGGGAGTGCCGACCCGCCGGGCGCATCCGCAGTGTGCGCAGTGGACGCTGAACTATGCACCGCATCATCCGTCCGCAGTATTGAAGAGCCGCTGAATAGCTGTTCTTCAATCTGCTTTGCGGAAGGCAGGCCGCGATCGGCCACGCCGCTGCGGTGTTCAGAATTTTGTAATGATCGCTGCTTAACAGGTCCACTCTCCTGAGTGGCGCTAGCGCGTCTTAGGGCTTCGAAAACTCTTCCCATTAGCTCTCCCTCTCAACTACTCCGATCAATATTCCTCGCGACGATCTCTTAGCTAATTCATCGCCAAATCTTCGTTTCTGCGTTTCGTTATCTTTGTTCCACCGGTATGGGCGCAACTGCTTCCGTTTCGCTCTCCGAAGGGCCGGTCCCCGCCGCCCACAACTCGGCGCGGCTGGCCGCCGAGAAGATTCTGGCGGGCGATTCTCTCTCTTCACCGGGTTGCATACCTCGCTTAGCTGACGGAATCATGTCGAACGTTTCCGCAATCTCTTCTATGACCTCACGACCGATAGTGGGCTCGCTGGCGGCATAACCGGCTAGCAAAGCGTTGTCGCACAGGTTATTGATGTTCCGCGGTATTCCCTCAGAACAACGAAAGATGTAGTCGACGGCACTCGGGGAAAAGATATCGGTTTGTTCCCCGCCGGCTACCAACAGACGCGAAGTAATGTAGCGATCGGTTTCCTCGACATTCGGCAGCGCCTTAATCACGCAACGGAGGGCGACCCGTTGCTTAAGCTGACGAAGCTCCGGGATATTGAGCACGTCGCGCAGTTCGGGCTGGCCCGTTAAAACGATTTGCAGATGCTTGGCCGTGTCAGACTCAAAGTTAGACAGTAGTCGGATTTCTTCCAGCACATGTGAAGAGAGCCCCTGGGCCTCGTCCACGATCAACACGGTACGCAACCCTCGGGAGTGCCGCGATTCCAGCGCGCGTCCCAGCTCCATCAGCAACTCCGACTTGGTTTCCCACTTCTGCACGTCAAGCAACGTTGCGACGTGCTGGTAAAACTCAGGAACTGAAAGCCGAGGGTTGAAGATGTAGGCTACGAGAACTGTGCGATCCAACCGATGCATCATCCAGCGCAGGATAGTTGTCTTGCCGGTTCCCACTTCTCCGGTGACTACCACCAGGCCCTTCCCGCTCTCAATGCCGTAGTGAAGGTTGGCCATCACTTCGGTGTGCGAGGGAGTGAAGTAGATAAAGCGCGGATCAGGCGTCAGCGCGAACGGCAATTCCTTCAGTCCATAAAATTCTGCGTACACTCTTTGACCTCCATGTCGGGCGTTTACTAACGGCCCGCTGGTGTCGATCAGCGATCAGGCGCGTCCTGACGAGAAGAATTCGAAAACATGCGTGGCCCTGAGAGCGAGCGCCAGCAAAGGAATGCTGACGATGGTGGCGATGACTCCCAGGGCAAGCAGCAACCTGCGGCGTATGGGAATAGCGCGAGCTTCCTTAGGCGTTAGCAAGTCAGGCACTGTGGCGAGCACCGGCAGACCGGTATAGTGCGCCGCGTCTTCTCGGTTCTGGATGGTTAACAACTTGGGAGCTTCAAATACTGCGACCAGAAGTATCCCCAAACCCAAACCCATTCCCAGTCCCATCGCAAAAAGCAGAAATCGTTTCGGCGCTACCGGCTGTGAAGGCAGGTATGCCGAGTCAATGACCTGGATGCTTTCGCCCTGCTGTTGGCTCGCTGCATCAGCACCGAGCGCGATCCTCTGTTGTGTGCCCAAAAGTGAATCGTAGGCGGCTTTCTTCGTTTGGTAATCGCGATCGAGCTTTCCTAGATCCACTTCAACACCTGGGACGGTGTTTATTCGCTGCATCAGCAGGCCGATCTGTGTTTCGATGTCGGCCAGCGTCCGCTGTCCGCGCTTTATTTCACTATCCATCAGTCTTAATTCGGCGTCCAAACTGGCGACGTGGAGATCTGGCCGATCACGGAGCTTTTCCTGCTTATCTTTAATCTTCTGCTTCCAATCGTTAACCATTTCGTCCATCGACCCTTTGACCGAGTCGATCTCAGCCTGTTTGGCCTGGACATCCGGATGTTTGGGCTTCAGCTCAGTCAGCATGCGCCCCAACTGCGCTTCCAGATCTGCCTTCCTTGAAGCGAGTTGACCCCAAGCGGGAGTCGTTTTTGGATCGGTGGTGTTTTCAATTACCTCGTCCTTCACCTGTTCAGTCGTTTTCTTAATCAACGCGAGCTGGCCGGCCAGGGCCGAGCGACGATCCTGAAAGCGTCCAATTTCTGAGATGTAAGCTTTCTGCTGCTCTCGCAAGCCCGTGAGTTGTCCTACCAGGGATGCAGCTCCCGAGGGAAGATTTCCTACGTTTGCCTGCATGAACGCCCCTCGTTCATTGTCTTTGGCATCCAACTCTGCCTTAGCTTGACTGACTTGTTGGTCGAAGAACTGCTTAGCCGAAATCGTTGAATTGATGGTGTTTTTGGTCTGTTCGTTGATGTACTTGCTGGCTAACTCGGAAGTGACCAACTGAGTAGCCTTGGGATCGCGACCACGATAGATAATATTGAAGCCGTTCGTAATATCATTCCGACTGGTATTGACCTCCACCTTGATGTCCTTGCGCATGCTGTTGATGATGACTTCCATCGGCTCGCCGCGCATCCTTTCGGTCTTGTAGATCTCATACTTCTCCACAAGGGGCTCCAGGGAGCTGCGACTCGTGACCACTTGCGCAATACTACTCAATTGACGCGTGATAGTGTCTTCGCCCATGGTGGGAACGGTGGCAGTGGGAAGGGTTGATGGCTTGACGACTATTAGTGTGGAAGATTCATAAACGTCGGGCAGACGATAAACCACCCAGGCTACGGCCGTGGCCACTGCGATTGTTGGAAGGATGATCAACCATTTTCGCTTCCAAACGATCTTTGCATATTCGCCTGGTTTTCGATTGCGGAATTCAACACTCATACTGCACTCCTATTTCATTCATCAAAGTGTGGCGAGGGCCTTGCGGGCTTCTTCTATGTCTCGAAAAGGAACTTTGTCCGCTAACCGGAGGGCAACTCCCAGTTCCCGTCTGGCGCCTTCTTTGTCGCCTTTAGCCTTAAGCGCCATGCCCAGGTGGTAACGATAAGTCGGACTCGGGGAGACTTTGGCCTTATTCGCCGCTGCCTCATCAAGAGCCACTGCCTTCTGCAACTGCTCCACGGCAACATCGTTTAGCCCTTTCTTGTAATAGACCCACCCCAGCGTGTCCACGAAACCCGCGATTTGAGGGTTCTTCTGAACCACACCCTGTGCCAGCCGCACCGCCTCGTCGAGATTGCCGTGACCTTCTTGAACGGCGTAAAGCCAGGCCAGGTTGTTGGCGGCGATTATCGCGCCTTGATCTTTCTCCAGCGCCTTTCGATAGTGATCGGCGGCCTTCGAATAGTCCTGATTGGCGTCGTAAAGCATGCCGATCAGTGTGTGGGCCGCCGAGTTATCGGGACGCTTGTCTACAATGTTCTGATATTCGGCAATGGCCCGGTCTGTCTGTTTCGTATTGACGAACAAAGCCCCAAGAGCAGCGTAGGCATTGATATAGTTGGAATCCAATTCCAGCGTTTTGCGTAATTCGCTCTCGGCTCCCTGCTGATTTCGCTCATATCCGTAAATCTGTGCTTTCAGATAATGCAGCGAAGCATCATTGGGATAGGCGCTCAACGCCTGGTCGAGTCTGGCGTGAGCTTTTCCAAGCTCCTTGCGCGATGCATAAAGCTTGATAAGGCCGTTTAATGCGTTGAAATCAGTAGCCGCAATGGAGAGGGCCTTCTCATACATTGAGATCGCCTCGTCTGGTTTGTTTTCCGCCATGTCGAGCGCAGCCAAATTGTTGTAGCCGTCACTGCTGTTCGGGGCAAGATCTCGCGCGGCTGTGAAGTCTTGTCGGGCAGCCGCTCTATTATTAAGTTGTGCGTGAGCCGTCCCCCGAGCCATGAGGGCTTTCGCTTGCATCTCAGCGAGCATCTCGGGAGAGTTTTCTCGGTCCGGTCCGGTCTTTCCAAGCCGATCCAGGAAGTCGGTGGATAAACCCACGGTTCCTTTTGCGTCCCCGGTCGCCAGGGCTATCTGAATCTGCATTAACTTGACAGGAAGGTAGTCCGGATAGTTCCTTTCCAAATCGCCCGCGAATACCCGTGCCTGATCGATTAAACCAAGACTGAAATTGGACTGGGCCATGAAGTAGAGCCCCACCTTCGAATTGGGTTCTTGTTTCAGGACCTCTTTCAGATCTTCGATGGCTGCTTTAAGTCCTTCGGCCTGACCGCCCCGTGCCTTGATTCTCGCGCGCAGAAGTAGCGCTTGTCTGTCGGCCGGATCCTTGTTCAGCACTGCGTCAACCTGATCATTGGCAGCTTTAGTGTCACCACGCTTGAGCATGATTTCGCCCAACCGGTAGCGCCCCTGCGTGTACTCGGGGTTTTTGGTCAAAATGTCTTGATAAACTCTCACGGCGTCATCGAGGCGGTTGACTGTGGAATAAAAATCGCCCAGCACAGCCTGGTTTTCCGGTCTGGTTTTGTCGAGATCCGCCAGCGCCTTATAGGCTTCTTCCGCTTTATCGAGCCGCTTGTTTACCAGATAGAAACTGGCCAGAACAAATCGGGAGTTGTAATTCGAGGGCTCTACTTCGACTGCCTTTTGCAATTCGACTTCAGCCTCGTTCAGACGGTTAGTTTGAATGAGATACTTTCCGTATTCGGTGTGGGCCAAAGCTGAACTGTTATTGATGGAGAGTGCCCGCTTAAAGGTTTCTTCCGCTTTGGCTGGTTCCTTTGTGACAATATAGAATCGCGCCAGACTCATGTACGACTCGATGCGCTTCGGATCGAGTTCCACGGCGTGAATAAACTTGGCTCCCGCTTCATCGGGCTTATTCTGCGCGAAGAGGACACTTCCCAACATAATGTGGCCTTCAATGTAATTCGCATCCCTTTGCAGCATCTCATTGGCAAGACGCTCCGCTTCCGCAATGTACTCGGGCCTCCCCCTGCTCGCCGCAAGATAGAGTGTCCCCAGTTTCACTCGGGCCTCCAAATTGTTCGGATCGAGTTGGGTGGTCTTCTTCAATTCCTCAAAAGCTTCCTGAAGACGCTGCAGCCCGTCATAAGCGCGGGCCAGGCCCCAATGGGCAGCGGCCAGTTTGTCATCGATCTGGATGGCGTTCCGATACTCGATGGACGCTTCCTGAAACTTGGAATCTTTAAGGTAAGCGTCTCCCTTGCTGAGGTGATCCGCCTTGGCCTTTTCGGGATTGGCGCAACCCCCGACAGCAAGCACGGCAGTTAGCAGAAGAGAGAGCAGGGCTGCGTATTTAATTCGGCACTCCGTTTTCATTCTATTCTAGACTCCATCGCGAACCAGGTTCCCTGCTCGCGTTAATACTCACTTTGTATTCATCCCAGGCGGGCCATGCCTCACCTGGTTTACAGAGTTGAGACACCTTTTAAAAAAGGCCAACCCCGCGGTATTTCCTGAAACTGGAAGCCCATCCAACCGGGATCTGGTTTCCAATTCCTCGGCAATCTCACTCCGGAATAAACTCCGGCAGCAACGGGAAAGCACTTGCGGCCAGCTCAGCCGCGGCCGCAAGAGCAGATGTTTCAGACTCCCCAACGGGAACCATCACGCGCACCATTGCGCCGTCCGAGCGACGCAACCTCACACTATCAATTACGGTGTAGATCTTACCCCAGTACTCGCTGGCGACGGTTCGTCCCCGACCTTGATACCAATAGACCAGTAGTTCCTTCGTCCCACCGTTTTGGATCAGGTATTTGTTAGCCTCGAAAGGCGACTTTCCAAGTGGAGCGATCGTGATCGTGCCTGGGGCAGTCATCGTCCATCCAGACCCCGGCAAACAGTTCAGGGGGCTGTGATAGGTAGCGCCGTCTCGCTGGCTCGCGTAATAACCTACATAGAAGTTACCTCTTTGTCCTTCCGCCGTGCGGTAGTTGCGCATGAGGTAATCGCTTGCTCGCAGAACGCTGAGCGTGGCGTCGTCGAAGCGTTGGTCCGGGCCCAACTGCTGCCAGGTCCCAAGTTGCTTCGGAAACTCTTTCAGTTCCTTACGTGGAGCGGGCGTTTCGCCCAGATACTCCCAGGCATTGACGACGACTCCGCCGACTAACAGCAGAATAAGCAAAACCGCAAAACGCCATGAGCTTTTCATCTATTCAGTTCCTTCCACTTGAATCACTGGTCGCGCCGGGGTTCCGGATCCCGCAATGGTTGCGCCTCGCTCGTCGGTCGCGGCTTTTTCCTCACCCTGAGATACCGCCGGCGATGGTTTATCGTACGAGGGCCGGAAACGATCAACTATCCAGCCAACCCCGAACAACAGAAGAAAAGCAGCAATGTAGATCACCCATCCGGAAAAGGAGTGGAAAAAGCCGTCCGCCACTTCAGTTCCATAATAATGAGCCAGCACGCCCGTTCCGCTCACCCGGAGAGCATTCGTTAAGATCGCAATCGGCACAGCGGACAAGATGATTATTGCGGAGCGCCAAAAGCCATAGCTCTTCAACCACTGGATGACTCCGCGTCTGGGGCCCGAGTTGGGACCGTCAGATCTTGGATGCGTAAAGTAAGCAAATACTACGGCCAAAGTTACCAGCGTCATGAGCGAGCGAATACCGCTACAGGCCTCGACCACTTCCAGCTTCTTTGTCTCCCTTGCGCCCAACGGAAGGAACTCAATTACGTTACCTTGTCGCAACACTGGAATATCAAACAGACTCATGGACCACACTGCACAGCGAGAAGCGAAAAGCTGTAATGGGAACGCGATCTTGTTGAATATGATCGCAGGAATCGGGATGGCAAGAACCAGCAGACCCAAAGGAACCAGCAAAAGCTGCAGCACCCGAAAACCCCAGAAATAAATAGCTATCCCCGCGAGCAACAGAACGAGCGAGATTCTTTGGATGAACAACTCTGCGCCCGCAGTTCCTGCCCAGAGAGCCATCAGGCCGAGTACGACGGCAGCGCCACCCCACAAGGTCGAAGGCTTATTGGACTCCCGGGTTAGCCGCTCACGCTGAGTCCATAGAATGTAGGCAATGATGATAGGAATGAGAAGGCCGTGGGAGTAGTTCTCATCGTTCCACCAGGTGTGCGCGAGTTTCGACAGTACGATTGCGTACGTGAATAGGAGAGCAGCAGAGATGGCGAGAACTCGCCACAGATGTTTCCTGGCCAGGACACTCATCATTAAATTCCCTTGGAAGGTCCTCGTAAGAAAAGGGCAAGTTCCCTTACGAAAACGAATGGATGACTGCAAATGCAACAGCGGGAGAAGAATTGCGCAACCAAGCTTATCTCAAGTGCCCGAAAGGTTCAATCCGCCGGCCCCCGGAAACTCGGCAAATTGGTAAAACTACTAATGCGATGGATATTCCCAAATTGACAATTTGATCTGGGACTCTGATTCGGTTCCTGGCGGCAGCATGGGGTTGCTGCGCCCAGTTTATGTTATCGAGAGCCGAAATCGCCCAATTTCCGGGTCATATGGGCGTTTGCGGTCGCATTCTCCGGCTTGTCCTTAGGAAGGGACGAAGTTAGTAAAGAGGGCGACTCGATTAGAGTCGCCCTCTTTGTGGAAGGGGAATTGAAGGGTAAGGAAGCTAGCGAGCATGAATCTTTAGAGCGGCAGGCGCCGAGGTTTAAAGACTGAAACGGCTCCGATACTCCTGCGATGTGAGAAAGGCTTTAACCATGTCCGCGCTTTGGTAGTTGCCTTCGAACTGGTTAAGTTTGGTTAGCCAGAAGTTGAAACCAGCCGTATCGGGATCGCGTCTGAGGTAACCGAAATACTGCATTAGCACAAAGGCTGAGTTCATCTCGGCGTCCGAGAAGGTTTCATTCTGAGCAACCTTGCCGAGAACACTTGCTCGCGACGATCCGCTCACTAAATCCTTGATCAATGCATCACGCTCCGCTGGGTCGATTGCCACACCAAGGTTTGCAATCAACGCATCGACGTATTGCGCGTTAGTTAGAGATGAGTAGCGCGCCGTGAAATCGGCACGTTGTACCCAAGCATCGAGGAATGCCTGTTGACCGGAGGCAAGTCTCGCCTCCCAACCGGGCGAGCCCACGATTACTGCCCGCCGGATGGCGAGGTTGTCCGGCATGAACTCCGCGTACGTGGGGACGCGCCCATAGGAAGATTTGTATAGCCGATGGACGACGTAACCTGTCTGCCGGAATTCAATTGAAAGGACGAACGCCGCCGAGACGTGGATGCGTCTGCCCTCAAGGCACTGAACATTGGTACCGCAGTTGGAGAATTGGCTGACCCAATACTCATTGCCATCCTGGTCCGGTTCGCGGTCCAGGAAGTCTACGTAATGCTGGCGCACGAGATAGGGCGCGACGTCAATGGCATTGGCGATGTTGCCGTGCGAAATGACCACATCACTCAGTTCCAAGTGGTTGATAGCTTCGCGCAGATTGGTCCGGGCTTCTGTCAGGTTCCCCAGGAGGTAAGAGAAGTTTGTCTGGAGGGCGCTTTGAAGTGCGGCGGTTAGTTCAGCCTCAATCCTCGTGGCGGCGGGGTGGGAATTCCGCTCGGAGTTGAACGCGACTCGAGCCTTCTGGATATCGGCAATAAAAAGGGCTAGCGCATTCCTCGGGGCCAGCGCGTCGCTCGCGGCCAGCTCGTCGCTCGGAGCCAGCTTCATCTGGAGAGCCGTGCTATCAGACAATGAGGTATCGCCAGAAGACGCCAGTTGATTGCTCAAATTCTGACCTCTCGTCTTAGCCTTCTTCACGCCTCGGCCTGTCTGGGTAGACGGCGTGGGCGTGGGCGTGGGCGTCGGTGTTGGAGTCGGCGTCGGAGTGGGGGTTGGCGTCGGCGTTGGCGTGGGCGTGGGCGTCGGTGTTGGAGTCGGCGTCGGCGTCGGCGTTGGCGTCGGCGTTGGCGTCGGCGTTGGCGTCGGCGTCGGCGTTGGCGTTGGCGTTGGTGTCGGTGTCGGTGCTGGTGCTGTGCCGCCTATTGCCGACTCAAGTGCGTCGATGTTAGCACCGGGGTCTGTACCGCCAGTGCCCATCCCTTTGAATACGGAGGTCGCAGCAAGTCTGTAATTACCGCCTTGCCCTCCGTTGTAATTCATAAAGCCGATATCCTCATAGGTAGTCGGCCAACGATTCCCTGACGGATAACGAACTGCGGCGTCCCAGTACTGAACAAGAGCACCAACTAAGATATTCCCAGTTATCGTATGGGGCGTTGCCTGCGTCGTATAAGACTCCATCGGCCCCAGTCCTTCTCCGATAATGCCGCCGTTTTGATGCTTAACTACATTATTCGTGAACACGAGGTCGGGGTTCTGGGAAGGAACTATATAGATGATCGTCGTTAGGCCGGTCACTGTGTTGTGGTCTACCGTGAGGTTCTGAGGTCCGCTGATTAAGAGAAAGGAGCTGGTGCTGGAGCCGTTTCCCCAAAACGTGTTAATGTCCTCAAACACGTTGTTGCGGATCGTTATATTTTGCGTCCGCTGACTCGGGTAAATATCATCCGTCCCATAAATACTCATAGCATTCATGCTGTGCCGGACAACATTGTTAGTAAACTGAACGTCCCGAACGACTGACCACGGCGCGGTTCCTTCCTGATTTCTGGGCGTCAAGACAATTGCAGTCCCTCCTTGCGCGTCTGCCCAGTTATTCTCGAAAACGTTCCCGTCGATCGTCACGCGTTGGGCATTCTTTAATTCAAGCTGGTTCTTCACCTGCCAAACACCGCGCCATGCCAAAGGTTTGTAAAAGTAGTTGCGGCGTATCTCGATGTCCGAAGGCACCATCCCCTGAATGTACGGGTCACACCCGCCGAACATGATGTTCTCGCCGGCGCCCTCCAGGTGGTTATTGATAATCTTGTAGGGACCGGATCCTCGGCAGCCAAGTATCGCCTGCGCCTCTTGTCCAACCGCCTTGAAGCCCTCGAAGTAAGAATTTGTAATGTCGGTGGCACCACTATGGAGGTCTATGCCGCGCTTCAGCGCCTGGTTGGGCCAGGCATGAAAGTAGCAACGGTCAACGATAAGATTGCGCGCCATCTTCTCCATTGTGTTCTGGTCGTTGAAGATGGAACCAAACCATACCAGCGCATAGACGAACGTTTGTGCATCTTTTGGGCTGAACTCGACACCTTGAAACCGGTAGCCTGACGCTGAAAGCGTAGTCTGGAGGGCCGGGTTGCCATCCCCTGGTGAGACAATCTTCGGCATCTTGGCCGCATCTGCCGGTGTGACACGCTTCCCCTCAGGCAGCTCTGCCAGTCGTGAAGATCTGATAGTTATGTAATTAGTGCCGCACTGCTTGGAAATGGCGTATGTGCCGACGAATGTCGCGCCCGCCTGCAGTTCCACGGTGTCACCGCAGTTCGCGGCGCTCAGCGCCGCACGCAGGTCGCCACCTGCCGATACCGCCAGCGTAGCAGCACGCGCCGTCACTGTAGTTCCGGCGACGGTGAGCATGAGCACCGTGAAAATAAGAAAATGTAAACTTGAATGGAATGGAGAGAAAATACGATATTTTCGTACGCAGGGGATATTCATCTTAACCTCACTTCGGTAACCGGACGATCTCACGCCTGAAACGTATGAGACTCCTGGCTTTGCGAACCCGCATCGCTGCGGGGGTGCCATTTATCGGGTGATTTCCCAGCTGAAAACGCGCAGCAGGGATTACTGATTGAATGCAGACTTAGACGGTCGCCTACTGTTACGACGACCCCCTGGACTTATGGGCCAGGCGTCGCTTATTAAGGCGATCCGCTGCCGAGAGTTGTAAATGTATGGTGGAAACGCGAGAAGAGGACGATTGGAGAGCCTACGATTGCTATTGAGGGGCCTTGTAGGTCGTTTCAGCTATGACTCAAGAAAGAAAATTCAAGGGTCCTCGCTTTCTCCAATCGCTTTCGGCAACCAGACAATCTCTCCGGTCGCAGGCGTGGCATAACTACTAAACCCCCGGGGAGAGATTCACGGCTTTGCGCCCCTGCCTCACGGCAGGTTTGCTTTTTCGTGTGCAATCGTTAATCGTACAAAGATCATGCCGCTTTCAATTCAGACCTTAGCGGCGAACCATATGCAGTTAAACAAATTTGAATATCAATGTCAATCATTATTTAGTTTTGGTTGGTTTCCAACGCTAACACTAAAAGTCACAAGGGTTAGGGGACTTGAGAAAGCCGCGGAGAGCATTATGCCTGCCCTTCGACGTAGAGCGATTCGATTGCACGTTCAGGCGTATCGATCAACAACAAACCATCTCTGCCGTGCATAAAGCTTTCCTTCTGGACGTTCTTGAAGCCTGCCTGCTCAAGGGCCTGACCAAGTGTCACCGCATCATAAGCGTAAAGATGCCCCGGCTCCCTGAACACTCTATTAATAGCCATCAGAGGCGTAAAGTCTTCGGGCGGCGGCGTAGGCATGTATGGGAAAGAAACTTGCTCCCCCGCTTTGTGCTTTTGGTATAGATCGAAATACAGCTCTGCGTCGGGAACAACAACGCGCAGGGTCCCATCCGGCCTCAGCACCCGCTTGAATTCCCTGAGCGCGTTGAGGCAATCGCCATACGTGAGATGCTCCATGCAGTGCTCGCTGTAAACACCGCTGATTGAGCCATCGGCAAAGGGAAGGCTTTTTCTGAGGTCCCAACAGAGGTCAATTCCCGGGGCCCAATCGTAGTCCAGATTGATGAAGTTGGGGTTGATGTTCGGTCCGCATCCGGCATTCAAATAAACCTTTGACCTCACTGCCGCGCGACGCGCCTGAAAGCTTCGACTCCTCGTCAGCGCCCCGTAAAAGGTGCGCACCTTCCAGGAATCTGTTAAGGGGCGGTTGAAGGAAAGGAAAGATATGACGCGGTGGTAAAAGGGCTTTTTACGGTCGTCCATAGAAGTGAATATGCTCTAGGCGCTAAGATCACAGGGTTGGGGTACGTTAAGGCGGTACACCTCAGCTACGCACTACTTCTTCATAGAGAGAGGCGAAGAGTTCACAAACGGCATGCTACGCCCTTAGGTCAGCGCGCGGTTTGACTAGCACGGTAAAAAGAGCGTTCGTGAAAAGTTCATCAATAACGGGCACCCGCGCAAGACCGCGAAGCATTCGTGCGAGTTTGAAGGTCTTGCCGCCGAAACCAATCCGCTCCTGATGCACCCGCTCGAACGGAAGTTCTTCGAGTAAGCGGTTGAAGCGACTGATGGTCATGCGGTTGAGATACGTCTCCCAGTTCTCGCGGTTGTGGTAGGGGTTCGGACTCTTCTCGCCCGTCTTTGGGTCGATGAAGTAACAGGCCGCCGGGTAGGCGGGGGATTCGTACACTTTCTCCGCAACGGTCAGTAGCGTATCCATCGAGAAAACCACGTGTGGCCAAGGGAAGGCGATAATATCTTCCAAGTGGCTGCCGTATGGATTGAGCCACGGGTTGAAGTGGACCAGGAATAAACCGCCTGGCTTGAGAACCCGGAACACTTCCATAAAAATTTCTTTGGGCCGGCTGAGGTGTTCGACCGTATCAATCGTGTAGACAACATCGACGGTTTCGTCCGAAAGCGGGATGCCGGTCGGGGTAGTCTGAATAAACTCTATCACGTCGCCGTAGCTCTCACGCGCCGTATTAAGGTACGACGTAACGATGTCACCGCCGATGGCGGTGAAGCGTTCGGATTGAAGGAAACTGTGAAGAAGATAACCAGTATTACAACCGAGCTCGAGAACTGTTTTTCCCTCGAAGGGAGTGAATCTCCCGAATAGCTCAGCGTAGGCTGACGTTTCAGCGACACGGTCTGCGATGTATACCTCTGCCGAATCGAACCTGGTGATCGCTGGGGTTCTGAACCCAAACCTCCTCAGCGGCGTTCTCAGGAATGCCATTGCGAGTCCGTAACACAACTTCTGTGATAGGCCCGCGATGCCCGCTTGCGGCGGAAACGCGGGGGAGGAATTGTCTCCCATAGTAAGGTCCCTTTCGGTAAAGGTTGGCGGCTTGGTTCACTACCCTGCCCATCATAAGACGGACGGACAAACAACTTCGCAGGTTTTGAACCTCTCAATCAATCACGGCTGCCTGGATGAGATCGGCAACGGGTTAATTACCCAACAGAGACGACGCGACCGGGGTTACCATTCACGGCGTCGTAACCTCCCTCAGCCAACGAACGGTCCCCCCGCAAGAGATGGCCTAGCATCACGTCTCTCCACTCGACGCCGTCCAGCCAGCGTTGCTGAGGCGGCTCGTACCCCAGTTTATCTACGCGGAAGCCGATGGCGTCGGGGACGATGCCTCTGAAGGCACTCCTTAAGATCCATTTGGTCCAACCGTCTCTGAGTAAAAGTCGGTCAGGTAGTTTAAACACAAACTCCACTAGATGATGATCCAGAAACGGCAGTCGCACTTCACGACTATGCGCCATGCTGTTACGGTCGGCGTACCTCAGCAACTCGGCGAGGCCCTTTCTGGTGGTGTGCCACCACAACATCTTCCGTAAGGCGGAAACATTGCTAAACTCCCTCGGATATGTCGGGAGGAAGGGTTTGACGGGCGGCCCATCGGTTCGCCTGCCCAACAACGCCTTGACAGGTTTTTTGATACTGCCGGGTACGCTTTGCTTGATCAATCCGCCGAATCCCAAAACTCCGGCCATCGGCCTACCGTGAAGGTTTCTGTAACTCTTGGTCCATTTCAAATACGCGGGCACGTTTAGGCCTCTCAGCAAATCATCGGCGACGACGCCGAAAAAATGATGATAGCCGGCCAGCATCTCGTCGGCTCCTTGCCCGTCGAGCAGAACGGTCACCTCGTGCTCTCTGGCAAGGCGCATGACACACCACTGGGCATAGATGCTCGCCGAACCAAACGGCTCATCCTGATGCCAGAAAACGTCGCCGATTTCCTCAAACATTTTCTCACCAGTAGGCCACACAACATGCGGTTCGACGCGGGTCGCGGCCGTGACATGTTCGATCCATTTACCCTCGTCTTTGGCCGGGTCATCGAAACGTGCGGAAAACGTCTTTTGGATCGTGCCCCGCGGAAGCAATCTATCCATCACAGTGACGACCGTGCTCGAATCCAGCCCGCCGGACAGACTTGACCCAACGGGCACGTCTGAGCGGAGCCGAATCTCTACCGATTCAAAGAACAGACGGCGGAATCTTTCCGAATACCACTCGTCGGGCCGACCCTCTTCCTGGTCCCTCAGGTCGATGTCCCAGTACCGCCGCTTCTCGAAACGGCCGTCTCCATCAAGCAACAAGTAGTGCGCCTGCGGCAGCCGCCACACACTCTCGTAGAATGTTTGTTCATCAACGTCCACTTCCTCATAACACTTATAGTATTCGAGGGTCTGCTCGTGGATACGCCGTTCAATAACACCAGCCGCCCAGAGCGACTTTATCTCGGAGGCGAAGGCGAAAACCTTACCCGGCACATAAACGTAGTGGAAGGGCTTTTCGCCGAACCTGTCGCGCGCGACGAACAGGTTTCTGGCAGCGGAGTCCCACACCGCGAACGCCCACATGCCGTTGAACCGCTGTAAGCAGTCAACTCCCCACTGCCGGTAGGCAGCCAAAATGATCTCGGTGTCGGTGCCGGTGCGGAACTGGTGGCCGTAGCCACTCAGTTCAGAGCGCAATTCTACATAGTTGTAGATTTCGCCGTTGAAAACGATCCAGTGCCGCCCGTCGGCACTGCTCATCGGCTGATGACCGGCGGGCGACAAATCTTGAATCGATAGACGGCGGAAACCGAACGCTAAGTTGAAATTCTTATCGCAAAATTGCTCGGCGTCCGGCAGGCTCAAACGAGGGTCGGTCTCCTCCCCGCCACACGACACGACGGATCCGTCAAACGTGTTAGCAAGCAGATAACCTTCGTCGTCGGGCCCGCGATGCCTTTGAACCCGCGTCGCCCGGACTAATAACGGCACGTCCACCGGCCCGCCATCGAGATTGAATACTCCGACTATTCCGCACATTCCCGTTTAGCTTCCCTTCTTTGACCGGATTAATTGAGTTCGTCCCGACCCGCTTTTCCGAATCGGGAGCACTGGGAGGTGACAAATTATCAGTGCTGGGCCCTTGTTTCTACGCCGGACGAGGCCGCTTCAAGGGCAGCGACGTCCGCACCAATGTCTTTGCCGCCGACCCCTTTGCCCTTAAACGGGCTGTTCGCTGCCAGCCTGTAATTACCGCCACCGTAATCGACGAATCCGACATCTTCGTACCGCCGGGGAAAGAAATTGCCCGCGGGGTATTTCGTTCCGGCGTCCCAGTATTGTTCGAGCGCCCCAACCAAGGCGTTGGCTTTAATCGTAAACGGCGAGAGCGATTTGGTGTATGAATCCGGGGGACCAATCCCCTCGCCGATGATGCCGCCGTTCTGGTGCTTGACGATGTTGTTCGTAAACACAAAACCGGGGTTCTGCGAAGGCACAACATAAACGGGCGTCGCATCACCAATGACGGTATTATGATCGATCGTCAAATTACGAACGCTCTTAACCTGCGCGAAGACGCTCGTCGTGCCGCCGTTCGTCCAAGTCGTGTTGATGTCCTCGAACACGTTATTGCTGATGCGGATGTTTTCGCTTTGCACGCTTGGATAAATGTCATCGCTTCCCAGGATGGACACGCCGCCCGCGGCATGGCGGACGACGTTGTTGGTGAATGTCACGTCCCTCACCACTGACCACGGCGCTGAGCCCTCTTGATTTCTGACCGTAAACAGGATTGCGATGCCGCCCTGCGCGTCCGACCAGTTATTCTCGAAGACGTTGCCTTCGACCACGACCCGCTGCGCGTTCTTCAGCTCAAACAGGTTTTTGACCTGCCACTTACCCCGCCAAGCCCGTGGCTTGTAGAAATGGTTGCGGCGAATCTCGATGTCTGAGGGGACCAATCCTTTGATGTACGGGTCGCACGCGCCGAACATTACGTTCTCACCCGCACCCTCCAGATAATTATTAATTATTTTGTAGGGGCCGGGACCGCGACAGCCAAGGATGGCTTGCGCCTCTTGGCCCACGACCTTGAACCCTTCAAAGTACGAGTTGGTAATGCCGGTGGAAGCGGAGTTCAAGTCAATGCCGCGCTTTAGGGGCTGATCCGGCCACGAATGAAAATAACAGCGGTCAACCGTGATATTCCCTGCGACCTTCTCTAATGTGTCTTGATCCTTTTCGGCGCTGCCCAGCCACAGCAAAGAGTAGGCGAATGAGTCTTCCGGCACTTTGTTCTGGACTGGGTTCTTAGTCAAAAACTCCAAGCCCAGAAGCCTGTACCCACTCGCGTACAGAGCCGTCTGCATCGCAGGATTACCGAAGCCCGGCGCGACGATCTTCGGCATCTTGGTTGAGTCGGCGGGCGTAACTCGCTGGCCTTCCGGCAACTCTGACAAGCGCGAAGATTGAATCGTGATGTACGTAGAATTATTAGCGCCGGCCTTTTTGGGGAGAAGAATTGTACCGACGAAAGTCGCACCCGCTTCAAGCTCAAGTGTGTCGCCTGGCTGCGCGGCGTTAATCGCTGCCTGCAAATTTCCGCCTTTCCTGACGACGATCGGGGCGGAGCGTTCGCCTGACACACGACGCGGGCGCGTTTGCGCCGTCGGTGCGGCCTGACGCCACTGGGCGTAAGCCAGCGTCAGGCACACGCTGATTAAACCTGTCACGAACAGGGCGCACAGAACTATTGTAACTTGTTTTGCGTTAACTCGATTCAACATCAATACTTATCCATCGATTATGGGGAAGACTTTATGGGTTCGACGAAATTTTCTCGCGTCACTCAACCGCCGGGAGATAGAGCGGGTGGCGTCCGTCCCCGCCACATGCAAACACCTCCTCGCCGCCGGCGGATTACTCCTGCTAATACCGGAGCCTGTAGTAAGCGAGTTTTACATACTCGCCGGCGACGATGCGCCACCCGCGTGGACGCCACCACCAAGTCATCGGCGAAGGCATCTGTCGTCCCGGAGCGGGGGCGCTGAGGCCGACCTCGACCCCACTGCCGCGCAGAACGTGGCGCGAAATCCACAGCGCCCGACGCGAATGGTAAGCTGAAGTCACAAACAGAACGGAATGTAGCTGATGCGTTGCCGTGTACTCGCGCAATAGTATTGCTTCCTCGTGCGTGCTAGAAACCGCTCGCGGGAGCACTTGGATTCGTTCCGCCGGCACGCCGGCACGCCGAAGTTCTTCCGCCGCTCGTTCAACGAAGAACGGGTTGCGCTGCTCGGCGTCAGACCAGCCGCTGCGCTCCCCATCGTGCGTCAGGATAATTGCCGGCGCGCGTCCCTCGCCGAAGAGTTGCGCCGCGTGGAGCGCGCGTTCCGTGTAAGCAGACGAACCGGCGAGCACCACGAGGGCGTCGGCGTGTGCCAATTCCGCGCGCACAATCAGTGCCTGCGCTCCGGCCCACGCCAGAAGCCACCACGCCGCGAGCGACAGCGCGGCGGAGCGCACCACGCGCCGCTTGACCTTACCCTGAGCCTCCTGCGGAGGCGCGCCGTCCGCCGCACCTGGCCAGCTTGCCGGCCCGAGCGCGCTCTTTCCAGGCTTGTCAACGCTAACCATCAATCCCCCATCACACATCAGAAAACTGCCCCACCATGTTCAAGCTCGTGACGGCGAGTTCCTCCAGCGGAATGTGTTGAAACTGGGGGTTCAACCGGAAGCCGTCTCTCAGCGCCTGCAGGGACGGTTCGTCGATTGATTGCTGTTGCCACAGTACACTAACTCCCGCGCACTTGAACAATTCTAAATATTCAAATGCGCGCATGCGATTATGGTACGTGAACTGATTTCCGGCCAAGCCTTCCCATTCGCTATCGTCAAACTGCAAGAAGTTAATAGCCGCGATCGACTTGTCGTCGTGCGCAAAGTGGTCGGAAGGGTCGATGATATGAAGCAGAAGCCCCTGCGGAACAAGGACGCGCCGCGCTTCGGTGAGGATGTTTAAAATATCTGACCCGGGGATGTGCTCGAAGACCGCGTGTGAAATGTGGAAATTGAAACTGCGGTCAGCAAAAGGCAGTTTCGCGGCGTCCCCCGGAGAAATGTATTCGACGTTCCTCAGCCTCAGGGTGTGGTCCAAGTCGCCCGCGAAATCCACCAATTGATTGAAACGCTCCGTAAATAGCGGCGTCCGTGCCCAGGACCCGAACAGTTGTCGGACCTCATCCTCGTGCTGACGCACAAACTGGTTGGACTCTGCCACTAAGGCTCCCGACAGGTACGGGTGAAGATCAACTGTCACGATTCGCCCCGCGCCGCAGAGCCAGAGCGCGGTTGGAAGATTCACGGTGCGTCCGGTGCCCACTTCCAAAAAACTTTTTCCGACCGCTTCCTGCCCGCTTCTCTTCACCCATTCCACCATACTTACGGCGGCCTTGAAGGAATCGAGCGGGCTAAGGCGTCCAGGTCTCAAGCTTCCGGCGGCACGCTGCAACGCGTAGTAAATTGTGTTTGACCTCGGCATCGCAGCTACCGCATTTTGTATTCGAGCTTTCCAACGCCAGTTCATGTTCTCGTGCCCCCCTGGTGAATTTAGCGACGCGGGGGACGCCGTATTAGCCCCAGGAGGAAGCTGCTCCCCCAAGCAGTGTGGATGATAAGGAAGGCAAAAGAGACCGGAAGTGTCAGACGGAGTGCGCCACCTCTTTGTGAGCATTTGAATGCGAAGTAGAGTCCCAACGCAGCGTATGACGTGACAATCGCGAGTAGCATCCACAGTGCCAGAGTCCACCGCAGGCCAAGCGCGGTCAGTAGAATCAACGATGAAACAAAAGCGGGGGCCACCAACTGCCGCCATCGGATCGAACGGGGATGCATCTTCACCATCTGAGCTTTCCATCCGCCGTAACGAAAATACTGAATTGCTAATTCTTTAAAGCTCGCCCTGGCGAAGTAGGCGCAATGCCCCGCCGTGTCGAGTAGGATGCGGCCGTCACGACAGCGGACGCGGTAATAAAAATCATAGTCCTCATTCGCCAGTAAATATTCGTTAAACCCGCCGAGTTCCTGCCAGAGGCTTTTTCGGAAAACGCCGAAAGGCACCGTGTCCACATACTGCGATGATGGCCTCGAAAGGCGATACTTGGCGTCGCCGATCCCAAATGGATGCGACACTGCCAAAGCGATGGCGCGGGCCGTTAGTGTGTCTGTGCCCGGCTTGATGATCCACGGCATGCCCACTACCGCGATGTCTGAGCCTTTCAGTAATTCCACGCAGCGGCGGACGTAATTGTTCGACGGAATAGAATGGGCATCCATACGCACGATGATATCGCCGCGCGCCTCCCTGATACCGGTGTTGAGAGCGGTGGGTATGTTCCGCGCCGGGTTATCAACTAGCCGCACGCGGACTTCAGGATTGGTCGCGGCAAATTCCGCCACGACTGCGCGAGTTTTGTCCGACGACATTCCGTCAACGATAATGATCTCGTACTTTTCGTGGTCGTACTGAGTAGCAAGATTGCTCAGAACCTTTTCGATAAAAAGCTCTTCGTTGTAGCAAGGTATGACGACCGACACGGACGGAACGCCCGCGGCTGACGAATCAACCCCGTAAGTATTCAGGTATGCTTCTTCGCCGCGCTCGGCGAACGCTGTTGTGACGGCGCCTTCGGACCTGGTCCGTCGAACGCGGGATGCTTCACTCATAAGTCGACCCTCTTCACCTTCTTGCTCCCCTCTAACGTGCCGCCCCAGAGCGCCGCCACGTGACCGCGTATGTCGTCAAGGCGTGCCTCCCAACTCTCGCCGCGCACAGCGTTACTCCGCCCGGCGCTCGGCCCCGGATGCATCAGTGCGGCCCTGACTTCTCGTACGAATGATTCCTTGTCGGTGCCGATGCGGCACAGGCCCAGCACTTCAACCTCCGGGATTGGCGTCGAGATAACATCAAGACCTGCGGCTAGATACTCGCGAACTTTCAGCGGATTGGAGTTGAGCGTCAGCTCGTTGATTCGGAACGGCATCAGCGCGACATCGAACCCTTTGCAGTACGCCGGAAGTTGGTCGTAATGTTTCCGGCCCAGCAGATGAACGTTTGGCAGGCGCTCCAGCGCCGAAACATCCGTCGTGGCTTTTCCGAGCAGCACCAGCGAACCTTCGGGGAACTGCTCGGCGACATAAGCTATCAAGTCCACGTCCACCCAATCGGCAATCAATCCGAAGAACCCGATGACCGGCCGCGGCAATCGCGCGATGTCATCGGGCACGACCGTCTCAGGACGAAGCGCGCGGCGAAAGTGCTCGTGGTCCACGCCGTGGCGCACGAGGACGGTGCGCGGGTTCATCCGGACTTTGGACTGATAGAGGAGGTCAGACGAGACGACCACCAGGTCCGAACGCCGAATAAGCTTCCCCTCAAGCTCGGCAATTGACTGCGCCGAGACACCGGAGAAACCCGTGTATTCATCAACGCAGTGGTAAATCAACAAGTCCTCGCCGAGATTGCCGGCGACGACCGCTGCCGCCGGCATGTACACCCAGTTGACGGGCCGCTGAAAACTGAGCCGCCGCATCGCACGCTTGACCTGGAAGCGGAGCAGGTGGCGGTTTAATTCGCGGATATGAGAATTGCTGTAAGCCGGAATAGCGATCGGATTGAGTACAAAGATATTGCGCTCGGGCTCGGTCACGGGGCCCGCGGCGGCGACCAATTTACGGAACGCGCGGCTGATGTCCGCCTTCGAAGCTGTCGGCGCGCGGTAGCCGATCGAGTTGATCCACAGCACACGGTTATCGCGCGCCAGCAGACGCATCAGGTGTGTTTTTGAGAGCGGGTCTCCGCTCCAGTCGTTGCTGAAGCAAATTATGTCCCGACCACGCAGCACGTCTGCCGCCGGAAGTCTCACCGCCTGGTCCGGTTTAGTCATCGTATCAGTTGCCGCTTGATCCAGAGCCTGCATTCTCGTCACCTGTTCTTGATACCCGCCAAGCCGAAATGATGGAGAGAAAGCGCGATTTCAATCGTCCCTACGGCGCCACGCTCGCCGTCTCGGCGACAGCCAACTGCGGCTCGCACATCTCTTCGCCGTCGATGAATTGCCGCTGCCACATTTCGAAATTGACGAACGTCCACAGCCTTTCCGAGTGATTCTCCGCGCCCGATTGGTGACGCTCGACGATGCGCCGCACGACGCCCTCGTTGAAAATATTGCGGCCGAGCGCCCGCTCACTCAGCACGTATTCATCAATCACAGATCGGAAGCGCCCGCGAAACCAAGAGGCGAGCGGCACGGGGAAACCCATCTTAGGCCGCTTCAAAATCTGCTCGGGCAGGACGCCTCGCATGCTCCGGCGCAGAATGTATTTGGTCGTCAGGCCGCGCAGCTTCATCCGCTGGGGCAAACGCATCGAGAACTCAACCAGCTTGTGGTCCAGGAACGGCACCCGGCTCTCGATCGACGCCGCCATGCTCATCTGATCCTGCTTCATCAGCAATTCGTGCAAGTAAGTCTTAATGTCCGCATAAAGCCACCGGTTAAGGGATGCGCCATTACCAGTAGGGCCGATGTATTCGATGGCCGTGGTGTAAGGATAGATCCCGCCGGTCCGTTCCTTCGTTTCCGGCGTCAGGAGATCCTGCTGCATCGCACGAGAGAAAACGGAGAAGTTGTCAAAATAGATGCTTTCGATATCCAGCGGTAAACATAAGAATGTGCGCGTGAGTTTCCGTCGGACGTTTGATCCCGGACTCCGACTCTCGATGAAACGACGGACGGCGTCGCGCATGGGTTCGGTCGTCAACTGACGGTAAAGCGCGCCGAGCCTGAGGTTATAGACAGTTTTATAATAGCGCTCGTATCCGCCGAGCAGTTCGTCGCTGCCTTCACCCGTGAGCACGACCTTTACATGGCGTTGCGCCAGACGCGAGAGGAAATAAAGCGGCACGCTCGCCGGAAAGGCGACCGGCTCATCTTCATGCCAGACGAGTTTCGGGAGCACGGCGAAAAAATCTTCCGGGCTGACCACCACTTCATGGTGATCCGTCTTGTAGGTGCGGGCGACGAGCCGCGCGAACTCAAGCTCGTTCGCATCGCGGTCGTCGAAAGCCACGGAGAATGTTTTGATCGGCTCATTCACCATTTCGCTCATCACGGCGGCGATGGCCGACGAGTCGATACCGCCCGACAAGAACATGCCGAGCGGCACGTCCGCCATCAGGCGCAGGCGCACCGAGGTGCGGAAAAGCTCCGCCCACTCTGCGACGTAGTCGTCGTCACTGCAGCGGCCGGCCGTTCCGTCGTCTACCTCGGTAGGGTCCATGTCCCAGTACTTCTCAATCTGCACCTGTCCGTCGCGCCACAGCAAAGTGTGGCCCGGGAGCAGTCGCCGAACGCCGCGGAACAGCGTCTCCTCACCCGAAGTCGCATGGTTCGCAAGGTAATCTGGCAGTGCCGAGTAGTTTATCTCCGGCATCACGGCGCGCGCCGCGAGCAGAGACTTGATTTCCGATGCGAAGTAAAGCGAGCCGTCATCAGTGTGCACATAGTAAAGCGGTTTGATGCCGAGCCGGTCACGCGCGATAAACAGTTGACGCTTCTTCTGATCCCAGATGGCGAAGGCGAACATGCCGCGCAAAGATTCAACGACACGCAGACCATCCTCCTCGTAAAGGTGCAGAATCGTTTCCGTATCGCAATGTGTGCGATAGACGTGTCCGCGCGCTTCGAGGCCTGAACGGTAATCGGCATGGTTGTAAATCTCGCCGTTATAGACGATCTGGAGCGAGCCGTCCTCGTTCGCCATCGGTTGGTGGCCGGCGGCCACATCAACAATGCTCAGGCGGCGGTGGCCCAATCCGACGTTGCCATCAATAAAGATGCCGTAATCATCGGGTCCGCGGTGCGTTAGCACATCACGCATCTGTTTGAGAACACGCTCATTAATGAGTGTTCGCGCTCGGCTCGATAGTGCTATTCCATTAATTCCACACATAAATCAATCCGTTTTGGATCTAAATGTCCGTTTGCAGCTTTGAAAACAGCGACTCCAAATCGCGAACAGGGAATATTAAATCCAATGAACCATCGCTCGTCTCCAGGCGAAACTGATCATCGATGCGACTTGCCACAAGGAAACTGATTCCCTTCTCAGATTTCAAAATCCTCTTGCCGTACAAATGAATCGTGCGCCCTCCAATTAGCACCAACTCATCGGGGACCTGCTGATCCTGCTTGGAGAACCTCGCCCACACCCACTCGAAATCGGAGGCCAATCGCGCCGTCTCAACGAAGTGACCGGATCGGATCATAACTACATCGAGGCTGTTCTCGTTGGCAACTTCAAAGGCTCTTCCTCCAATAGCCTCGATCTCCATAATGCGCGATCCTATATCCCGCTGGCGAGGCATGAGAAACGTAAAGAATTCTTGCCCCCCTTCAGCCGTCTTTGCAAAGATGCAGACGGGCGCCACGGAGCGCTCACCATACCAGCGCGAAACCCATCCATCCTCCATGCGCCACTCACCGCTCTCATTAAAAGTGAAGATTTCCAGACCGGCGCCCACCTTACCCTCGCGCACAAAAGTCGCATTTTCGCCCGCCTCGATGAGGGGATTGACCTCTGGGGAAAAGTGAAAATGGAGGTCATAGCGATGCTCACCGCTGGTCGTGACACTATCTCGCATGACCCAGTAGTCGCCCTTTAGGGAAAGCGCGCTGCGCACGTGCATTGCAGGCCTCGGAAGTCGCATGTAACCATCATGCTCGCCCTCAAAGAAGTCGAAGCGGGTGTGACTCATCCAAGCGCGCGGGCGGGCGAGCGCTACATGCTTCCACGAAAAAGGGCCATCCGGTATGGATGAAGACGCGCCATCAATTGTGAGCGTGTTGTGTGCCGCCGAGCCGCGAAAGTAGTTACGAGTCTCTATCGAGTCGGCATACGTGTGAGTACCCGGATCGACAAGCAATGAGCGCCCCTGTACCGCCAACTCGAAGGAGAGCGCGTCGGCGTGCCCGTGCGCGCCATTGAGCGTGCCGTGCGGTCCACAATCAATCAAGAGATAGCTATCTGCTCGCGTCCAACCGTCGCGCATCACGAAATAACCGCCGTCGCTAAAAGCGCGCGACGTATGTTGCGGCGGGTGCGCGTCAAGACTATCGAAATCATTCAAACTCTCGCCGCCAAGTAACCAGAGCGTTTCCTCTGCCGCCTCACCCGCAACATATTTATAATCGGAACGGTCAAATAGGATGGCTCCCGTAGATAGAGCGGCACGAAAATCATTTGGCTCGCGCTCATCAAGTACCACAAGTCTGCCGCCATCATCATCGCCGTACAAAGGCGTCGTGCCGTCGGGTCTAGAGATGTACATTAGGTGATCGAGCAGCGCCGTCAGCTTCTGTTTGAGCACCTCCTCCACGTGCTCACCATTCGCCCGGGACAAAATGTACAGGTGCGTATAGAAATCAACTGTATAACGATGATAGTAGCTCGACTGCTCAAAGTAGACGCCGTCAGGTTTGATTTGGCGGTCAAGTTCTCTGAGAAGAATACTCCTCCCCGTTGCGCGCCAGTGAGCCGCGCTCGGAAACTCGGGCAGCATTGTACCGAGATAAAAAAGGCCGAGCGCCTCGCCAGTCAGATGCGTGTTTGGGCTGTAGTAGGTTGAAAGGTAGGTTTCCAGATGCCTTGCATGAACATAAAGGAATTTCAGCGCGCGTAAGTAAACTGCGGGCGTCAATTGCGGCGAGTTCTTGAAAAAGTAGAATCCCCAGAGCCATGAAATGGCACGAAAAGCCACTTCCAGGCTGCTGAACCAGTTAATGCCGATTTTCGGGCGGTTCTGATCCATCCACGAGTTGAGATGCTTAATAAAAGTTTTTGCGTAACGCTCATCGCGCGTATACCAGTAAGCACGACCAAGAGTCATAAAGTGTTGATGGCGGTTTAATTCCCAGACAATCTTCTTGTCACCGGTCGCTTCCGAGTCGAGTTCAGCTATCAAGCTCCAGTGTAGTCCCGGCGCTCTTTTGCCGGAGATGGGTTCGAGATGCCAGTCAACAGGCTCGCCAAAATAGAGATCGCGTAGGCCGAGCAGATCGAATCGGCCCTTTTCGATGCGATTGGCGCGTTCTACCACTTTCTCCTCTGCACCTGGCCCGAAGCGGCGACGCAACTCGGCGATTGTGGCTTGTTGGTTGGCGAAAGCAGCAAAAAAACGCGTTGACGGGCGCGCACGGAAGTGCTCGAGCAAGCTTTCTGCAGAGACAGAAGCGCCTTTGATTGAGGTCGCATCTAACATTTCAAACATCGCCCCGTCAGGTGAAAGGCGCGCCTGCGCCGACCAACCGCGTCTCTCCATATAGGCGGCGAGGGCTTGCGCACTACGCACGCGCAATTCATCGAGGCTCCGACCCTTCACCTTCTTTAACTTCTCCAACACGTCAACCACCAACTCTCACGCCGCTTACCCCACCGCTCGACGTCCCTTCGCTTCCTCGCGCTGTCGCGCTCGCCACTTCATGGTAGAGTTTGAGCCATTCACCGCGCACCGCAAGCCAACTGTATTTCTGGCACGCCGCGCGTGCCCTGCCGATGATTGCGCACGCGAAAGCCTGATCCTGCAGCAAGCGAATTGCGCAGGCGGCCATTGCCCGATAGTCGCCCCGCGGGACCATCAAACCTGTGTCTTTGTCGGTCAGGATGTATGGAATTCCGCCTGCATCCGTCGTCACCACAGGTAAGCCTGAAGCATATGACTCAATAATCGAACCAGGCATATTGTCTATATCCGACCCGTTGAGATAAATGTCCGCAGCGTCATATAGTTCAGGCATCCTCTCGGGTGCCACGCTACCGATGAACTGAGTGTTGCGGAGGCGTAGTTCCTGAGCGAGGTTTTCAAGTTCAGCGCGTTGGCTACCGTCACCTGCCAACGTCAAATGCGCTTCCGGAAAACCCTTCTGGATTAACGCAAAGGCACGTAGCACGCAAGCAACATTGTAGAGCGGTTCGAAATTGCGGTTTGACAGAAAAATGGGACGCAGCAGGCGGCGTTCGCGAAAGCGGAAGCGCTCGGTCTCGACAATGTTGAAAATCCAACGTGCCCGGAATCCGAAGTGCGCGAAAACCTCTACCAGGTAAGCTGACGGAGCCACGATCGTGTCAACGAGACGAATGATCGGGAGCGCCGTTCGGCGCCAGCGCTGGAGATGATCCTGAGCCTCGCCGCTGCGGTAATTGAGTACAATTTTTTTCCCGTAGAGTTTAGCGACCAGAATGGCAGGGGTGGGGGCGAGCACGAAAGAAAGATAGGAAGCGGAGAAGATGTGAATGACGTCATAGCGGCGCACCCTCGCCAGCAAAGTGGCGCAATAGTAAAGCGAGGTTACGACAGTGCGTATGTACTTAATCGTCTGAGACTTTCTGAGCGGCCCCGGCAATCGAGGATTAATAGGCAGCAGCGAGACTTCGAGCGCGGGGTCTTCACGCCAACGCTCAAGCAGGCGCGCGGCCTGCACAGCCTGCCCGCCAAGCATGTCCAGCGATGGGGCGACCATCAAAACGCGCAAGGTTGTCGCCGCGCCGGAAGAATCCGCGCTCGCCAGAGCCTCGCCTGCATCATGATGATCATGCATTTCGCTGGTTTCTATCCAGAATGTAGGGCTAAATCCTGCGCTCTTCCGCTTCGGCAACTTCCGACTCGCCGCAGGCACCCAGGAAGCGCGTGGTGGTTCCGGCCCGCGACAGCAGTTGGTCGTAAAGATTCTCGGTGTGTTCGAGTTGAGCTTCGCAGGAGAACTTTTGCCTGATCAGGCGCAAGCCGCTTTCGCCCATCTCCCGCGCGCGCTGCGAGTCTTTGAGCAAAGAAGTGATCCGCTCGGCCAACATCACTTCATCACCGGGCGGCACGATGTAACCGGTTTCACCTTCGACGATTGCTTCGCGCGCGCCGCCCACGTCCGTCGCCACTACAGGACGCGCGGCGGCCATGTACTCCATGATCGAGTTAGAAAAACCCTCGACGCCCTTGGAGCTAAGCACGCACACGTCCGAGACGGCTAAGAGTTCGGGGATGTTACCGCACCGGCCGAGGAAAAATGCGGACCCGCTAAGTCCGAGTTGCGTCGCGAGGGCGCGCAGTGGTTCGGCCATCTTGCCTTCCCCGGCAAGGACAAACGCGGCGTCCGTCACAGCCTCGCGCACGATGCGGGCGGCGCGGAGGAATGTCGCCTGATCTTTCACGGGATGATGCATATTTGCGACGATGGTGACAAAGCGGCGGCGTCCCTCACGCGGCAATTTAAGCAGCGCGAGCGCCCGGTCACGCGGCAAATCGGTAAGCGGACGCACCCGCTCAATATCTATTCCGTTATAGATTGTCACGATTTTCTGCGCCGGCACTCCGTCCCTGGTTAACTGCTGGCGCACCGCTTCAGAGTTTGCGACGATTGCGTGCGCCAAGCCGAACGCTCGCCGTTCGGCCCACTTCTGCGCGTTGGTCCGCATCCCGTCGGTCTCGCGTCGTGCGGCGATGCGGACCGGCACGCGCGCGACCGCGGCGCCGACCATGCCGAAAATGTTAGTGTAAAAGTCAAAGACCTGAATGAGATTGATTTCGCGATCTCGCAGGAAACCGGTGAACCGACGGAGTTGTCGCGCCGCGTTGCGGTCGTAGAAGCTGGTGAGCGGAAATTCCCCAATTTCGCCAAGGTCTAAGCGGTCGACCTCCTCACGCAACACCCCGCTTCCGTCGAGACATGCGATATGCACGCGATAACGGTGGCTCTCCTTAAGCAGGCGCATCAACTGCACCGCCTGTCGCTCGCTACCACCCTGATAGAAACCACCGACCAGTTGCAGAACGTTTGGTCTCGAAGAAGTAATAGTCTTCCCCTCCCTGCCGCTTTCCGAGGTTAGAGTAGCTCAGGCATTAAAGTTCTTTGGCTCGCACCGTCCAAACCGAAGAAAATCGAAGCTGCAAGCGAAATTTCTAGTGCGAACGTTTAGGGTACGCAGACCGCCGAAAAACGACTTTTGACTCATGAGGACAAACATATTTCCAGTATGCTTTTGACGTCGCTGAAAGCCAAAAGGCCTAAGCAGTTCTCCTCATCTATCGCGTGACGCGCCGTGGCTGATCGTCTCGGCCTGCTCCCTGCCAGCGTGATTCGTATCGTTTCGCTCGTATTTCAGCCACCACTCCAACACAAACAGGTACCACAACTGAAGTGGAGCCAACCCCCTCTGCGCGGCCAGCCTGATCTGGTCCAAAACCGGGGCTGCGCGCACCCACCCCTCTTCGTCCAGTAGTGAATCCCGGAAAGCATCTTCCAGGGCGTTGCGCCAGCGGCCGACCAACCATCGCTGGACAGGGATGCTGAAACCGCGTTTGCGTCCGCGCGCTACTCGCTCGTCGATACGGCGCCGTGAAAACTCGCGCAACACGGCCTTCAGGCGGCCGCCATGAAGGCGCAGATCGAGAGGCAGCGACGCTGCGAATTCCCAAAGTTCCTGGTCGAGAAATGGCGAGCGGGCCTCCAGCCCATAATGCATAGTCGCTCCATCGACTTTCGTCAGGTACTCACCGACAAACCGCATACGGCGATCGTACTCTAAAAACTCCGCCAGAACGTTACGCGCGGAATGGAGTGACCAGCGGATGGCGCGCTGCGGGACTGTCGCGTTAGCCAATCGGTCGCCGAGCAGATGGTTGCGCTGGTACATCGGCAAACCATCGTGTGCGCACGCGACCGCGCCCAGGCCCCCCGTCGTGTAGTCGAGGAAGGATGCGGCGCGGCGCAGAGGGCCGCGCCGGGGGAAGTTGTGACGGTAAGCATACCAACCGCGGGCCGCGGCATCTGGCACGGAGCGCGCCGCCTTCTGGGCGAGCCACAAATAGCGATGTTCGGGGTAGCCAAGGAACACGTCGTCGCCGCCATCTCCCGTCAGCAGCACGGTGGCCGATGCGGCAACGGCCCGCGAAACTCTGAGCATGCCGAGAGCCGAGGCGCAGGCGAACGGCTCTCCGTATGCAGAAACCAGCTCATTCATGTCGGGCGTGTCGGCCCCTGACAGCTCCAACACTCGGTGAGAGATTCCCAGCCTTTGAGCCGTTGAGCGCGCGTCTGAAGTTTCGTCTAAAGGGTCGCCTGGGGTACCTATGGTGAAGGCCGTAACCTCGCCGCCCAGCCGCGCAATGGCCCAGCAGACGAGGCTAGAATCAACGCCGCCGCTCAGCAATGCGCCGACCGGCACATCGGCATGGAGACGGCGCTCCACAGCGCGGAGAAACAGACGTTCTGTTTCCCCTACCGCTTCATCGAACGACGGGGCGTGCGAGGTATTGACCGCTGGCGGCGTCCAGTATTCCCGCCTGTGAAGCGATCCATCCGACCATTCGACGATAAACGCCGCCGGAACTTTGGCCGCCCCCTCATAAATTACGCGCTCATCGGTGACGAACCCGAACTCGAGGTACTCGGTTACTGCGCGCTCATCTATCTCGCTGACAAAGCTGCCGCGCCGTAGCGCTCGTACTGTCGAAGCGAAGGCAATCTGGCCGTCGCGCACAGCGTACACGAGCGGCTTTACCCCCAGCCGATCACGCACCAGGAACAGCTTGCGCGCGCCATTATCCCACAGGCCGAAAGCAAACATCCCTCTCAGCTTGGAGACGAGTTTATCCATGCCCCACTCTCGATATCCATGGACAAGGACTTCTGTATCCGTGTTGCTGTTGAATCGATACCCGAGCGCGACCAGGTCATCACGCAGATCGTGGAAGTTATAGATTGCGCCATTGAAGACGACCCCTACTGAGCGGTCCGGCGACATCATCGGCTGCCGCCCCGCTTCGCTTAAATCGAAAATCGCCAGCCGTCGGTGGCCCAGCACAGCCCCGTCCCAGACTTCGAGCCCTTCGCCGTTCGGCCCGCGGCGAGCGAGCGCGCACACCATTTCCCCCACCGCTCCGACGGCGGCTGTGCGCTCAGTTGATCCAATCAGACCCGCAATTCCACACATAAGAGGCCTACCAAGTTACTAGCAGTCTACACCGCTAACCTGCTCTACCCCACTGGCATCAAATCAACGGCCTCACGTTCTCTGCGGGGCGCTTCGTTTGCGCCATCAATAAAAGTGCGATGCCAGAGCTCAAACATAAACAGCACCCACAAAGACATCGATTGATCGCGGCGGCCACGTTCATGCTCGTCGAGCAGTGTGTCTACGTAGCTCGGGTTGATATAGCCGCGCTGCCTTGTGCGCGGTTCGGTCAGAGTGTCGCGGATGCGTTGGCGCAGTTCGTTGTTGATCCACTGTTCGATTGGCAGCCCGAAACCCTGTTTCGGACGGTCAAGAATCTCCGCGGGCACAATGTCGCGCACCGCGCGCTTAAAGATATGCTTGGTCTCCAGCCCCTTCATCTTCATCGAGGCGGGAATGCGCGTGACGAAATCGATAAGCTTGTGATCAAGCAGCGGCGCTCGGGCTTCCAAGGAGACCGCCATACTCATCCGATCAACTTTAGTCATGATGTCGCCCGGCAGATACGTTTTGCTGTCGAGGTACAGCAATTGGTCAAGGTGGTCACGGGAGCGCGCGTGTGCGGCGTGATCGCGAAAAGATATGAGCGCACCGCGGGCGCCGTTTAGCTGTTGCCTGAAAGCGTCGGTGTAAAGCGAAAGCTTGTTGAGCGTGGTAAAAAAGGACATACCATCGATATAACGATCGATCGGGTCGAGCGCCACGTTGTGAATGTAGTTGCGCCCCCACGCGCCGTGCGGCAGACGGCGGCTCAACGGTTGCATCACACCATGCCGCAGAAAGCGCGGGAAGCGCGCGAAGCCGCTCCGCCGCCGGTCGATCGCATAGCGCGTGTAGCCCGCAAACAATTCGTCGCCCCCGTCGCCGGAAAGCACGACGGTGACGTGTTCGCGGGCTAGTTTTGAGACAATGTACGTCGGTATCGCCGAGGGGTCGGCGAAGGGTTCGTCGAAGTGCCATACCAGCTCGTCGACGATCCGGCACGATTCAGCCGTGACGATTAACTCGTGGTGGTCGGTGCCGAAGTGTTTCGCAGCCAAACGCGCGTACTTGAGTTCGTTATAGCTATCCTCGTGAAAACCGATGGAAAAGGTCTTGACTGGCCGCGCCGAATGTCGCGACATCAAACCGACGATCGCGCTGGAATCAACGCCACCCGACAGGAACGCTCCGAGCGGCACATCGGCCACCATGCGGACGCGTACGGCGTCGTCGAGGAGCGTGCGCAAGTTCTCCACGTACTCTTCCTCTGTTTTGATTTCACTCCCTTCGAAACAGAAGTCCCAGTACTGCTCGATTGAAAAGCGCCCATCGACCAAGCTCAGGTGGTGGCCCGGCGGCAATTTGTGGACGCCGCGCAGAATGCTCATTGGATCTGGGACGTAACCGAATGTGAGGTATGCATCAACGGCCTCAGGATCGGATTCGGCCTTGACTTCAGGGTGCTGCAAGAGGGATTTCAACTCCGAACCGAAGACAAATGTCCCCTGCGCCGTTAACGTGTAATAGAGCGGCTTTTTTCCAACGCGATCGCGCCCCAGGAACAGCTTTCTGGCGCGCTCATCCCAGACGGCGAAAGCGAACATACCGCGAAAGAGCTTCACGCACGCGGGGCCGTACTCCTCGTAGGCGTGAACAATCGCTTCCGTGTCCGAATGTGTTTGGAAGCGATGCCCGCGCGCTTCGAGGTCGCGTTGCAGCTCGCGGTAATTGTAAATCTCACCGTTGAAGACGGTTGTCACCGAGCCGTCCTCGCCTGAGATAGGCTGATGTCCCCCAGCCAGATCTATGATGGAGAGACGTCGCATGCCGAGTGCAACGCCGTCCCGAACCATGGTGCCCTGATCATCGGGGCCGCGGTGCGTGATCACACGGCACATTCGGTCGAGCACCATCGCGGCAGAAGCCTGCCATTGAGGCGACGGCTTCGGTACCTGCGGCTCGATAAATCCTGCGATGCCACACATCTCTAAGAGAACCTTCTTCTTTTCATCAAACAATCAATCACGGTTATGTCATCGTAACTGTTCAGCGTATGGGTGCCGATAATTCTCTTGTTCCATTCAGGTAAAATCTTTGAAACTTCCTCCTCATGAAACTCATCGGGCGTCAATTGAATCACCTTATTGATCGAAATCCCGTACCCGTAATGTTTCGAGCAGTCCTGAGCTGGACGAAACAAATCGCCGTTGACGTAAAAGAGGCGGCCCGCCGGCCGTGAGCACCGCACGTCTGATTTGACCGGATTTCGCCGATGCGGTCGCCACGGTCCCAAAGGACTCGCCGAGTAAAAGATATGGAGCTCGTCCCAGTTTTTTGAAGCACCAGAGGCGCCAATGCTGACGAACATCCACCACAGCCCATCAATCTCGATCAACGTAGCGTCCGCAGGATTGTTGGCCTCCAGCAGAACCTTTTCCAGCTTCCATTCAGAAGGGAAGGAGACACAGCGGTACAATTCGACAGTTTTGTTGTCGGACGACTCCGGTATCATGTAATACTTGTCCTGCCATTCCAGTATAAATGGATACGACAGATGGTAATCCCTTTCCAAAACTTTCACCGGGTCTTTCGCCATCCCATGCTTGTCAACTTCAATGACCGAGATGTGCGCCTTCTGGCGCTTATAGATTAACTCTTCAACAAAGATGAAGAATTTATCACCCACCTTGACCGGGAAGGGGTCTGCCCAGAATCGATCCTTCGGGGGAATGAGGTTTTTAAATCTATGAAACACGTTGTTAGTGTCGGCCGGACCCGACTTGATTCGATAACTCAGAAACCATTGATCAAAACTCCATAGTTTTTCCCACAGCCTTGAGACAAACCTGCCAATCAATCTAAGTATCAATGGCAACATCTCAATGTTGGTGGGGACTTTGTAGAGTCGGTTGTAGTAGGGTAAGTACGGCCGTTCGCCGTGCGCCTCATCTGGAGTTTCTCCGTTCAACTCATACAATTCCTTCAGTTTCCGTGGCACAAACGAGGACGACTTCCAGTAATAATTGTTATTGTTTGTTTTTACCGAAAATCTATTAATTGTCGGTGCCCAGGATCGATAAATCACCTTTCCGTTATCGAGTTCTTCCGTCAGTAATTGCAATATTGAGCCGGTGACCGGCTCGTCATTCATCACCTCCCAAAACCCAGGCGGAATGCCGCGGTTTACCAGATTGTCCCCGTGGTGGTATGACCAGACACCATTTTTGGCAATCTGCAGAACGCGCCCCTTCAGAATCCGAAATCCAAACCGCAACGCAACGTCAAGATTGAAGGCTAAGATCGCTTCAACATCTTTGTCCGGAAAGTAATCGGAATACTTCTTCATAGTGGGATTGACTCGAATGACAGGGCAATCCTGCAGCAGAGGCGCAGCGTCAACATCCTCAAAAGCATCCGGTTCAACCTTATAAATCAAATCATCCAGATGGGAATAAGCTTCGTATAGGAGGGAGTTTCTTTTTGTCCAAACTTTTTGGACAAAGGGGGATCTCTTTTGGTCAGCAAAGGCCCCATTCTCGACTACCAAGACGATCTCAGCAATCGAGGAGGATTTGATGTCTTCGATAATCTTATAACGCCATCGGGGCTGTACGAATGAGTCGATCAGCAATCCGACGCGCAAACGATCTTTTGTTGAACCAGAGGTGTTGCTAATATCGACTCCTCGCTGAATCCTCAGCGTGTTACTGCAAAAATGCTACCGGTCTTCAGTCCGAGAATAAAAACGGCGGATCCTGCTGCTTTTTCGCACAGAGGCACAATTAAATGGTCACTGCCGATGGTGCTGATTTCCAGCGGGGGATAGGTTTCGAGACGTTTAGCCCGTCTGCCGACATTAGTCCGCGCGCGATCATATCTTGAGGGTCGACACTCTCGGGCAGCCCCCAACGTTGCACCACCTGAGCTGTCATCCGTTTCAGATAAGCCGGGATCTCCACATCCTCGGGCAGGCGATAGTCACAGGCAAAAAAGGTCGGATAATGATCATACCGTTTGAGCTTTTCAACGCTTAAATGTTCGACAATCCGGCGGGCCACATTGACATGATCGTGATACTGCTCTACGTACTCACGCCCTTTACGTGCGAGCCGGATACGTAAATCCTTGTCAATAAGCAGACGCTTAAGCTGAATGTAAAGGTTTTCCGGACCGATATGCCATATGGGGCGGGCGGGCGGGAACGGCTCACATTCCTCACGGTTACAAGTAGCTAGCGCACACCCTGAAGCCATGGCCTCAACGCCCAACTTTCCGTGCAGTGGCACATGCAACTGATCAACAACGACATCGGCTCCAGCCAATTCAGGAAAAACCTCATTACTGGAAACCCCGTGCAGTAAACGCACCTCGCAGGGTACACCCTCCAACTTAAGTCGTTCCAAGGCGGCTAAGATCATGTCAGTCCCCTTCACGCTCTTGTTGGAAGGCGCATGGACGACCACAGGAACATCTCTACCGGGGACGACTTTCTTGTAGTGGGACAAGTTTAAGGGTACGAAAAAATGCATATAAGGTCGCACGGCCAAACCTGATTGATTGGGTTGCGAAATTATTAGATCGCTCCAACGTTCTGCGATGCGTAGATTTCTCAGTGGTCTGGCCAGCGGGTCATTCTTAAATATCTCCGGTCCCTGCTGCCTCAAAACTTTCAGCGGAACGCACGACTTGTTTTTGACCAAAAAGGCTGACTGCTGATCAAAAGATGATTGATGTCGAATGTCATCACCACAAAACATCGAGACGATTCGTTTCCCTAGTGCTTTGAGAAGGGGGTATTCGCTGTTATTAACCACCAAACTCGTCCCTCCCCAGAGGAATACAAAAATATCATGAGGGGCAATTAGGAGTGGCAGACGTCCCAGTTGGATCAAGTGATTAACCTTCCAAGACCACTGAATGGTTCTCCTATACACTTCAACGTCATACTGGTGGTGTGGATAGAAGGGATTTCTGTCGGACACAGCCGTGGTGACTTGATAACCTACCTGACGAAAGCCATCTGCGATGTCTGGTATCTGTCCTGCAGTGTCGACTGTTCCCACTAAAATACGCAAGTGAATGTCTCCCCTATCTAGCATTGAGTGAGATAGTTTGTTAATTCGTCGGTGTCTGATTGTCCTGTCGACGCGCTTGTGCATTTGGATTCACGAATCTTTGGACTCTTAGCGGCTAATTTCACCTGCCTCGGCCCACTTTCAGCCTCCCGGTAACCCGACGCGTCACCGCCCCAAGCGGCAAGATTTCCGCTTGGCTTAAGACTGGAAGTCAGTAGGCTTGTTGTCCGGCCTCCTTCACGTCCAAACTCAAACATGATTAATTGTGATTTTTGTAGCCCAATCGGGTTTTTCAAGGAAGACTGAAAGGTTTGGTAGGACAGATTTATCGGTCGGTACTTTGACACCATGTGCAATAAATGCACGAGCAAACGGCCTTTACCCTGGTGGAGAGCATGAGAACTGTCCTCATAGCTCGTTGCTCTCGGGCGACGAGACTCGTCAATAAGAGTTCCCTTTCCTTTCCAAAATTCCGAGATGACTGCATGCGCAAGAGGTGATTGTCATGGGTCCTGAATAGTTTCTAACCCTTGTTCCAATACTCCCGAGGTAGCGGCATCGCAGGTTTCCCAACGACTTTAGCAAAATCGGCGACACTACTTAGGACTACTGCACCAGGCCCGATTGTGGCGCCCTGCCCAATAGTAATTCCATCCGTAATCACAGCGCCCGGCGCAATCCATGCGTCATCACCAATAGAGCTACTACCAGAAATGATTGCGAACGCGGCTATAATCGCACCTTTGCCAACAATTACATTATGGCTGACCTGCACATGACAATCAATCTTTGCCCCCTCCCTTATCTCTGTATTGCCCAGCGTTCCGCGGGCGACACAGGTATTTGCACCAATCTCAACATCGTCATGAATCAGAACTCCTCCGATATGGGGAAATCGTTCCCATTTGCCTGCTTCATTTTTGGCAAATCCGAAGCCCTCCGGGCCAACAACCGCTCCGGCATCAATGGTTACGCGCTCTCCAATTATAACGCCATCGCAAATATGGCAATGTCCGTGAACTATCGAACCTTTTCCTATGCTGGACCTTCCGATATAGGTGTAGGGGCCTATGTAAGTTTCGTTGTGAATCTCTGCTTCCGGTTCGATCACCGCACTTGGATGAGTTTCATACTTCATTTTAGTTGAAAATAAAGCTGCAACTATTCGGAGAAAAATGAGCTTGGGTGAGTCCACGATAACCAAACATTTATTTCGTTTTAGCTTGTCAGTTATGTCTATATTTCTGTCGCAAATAATGATTGCCGCTTCCGTTTTCTCAATAAGCTGTTGTCGATCCCTCCTCGTAGAATTCACCCACACTAAACTATCCTTGCTGGCCTCAAAGATCGCTTTTACCTCGGTGAAGTACTTGTCGCTCGGGTCGCCCAATATTTCCCAGTTTTTTCCAAGGTGAGGTTTTATGTCCTCAAGCCTGAATTGCTTCATTATACCCCCCTAATGAAAAACTCCGGCGGGACAACTCTCTTTTTCAAATCAAATTTCCCCCGTTAGTCACGACCTTTTCAGGTCCGTGTCTGAATTACGTGTGGGGGATAGTGGGGGATATTTTATTCCTTACCAAAGGTCAGTTCTAGCAGGCTGCTGAAAAAACTCATTTTGGAGTGCGGAGGCAAGCGCAGCGCGACTCCGCTTTGAATAGGCGAGCCTTAGAACCCCAAAAGAATCCAAAGCGCCGTCGCCGCTCCGCTCTGCCGGCGCACTCCATATTTCGCTCTCTTCCCACGCTGAAAAGGGGTTTTTCAGCAGTCTGCTAGATGGTTCCGAGGCTTACCGCCAAAATCCTTGACATGAATTTCCAAAAAGAATATCGTCCGTCAGAATTCGCGAGCTTACTGTCACTTTTGCTGAGGAGCGTTTTAAATCCTAGGTAATCTCCCGGGGTGATGGTGCGGACTCAGCCACGAGCTTTTCAGTCAAGGATTCCCAGGGTTACCAGTGCGGAGGGCAAGGATTCTTATCCCTTACCTTTAGGGTCACTACCAGCACATACCACGATCCTTTTACTGGCAAAGGCAACGAGCCGAACTCCATATCGTCTGGCAACGAGGCCCTGCTCACAGCACGCCTCTCGGAACCGATACGAAAACTTTTAAACGTGTCCCAAGGCCCGACTTGCTGACCTCTCTCCAACCCTCAACTCTACAAAAGGGACTTTATCAATGATTAGAAAGGGTTAGGCGAAGCAACTTCTTCGAGTTTGTTGGTGATACCCGATGTCACAACACCAACCACTTCCTCGCTGGGGCCCATGGGCAAGAGTCGTCCTGCCCTGCTTTCTATCGATTGTCGCAGTGGGAATAGGCACTTGCCTGCCGGTGAATGCCCAGAGTTCGACAGTCGGTCAATGGTCATCCGTGCAGACTTGGCCGTACCGTGCGATCCACACGCAGATGCTCCCGACGGGTAAGGTCATCTTCTGGGATTCGTACCAAAATGCTGACAACCCTCACCTTTGGGACCCAACCACAGATAGTATCACCCCAGCGACCCCGGCTGGCTACAATATTTTCTGTACAGGCTTCTCCTTTCTTTCTGACGGACGGTTACTCGTTACCGGAGGACACGTCTCAGATAATGCGGGGTTGTCCTACACCTCCGTCTACAACCCTTTCACGAACACGTGGACACGTCTGGCTGACATGAACGCCGGACGCTGGTACCCCACTAATACCACGCTGGCCAACGGGGATGCCCTGGTGGTATCCGGGATGGTAGATACCACCGTAGGTATGAATCTCCTGCCCCAAGTCTGGCAAACAGCAACCGGTAGCTGGCGCAATCTCACTAACGCGCAACTGCAGTTGCCTTACTACCCATACATGTTCCTGGCCCCTAACGGCAAGGTCTTCAACGCCGGCCCAAACCAAACCACACGGTACTTGAGCACGTCTGGTAGCGGAGCATGGACTGTGGTTGGGAATAACAACTATGGGACACGCAACTGGGGCTCGGCCGTAATGTACGACGACGGCAAAGTGCTAGTTGTGGGCGGGATCCGAGGGGATTTTTACGGCACCTCCGATCAAAGTCCCACGGCAACCGCGGAACAGATTGACCTGAATGCTGCCAGCCCTTCATGGCAGTACGTGGCGCCAATGACTTATCCACGCAAACATCACAACGCTACCCTTCTGCCTGATGGCAAGGTGCTAGTGACGGGCGGCAGCAGTGGCGATGAGTTAACAGGTGGAATTTCTTCAAACCCCGCGCTGGCAGCTGAACTGTGGGATCCATCGAACAATAGCTGGACCACATTGGCCAGTAACTCTATCTATCGCGGTTACCATGCGACTGCACTTCTCTTACCTGATGGGCGGATTCTATCCGCTGGAGGTGACTTTGCGAGCGCAGAACTTTTCTCACCGCCGTATTTGTTCAAAGGGGCGCGTCCGACGATCACCTCTGCTGCCACCAACGTAGGCTACGGCCAGACCTTCTTCGTGGGAACACCCGATGCGACAAGTATCAATAAGGTGACCTGGATACGGCTTTCTTCAGTGACTCACACGAACAACATGGACCAGCGGATTAACCGTTTGAGCTTTTCTCAAGCGCCGGGAGGCTTGAACGTCACGGCACCTTCAAGTATGAATTTATGTCCGCCAGGTTATTACATGCTATTTATTTTGAACGGGTCCGGTGTGCCGTCAGTAGCTAAAATTGTCCGAATTGAGATCCTACCTCCTGCTGCTCCATCGAGTCTATTAGCGACGGCAGCTTCAACCAGCCAGATCAATCTATCCTGGACAGACAACTCGAACAATGAAGACGGCTTCCGTGTCGAACGCTGTCAGGATGAGGGCTGCACCACCTTTTCCGAGATTACGACGGTAGGCCCGAATATAACCAGTTACTCCAACACAGGTCTCATGGCTTCGACGACATACCGGTACCGCGTCCGCGCCTTTAACACCGGGGGCAATTCTGCCTTTTCCAATATCGTCAGCGCGGCGACCCCTGCGCCACCACCCCCAGCCGCGCCCTCGAGCCTGACGGCAACAGTACTATCGAGCAGCCAGATTAGCCTCTCCTGGACCGACAATTCCAATAACGAAGACAGTTTCCGTATCGAGCGTTGTCAGGGGGTGGGCTGCACCACCTTTTCCGAGATTACGACGGTAGGCCCGAATATAACCAATTACTCAAATACAGGTCTCACGGCTTCCACGACATACCAGTATCGGGTCAGAGCCTACAACAGTGGTGGCAACTCTAACTATTCCATCACCGCTAGCGCCACGACATCTGCAGCATCGCCCCCAACTGCGCCGTCGAGTCTGACGGCAACAGTAGCCTCCAGCAGCCAGATTAACCTCTCCTGGACAGACAATTCCAATAACGAAGACAGTTTCCGTATCGAGCGTTGTCAGGGGGTGGGCTGCACCACCTTTTCCGAGATTACGACGGTAGGCCCGAATATCATCAGTTACTCCAACACAGGTCTCACGGCTTCGACGACATACGGGTATCGGGTACGCTCTTATAACGGTGGTGGCAACTCAGCCTATTCCAATACTGCGAGCGTAACTACATCTGCGCCCCCTCCAGTCGCGCCCTCGAATCTGACTGCGACAGTAGCCTCGACCAGCCAGATCGATCTCTCGTGGACAGACAACTCCAACGATGAAACTGGCTTCCGGATCGAGCGCTGTCAGGATGTGGGTTGCACAAACTTTACCGAGATAGCCACGGTGGGGCCGAACCTAGTCAGTTACTCGAACACAGGTCTCACGGCTGCGACAACGTACCAGTATCGGGTCCGAGCCTACAACAGTGGTGGCAACTCTGCCTATTCCAACACCGCCAGCGTCACCACAGCTTCATCTGGGACGGGTGGGCTACTACTACTTACAGACGACTTTAATGACAATTCGAGAGATATCGTGAAATGGAACTTGGGTGTTGTGGCCAGCTCACTTTACGATCCGGCAATGCCCGTCAACGAAACCGGTCAGCGACTGGAAATTGCACTCCTCTCATTGACTTCCGAAAACCACTACACGGGGTATCTTTCGGCCAACAATTATGACTTTTCAGCGCACGGCTCCAAGGCGCGCGTGGAATTAGTTCAGACTCCGATCGCAAGCGACTCTGTGACGGCAGGCATCAGCATCGGCGCCAACCCTGACAACCGCATTCTCATGTACTACTCAAACAATAGCTTGTGGATGTACCGCGAGCCGGGCGCGGCTTCGGCTAGAATCGACTATGCCGCGATCGCTCACCGTTATTTCCGCATCCGGTACGACTCGGCCACAGACTCTTTCAGAGGCGACACCAGTCCAGATAATCTGACGTGGACTGAGCGAATGTCGGTGGCCCGCGGCGCCACGGCGTTAACAGGTGTGAAGGTCGGTGTAGAAGCGGGAACACAAACTTCAGTCGTCTCGCCTGGCAAAGCCATTTTCGATAATTTCGAATTGGCCTCACCCACCACTACACCCACGGCACCTTCAGGATTAAGCGCGACAGCCGGCTCCAGCACACAGATCAACTTGGCGTGGACCGACACTTCGACTAATGAAGATGGCTTCCGCATAGAGCGCTGCCAGGGAGCGGGTTGCACCACCTTTACCGAGATCGCGACGGTAGGAGCGAACGTAGTCAATTACTCGAATACAGTTCTCACTGCCGGGGCGACCTATCAATATCGTGTGCGCGCTTATAACAGTGGTGGCGATTCGGCCTATTCCAACACGGCCAGCGTGACCACCCCCGCACCCACGGCTCCGGCGGCGCCTTCGAGCCTGACGGCCACAGCGGCCTCCAGCACGCAGATCAATCTGGCTTGGGTGGACAACTCGACTGATGAGAATGGCTTCCGCATCGAGCGGTGCCAGGATGCAGGCTGCACCACCTTTGTGGAAGTCGGGCAGGTGGGCGCGGGCGTGACCAGCTACAACAATACGGGCCTGTCAGCCAGCACCCTCTATCGCTATCAGGTGCGGGCCTTTAATGCGGGTGGCAATTCACCTTATTCGAATATTGCTCAAGCCACGACCCAACCGCCGTCAGCACCCGCCGCTCCGAGTGGGCTCACGGCCTCAGCAGCCTCCAGCACGCAGATCAATCTAGTCTGGGTGGACAACTCGACTAATGAGGATGGCTTCCGCATCGAGCGCTGCCAGGGAGCGGGTTGCGCCACCTTTACCGAGATTGCGACCGTAGGGGCGAACGTCATCAGTTACTCGAATACCGGTCTCACGGCTGCTACTACCTACCAGTACCGTGTGAGGGGCTATAACGGTGGCGGCAACTCTGCATTTTCCAACACCGCAACTGCCACTACCACTGCAGCTGCACCGCAGCCTCCAACTGCGCCTACGAGTCTAACGGCGACAGCAGCCTCGAGCGCGCAGATCAATCTGGTCTGGGTGGACAACTCGACTGATGAGGATGGCTTCCGCATCGAGAGCTGTCAGGGGGCTGGCTGCACCAACTTTGCGGAGATCACAACCGTAGGCGCGAATCTGACTAGTTACTCCAACACAGGTCTTGCGGCTTCGACGACCTATCAGTTCAGGGTCCGCTCCTATAATGGTGGTGGCAACTCTGCTTATTCCAACACCGCCAGCGCGGCGACGTCGGCACCTCCCACGGGTGGGCTGGTATTACTCACAGACGACTTTAATGATAATTCAAGAGATACCGCGAAGTGGAACTTGGGTCTTGTGGCCGGCTCACTTTACGACCCGGCAATACCCGTTAACGAGACCGGTCAGCGACTGGAAATTTCACTCCTCTCATCGACTGCCGGAAACCACTACAGCGGGTATGTTTCGGTCGGCACATACGATTTTTCCGTACACGGCTCTACGGCGCGCGTGGAATTAGCTCAGACCCCGGCCGCAAGCTTCGAGGTGACCGCAGGCATCAGCATCGGCATCGACGCTGCCAACCGCATCGTAATGTACTACTCAAACAATAGCTTGTTGATGTACCGCGAGCCGGGCGCTGCGTCGGCCATAATCGGCTATGACCCGACCGTTGACCGTTATTTCCGCATCCGGTACGACTCGGCCTTAGACTCTTTCAGAGGCGATACCAGTCCAGATAATCTGACGTGGACTGAGCGAATGTCCGTGGCACGCGGCACCACGGCATTGACCGGCGTGAAAGTCAGTTTAGATGCGGGAACGCAAACTTCAATCGCTTCTCCTGGCAAAGCCATTTTCAATAATTTCGAATTGGCCTCACCCGGCACTGCCCCGGCATCGCCTTTAGGATTAAGCGCAACGGCCATCTCATCCACGCAGATCAATCTGGCCTGGACGGACAACTCCAGCAACGAAGACGGGTTCAAGATTGAGCGGTGCCAGGGTGCGGGTTGCACCACCTTTGTGGAGATTGCGACGGTAGGCCCGGGCATTACCGGCTACAACAATACGGGCCTGGTAGCGAGCACCACCTATCGCTATCAGGTGCGGGCCTACAATGCGGGAGGCAATTCCGCTTATTCGAATATCTCAGAGGCCACGACCCAGCCGCCTGCAGCCCCGGCTGCCCCCAGTGGGCTAACGGC
>JALZJF010000049.1 GCA_030859905.1 Acidobacteriota bacterium
GTTAGCGACCGGGTCTTCCACTCAACACTGCCAGTTCTTAATATCCCAAGATTTAATCCAATGCGGGTTGAATCCAGAACCCGGTCGCTACCGCTCGCGGTTCCGACAGACCACTTGGTATTAGAACCCGGTCGCTACCGCTCGCGGTTCCGACAGACCACTTGGTATTAGAACCCGGTCGCTACCGCTCGCGGTTCCGACAGACCACTTGGTATTAGAGAAGCGCGCGTGTAAGGTGTTCACACACGAAACGACCACTGAAGGAGCAGACTCGATGGCTCAAGAACAGGCAAGCGCTGCCGATCTCTTTCGCTGGGCACAGGCCCTGAAACTCGAGAATCCGCAGTTGTCATATAGGGAAATTAAGGAGCGACTCCTTCGGGAATTCGAGGGAAAACTCTTTCCGCCGCTCTATAATCTGACGATTCCCGAACAGGACGCGCGAGCGCCGCAAGAAGACTGGTCCGCCGGTCTGTCGTTGGTCAGACGAGGAATCCAGTTCCAGAACTGGGGCGAGATCGCAGATGGCATAATCCTTAGTCTGGAGCAAACCGAGAACTATGAACGTGAACGCGGTCCCGAAGGAACAACCGATAAGTGGCATGATCGTTCACACGGAATCGCGGGAGCCGAAGCGAAGGCGGTCGGCAAGTGGATGCCGGAAGAACTGATGGAGATGGCGGAGCGACAGACGAGGAAGTAGTCAGTGGTCAGTGGTCACAATCAGGATTGGTAATAAGAATGCAGGCCTCGACTGCCTCGATCCCAAAAGACGCCTCGGCTGTAATTCTCCTTCGACAAAACACCGATCCTCGTGACCCGGAAGTTTTCCTGGCACGCCGTAGCGAGAAGCTCGCCTTCCTTGGTGGCTTTTGGGCGTTTCCAGGTGGACAGCTTGATACCTTCGATGCAGAGGTTCAGGTAAGCAATTCCACTGGCGCTGAATCTACGGCAGCAATCAGTTGCGCTGCTCGTGAGTTATTCGAAGAGCTGGGTATATTAGTCGCGCGGGGCGCCGAGTCTTTGACTACGGGTCAGCGAGTTTCCCTCCTCGACGATCTCGAATCCGGGCGCATGTCATGGCCCGAGCTGTTACGACATTACAATCTCCGTCTCGATGCCAATGATTTTACTTTTGTGGGCCGCTGGGTGACGCCGCCCTTTAGCGCCCGCAGGTTTGATACCTGGTTCTTTCTCGTCAACTGTCCCCCGAAGCAGGAAGCCCAAGTCATCCCAGGCGAGCTCTCCTCGGGAGAATGGATTGCCGCGGGCCGAGCTTATGAAAAATGGCAGCGGTCCGAAATTCTGGCAGTCCCACCGACGCTCCACGCATTGAAAACGATTGCCGCGGGCCTGACGCCTGATCTTGTCGAGCGCTTCCTGGCGATTCCACAGGCCAATCGAGAGCCCGTTCGCCGCATCGAATTTCGTCCGAACTACATTTGCTTTCCCGTTCGCACGCCCACCAAACCGCCGGCGACTCACACCAACTGCTACCTGGTCTACAACTCACAGGAGATTTTGATAATCGATCCTGGTTCGCCGTATGAAGAAGAACAACACGCGCTCGCAGCCGCGGTCGATGATCTTGTGCGCGAGGGACGATCAGTTAGCGAGATTGTCTTGACCCACATGCATCCGGATCACGTCAGTGGAGTAAATGCTCTGCGTGCTCATCTCGGCGAACCAGTCAGAGTTGCCGCGCATCGCCTCACCGCGGAAAGCGCGGGTCTTCTCAGAACTGGGAGCGGTAGCGACCGGGTGGCCGCGCCGGCCAGACCGGCTCTCGCTACGGCAATATCGGACAGCATGATTCGGGTGGACCGTATGATTGAAGATGATGACCTCATCAGGCTCGAGGGTTCGCCCGAGATAGTGTTGCGAGCGGTCCACACTCCAGGACATACGCGCGGTCATCTCTGCTTCTATGAACAACGAACCGGAACGCTGATTTCAGGCGACAATGTGGTGGGGTTGGGATCAGTATTAATCGATCCGCCTGAGGGCAACATGCGTGACTACCTCGAGTCGTTGCTGCGCCTGCGCGGGCTCAGGAATCTTTCCCTCATTCTCGGCGGTCATGGTCCGGCAGTGGGAAACCCATACGGTAAGATTGATGACTATATTTTCCACCGGCTGGAACGGGAGCAGAACATACTTAAAGCTGTGCAAGAGGGCGCAGCGACCCCGCCAGAGATTGTTAGCCGTGTCTACATTGATGTCTCTCCTAAAGCACACTCGATGGCCGAACGCGCAGTGCTTGCCCATCTCGAAAAGCTCGAAGCAGACGGTCACGTTTTTTATGAGCAGCAGGGTTGGCATGCCTAGACTCCGCATTGGAGTGGTACTGTTCAATTTGGGCAGTACTCAAGGGATGACCGAAACGTCAGAAACCCGGGAAGCGGAGAGCCTGAGTAAAAAGGGGATGCCCCCGGCTTGTCCGGGGGAGCCTCACGTTGGTTGCTACCAGAAAGGAACTACAGCGTTGGCAGATGCCACCGCCTTGTGCGGTGGAGTTTCACGCTTCCTGCTTTTCGCACAACCAGTTAGTCTCTCGTTTAGCAAGATAACGTGAGCCTCCACCGGGCAAGCCGGTGGCATACTAGAAGTTATTGCATGTCTTTTGTAGCTGGGAGCGTGAATCTCCCCCGGGCAAGTCGGGGGGCATCATTCGACTGCTTAGAGTCTTTCATCTCAAAGTATTAAGATAGAGATACGCAAAGCTGCCGCTCCCCCGGCACACGGGATGTTTTTTTCGACCCCTTCGTGGTTGGGGTTTTCATCGAGCAGATGCATAGCGTGACTGGGGACTCTGCCCCAAATCATTTTGCAGAATTATTCCGATGACCAGGTAATCATTCAATGCAACTACCAGCAACACTGGGCGAACTAAAAGCAAGCGGTCATCAGCGAGCCTCGGTAAAAGATGAGCTCCGCGATAACCTCATCAGGAAACTGCGGGCGGGCGAAACACTCTTTCCAGGAATCATTGGCTACAGTGAAACCGTTATCCCCCAGCTCGTAAATGCGATCCTCTCCCGACACAACATCATCCTGCTGGGTCTGCGTGGCCAGGCCAAGAGCCGCATTATCCGACAACTGACCGAGTTGCTCGAGGCCCGCATTCCCGTAATCGCCGGCTCTGAAGTAAACGACGATCCCTTCGATCCTATTTCTGCTTATGGCCGTGGTCAGCTTGAGCTCCACGGCGACAAAGTACCCATCGCCTGGGTCAATCGCGATCAACGATTCGTGGAGAAACTTGCTACTCCGGACGTAACCATTGCCGACATTATCGGCGACGTCGATCCCATCAAAGCCGCCAAAGGCGGACACCTGTTAAGCGACGAGCTGACGATTCACTATGGGTTGCTGCCCCGCGCTAATCGCGGCATCTTCGCGATCAATGAACTTCCGGATCTGGCCGGCAAGATTCAGGTAGGTCTCTTCAACATCATGCAGGAAGGCGACGTGCAGATTAAGGGGTACCCGGTCAGGCTGCCCCTCGATGTCATGCTTGTTTTTTCAGCCAACCCGGAGGACTACACTGCGCGCGGGAAAATCATTACGCCGCTAAAGGATCGTATTGGCGCCGAAATCACAACTCACTACCCTGCGGAGTTGCCTACCGGAATCGAGATTACGCGCCAGGAGGCTTGGGTGGAACGAAACGGATTGCAGGAGCGTCTGCACATCCCAGAGTTTTTGCGAGAGGTAGTCGAACAAATCGCCTTCGAAGCTCGCGACGACCAAAGGGTGGACAAGCACTCGGGGGTCTCGCAACGCCTGCCTATTACGGTTATCGAATCAGTAATCTCAAATGCCGAGCGGCGCGCGCTCCTGACCGGCGAAGAGAAGATTGTGCCGCGCGTGTCCGATGTCTATGCGGCGATTCCTTCCATGACCGGCAAAATGGAACTCGAATACGAGGGTGAACAGATTGGAGCCACCCGCGTCGCCAAGGACCTGATAAAACGCGCGGCGGGCGAGATTTTTGAAGGCTATTTCGTGGGCATCGATTTCGCGCGCACCGTGCAATGGTTTGATCAGGGAAACAACCTGCGTCTAGCCGACACGGCTTCGGCAAAGGAATGCCGAAGGCTCCTCGACGCAGTTCCCGAATTGATCGAAACCTCGCTCATCCCTTTTGACTTTAAAAAGTCGGACCAGGCGCAGTTAGTCGCCGCCTGTGAGTTTGTACTAGAAGGTCTCTATGCGGGAAACAAGATCAGTCGCAACGAAGAAGGCGGTTACACGGCGGTGACCAAAGCGAAGAAAGATCGCCGCGGGATGATCTACGACGATTTCACCGAGACAGGCAAATACAGCTAACCCATTGCCAATTGCCGATTGCCGATTTAGGTGAACGATACAATCTGGCAATTGGCAATTGGCAATCGGAAATCGGAAATGCGTTTCACGCGGTACTCAAAATTCAAAGGTCTCGATGTCTCATCCATAAATCTGGGGGACTTGATGGACGGGCTGTCTGACTCACTGCTCTCTTCCGGCTACGACGATGACTACTATTGGACCCGTGAACGTCGCCCACAGGACACGTCCCTCGATGCGCTGCGACAAGCGCTGCTGCAGGCGCTAATGGATCAGGGTCTGCTCGATGAACATCAGGTTCAGGAGATGCTCGCTGAGAATGACGGCAAGTTTAAAGGCTCAGCCCTGGAAGACATGCTCAACCAATTGATTGAGCGGTTGATAGATGAAGGCTACTTAACCCTGCACGAAGAGCAGGTCAGACAGCAACAGCAGCAAAGAGGGAATGGGAACCCGGAAATTTCCGAGCCGCTCCCGCGGAACATCAAGTTTGAAGTCACCGAGAAAGGTCTGGACTTCCTCGGTTATAAGACCCTCAGAAACTTGCTGGGAAGCCTTGGTAAAAGCTCAGTAGGTCGTCATGACACCCCACAGCTTTCGACGGGCGTGGAAGCCGCCGCGGCCAGCAAGGCTTACGAGTTTGGCGACACGATCAACCTCGACGTGAGCACTACCCTGTTATCCGCAATTCAGCGCGAGGGTTTGAAGGTGCCCCTGAATCTTGAGTACAGCGACCTGCACGTCCACCAGTGTGACTACCAATCATCCTGCGCGACGGTGGTAATGCTCGACTGTTCGCATTCCATGATTCTCTATGGCGAAGATCGGTTCACACCGGCCAAGAAGGTGGCCCTCGCGCTAGCTCATTTGATTCGTACGCAGTATCCGGGTGACGCTCTCAAACTCGTGCTCTTCCACGACAGCGCCGAAGAGCTCCCCCTGGCGAAACTGGCCACCACGCAAGTTGGACCGTACCACACGAATACTGCCGAAGGTCTGCGACTCTCGCGGCGAATTCTGCAGTCGCAGCGGAAAGAGATGAAGCAGATAGTTATGGTTACAGACGGAAAACCGACTGCTTGTTTTCTCGAAGCAAGCCCTGCGCTCGCCAGACCTTCGCTCCGTTCTACGAAAGCGCCGGCACTTCCATCTTCGCCCGGGCGCCGTTTGTACAAGAATTCGATGGGCGGCGATCCTTTTGTTATGGACCAGACGTTCAAGGAGGTCCAGGCCTGCCGCAAAGCCGGTATAATGATCAATACGTTCATGCTGGCAAGCGATTATTATCTCGTTGAATTCGTAAAGCAGATGACGGCAATGACAAACGGTAAAGCCTACTTTGCAAACCCACGGAATCTGTCACAGTTTGTGTTGATGGATTTTCTTCGGCGACGAACCAGCCGTGTTCGCTAATGTCTGGTGGCCTGATTCACCGGGGTGCAACGCCATGTTACTGACGGATAAACCACAGCCCTGGGCAGGAAAGAGGAGAGCGAGTGGCACAATTTACCATCGCACTTAGCGCCAAGGGTTCAAAGCAGCTGGTGCGCGGAATCGAGATAGCATACGAGGATGTGGGCTCTGGTCCCTCCGTGGTGCTGCTTCATGGGTATCCTTTCAATCGCTCGATGTGGCGCGAGCAGGTAGAAGAGGTCCGGAAAAACCACCGCGTAATTGTTCCTGACTTGCGCGGGCACGGCAAGAGTGCGGTAACTCCCGGACCAGCGACGATGGAAAGCATGGCCCTTGATGTCGCTTCCCTGCTTGAAACCTTGAACATCTCGCGCGCTACCATCGGCGGACTTTCAATGGGCGGCTATGTAGCCCTGGCTTTTTATCGTCTGTTTCCGTTGCGAGTTCGTTCGCTTGTACTGGCTGACACACGCCCCCAGGCAGACACCGAAGAAGGGGCGCAGAATCGCGAGCAGCAGGCAGAAAAGGCGCTGGGCGAAGGCATGGAGGGAATTGCTGACGCATTCTTGCCGAAGTTGCTCGCCCCTGACACGGTGGCCGAGCGGCCCGATATTGTCCGGCGCGTACGCGAGATGATTGTGGGGACGGAACCAGAAGGGGCGGCGTCAGCGCTCCGGGGTATGGCCGTACGCAAGGACCAAACGTCTTTTCTGTCACGCATTATTGCCCCCACACTGATTCTGGTCGGCAGCAAAGACGTGCTGACTCCAGTGGCAGATTCGGAGCTCATGCACCGAGAAATCGGCGGCTCGCGGCTACAGATTTTGGAAGGCGCCGGCCATGTTTCCAATCTTGAACGATCGGAAGAATTCAATCGCGCGTTTGTAAAGTTTCTGAACGACGTGGAGGTCTAGTGTAGTGTCTCAGTGACCCCCTTGCAGCGATTGACCTTAGCTTATCGATCACCTGTTGAGCGGTCGTGTCAAGACAATCGGATTCGGTTTGTTGTCTTGCTCGATGTTGACTGACTGAATGCCACACCCTCGCAGATTCACCATTGAAGAGCGCGTGCGCTGGGGTGATGTCGACGCTGCAAGCATTATTTTCTACGGCGCTTACATTCGTTTTTTTGAATTTGCTGAGACTGAATTATTCCGGGCAGTGGGGCTGCCATATAGCGTTATGTTTGATGAGTTGGACATCTGGCTCCCGCGTGTTCATCTTGAATGCGACTTTCACCACGCCGCGCAATTGGACGACTTGCTGGAGGTTTCTGTCTACGTCGGCAGGTTTGGTAATAAGTCGATGCGTTTGAACTTCGAGGTTCGTCGCAAAGATGAAGATATTCTCATTGCGGATGCTCACTTCGTGCTGGCCGCGGTGCGACGCGATACCTTTGAGACCGTGACTATTCCGAAAGAATTGCGATTAAGACTGGCGCCCTATACGAGCCCCTCGACCGATTGAGTCCTGAACTACCTTGAAGGAAGCTCCAACCCGCACCATTGATGTCTTGGACGAGAAGACCGTCGCGAGCGATCCGCTCGTCCAGTTCCACCGCTGGTTGAACGACGCCATCGCTACCGGTTTCTCTTTACCCGAGGCGATGACGCTGGCAACTGCCACCAGGGAGGGAAAGCCTTCCGCGCGATTAGTGCTTTTAAAACAAGCTGACGAACGAGGCTTTGTTTTCTTCACGAACTACGGAAGCAATAAAGCCCGCGACCTGGATGCGAATCCCTTCGCGGCGCTGGTTTTTTATTGGCCGCAACTGGGGCGCCAGGTGCGCGTCGAGGGAAGCGTTCAGAGAATCTCGAGTGGCGAGTCAGACGGGTACTTCAAAACGCGACCGCGGGAAAGCCAGCTCGGCGCGTTGGCTTCGCCGCAAAGCCAGGTTGTCGAAAACCGCGAATTGCTGGAGCGGCGCTTCCGCGAGTTGGATGAGCTTTACGGCGATCGTCCTGTGGAACGCCCCGCGCACTGGGGTGGTTATCGGCTGAAGCCGGCCCGAATTGAATTCTGGAAGGGACGGCCGGGCCGTCTTCACGACCGGATTCTTTATGAGCGGCAAGCTGACGGAGACTGGCTTATCCAACGCTTGGCGCCCTAGCTTAGTACTGCATTTCACAATTACGATAACGTATTTGGAGACAATATAAGAATGATAAGACGATCCACGAAAGCACACGAAATGACTCGAACTAAGGCCTCTCTTCGTGTCCGTTCGTGCGATTTCGTGGATCGTTCCGAAGGCACAGATTCGATCCACGAACGATGAGCGTTTTTGAAGATCACTACAGTAGGCAGCGTCGAAACCGCGGCTGACCGGCAAGGGTACTTCGGTTAGGATCGCTTCGAGCAGAGTTCGAGTCCCTTTAGAGTCAAGAAGGATGATGCAGTTGTGACTAACGGAAAACCAATTCGTATCGGAATCATCGGCGCCGGATTTGCCCGCACTACGCAGATTCCCGGATTTCGGGATTGCATGGGGGCTCGTATTGTCGGTATCGCCAGCAGGAATCCAGAACACGCTGCCGACGTCGCGAAAGAGTTTCACATTGAGCATGTAGCTAACGACTGGCGCGAATTGGTAGCGCGCGAAGACGTGGATCTGGTGAGCGTCGTGACGCCGCCGGCGACACACATGGAAATGGCGCTGACCGTCCTCAATCACGGCAAGGCCGTGCTTTGCGAAAAGCCGATGGCCATGAATGCCGGGGAAGCGAAACGCATGACCGAAGCCGCGCAGGAGAAGGGCCTGCTGGCGCTGATCGATCACGAGCTCCGGTTTTTAAAGAGCCGGCGCCTGATGCGTTCGATGTTGAACAGCGGCGCGATTGGCGCTGTGCGCCACTGCAACTACCTCTTTCGTTCTGACTATCGCGGCGCTTTGGACCGTTCCTGGGATTGGTGGTCAGATAAGACAATGGGCGGGGGAGCTCTCGGCGCCATTGGCTCCCACGTTATCGACTCTTTTCGCTGGCTGTTGAGCACCGAGGTAAGCGCGGTTTCTTGCATGCTCAATACGCACGTCTCTGGACTCCCCGACAAAGCTACTGGAGCGATCCGTCGCGTGACGTCTGATGACGAAGCCAAACTTCATTTTCGATTCGCCGACTCCTCGCTTACCAGTAATGCCACCGGAGCCGCTGCTCTGTCAGTATTGGAATCCGGCAGTTACGAGAACCGCCTCGAAATTTACGGCGCCCAGGGATCTCTAATGGTTGAAGAGACCGGCGAACTGTGGCATTCACCCACAGGTTCTGGCGCCTGGCGACCTGTTCAAGTGCATCAGGATCCGATAGCCCCGGGGATGCGTCCAGCCAGTTGGTCGCGAGGCTTCGCGGCTTTTGCTTGCAACATCGTTGAAGCTCTGCGCGAAGATCGCAAGACAGTCGAAGGAGCGGCGACTTTCGAAGACGGCTATCGGGTTCAGCTTGTATTGGATGCCGCGCGTGCTTCGAACTCGAGCGGATGTTGGACTACGGTCGAGGAGGCAGTCGGCAAGAGGCAGGAGCAGTAGGCAGAAGGAGGTTTCAGTTGAAGTTGGTTTTTTGTTTCCGCCTCCTGCTCCTGCTCCTGCTCCTGCCGACTATTTGCTAGATGGCCAAACCTAAGCTTCAAACGGCCCGCCGGATTCGAGTCGGCGTTGATACCGGCGGAACCTTTACAGATTTCGTTTGCGAGTTTAGCAATCGCCTGCAAGTCTTCAAGCTTCCGTCCACACCCGCGGATCCTTCCACTGCCATTGGGGCCGGTTTGCAGCGCATCGCCAAACTAACGGGGGCGAAGCTTTCGGACCTCGAGGTCGTTCATGGCACCACGGTAGGGACCAACGCGTTGCTTCAAAGACGAGGGGCGCGTACCGCACTCATCACCACGAAGGGCTTTGAAGATGTTCTGGCAATTGGCAGGCAAGCGCGTCCGGAACTCTACAATCTCGACGCCGTTCGCCCGCCTACACTTGTGCCCGACAGTCTGCGGTTTGGCGTTCTCGAGCGTATTGCGTCGTCGGGCGAAGTGCTCGAAGCCCTGGAAGACGATCAACTCGATGCTCTGGTCGATAAGTTAAGAGTGGCGCGAGTGGAGTCTGTTGCGATTTCACTGCTTTTTTCCTTCGTGCATCCGGAACACGAAAGTCGCATCGCGAAGTCAGTTTCCGCTCTGAAGGTTCCCGTATCGATTTCTCACCAGATTCTGCCGGAATATCGCGAGTATGAAAGGACTACGACAGTTACCATCAATGCCTACCTGCAACCTCTCATGGGTTCCTATCTCAAGAAACTTGCAGTCCATGTCCCCAAGCTCCGGGTGATGCAATCGTCCGGCGGCAGCATCTCGGCCGCCGCTGCTGCGGACGAGCCTGTGCGTACGATTCTTTCGGGGCCTGCAGGTGGCGTGGTAGGGGCTTTGCGCGCTGCGCGATCGGCCGGACTGGAAAACATCGTCACCTTTGATATGGGAGGCACTTCAACTGATGTTGCCCTATGTGATCGAGCAGGCCTGCGCCTGACCAACGAGGCGTTGGTTGCGGGTCTGCCGGTCGCGGTTTCGGTTATGGACATTCATACCGTGGGCGCCGGCGGCGGGTCGATTGCCAGAGTTGATGAAGGTGGGTCGTTGCGGGTGGGCCCTGAGTCGGCCGGAGCTGATCCCGGTCCGGCCTGTTACGGCCGGTCGGTGCTGCCTACCGTAACTGACGCGCATGTTGTGTTGGGTCACTTCGGTGGGGTTGGTCTATTGGGGGGAGAGTTTCCCCTCGATGAGCGGCGGGCGCGCGAGGCGATATCCATGCTTGCGGCGGAGATGAGCAAAGCCGCGGGCCGAAAGGTCAGCATCACCGATGCAGCTCAGGGGACGATTTCGGTAGTGAACACAAACATGGAACGGGCGCTTAGAAGTATTTCGGTGGAACGCGGCTACGACCCGCGCGAGTTTGTCCTCCTTTCTTTTGGTGGTGCTGGCGGACTCCATGCCATCGACCTGGCAAGCGCGCTGCGCATTCCGCGCGTAATCGCGCCCACGGCAGCCGGCGCGCTCTCCGCCATCGGAGTGGCGACTGCCGACGTGGTCAAGGATCTGAGCCGCACGGTGATGTTGGAAGTCGGGCCGGGCCTTGACAGGAAGCTGGGAACCACGTTTAGAGAGCTTGAGTACACTGCCGGCAGCGCATTGCGCAAGGAAGGGTTTTCGGAATCGAAACAGCGCTGCGAAAGGTCGGTGGCCGCCCGGTACAAAGGACAATCGTTTGAACTTAACATCAAGTTGCCGAAACGAGGCTATGTAAGTATCGCAGCGAGTTTTCATCGCGCGCATCGAGCCCGTTATGGTTACGCGCAGGAATCAGAGGTCGTGGAGATTGTTAGCGCGAAGTTGAGGTCGATCGGTATTGTGGAGAGATTCAAGAACCCGCGCATCTCAAGCTCTCGAGGAGGCGCGTCGGCAGAGCTGCGCTCATTCGGGGTCGCTTACTTCAAGGGCGCCAAACATCGCGTAGGTATCTACCGGCGAGATGATCTGGGCGCGAGCATGAGGCTCAAAACGCCATGCATTGTAACCGAGTATTCGGCAACGACGCTGATTCCTTCCGACGCTGAAGCAAGCATCGATAGCTACGGCAACCTGATCATTGCTACAAAGGTGTAATTGAAATGCACAAATTCGATCCTACAACCCTGGAAATCTACCGCGCGCTCTATACCTCCGTGGCCGAAGAGATGGGGATCGCCCTGCGCCGCACCGCCTTCTCCCCAAACATAAAAGAGCGGCGCGACTACTCATGCGCAGTATTTGACAGCAGCGGGCGGGTGATTGCGCAGGGCGATCATATGCCAGTGCATTTGGGCTCAATGCCAATGGCCGTGGCCGCGGCGCTCAGTGAAGTAAAGATTGCGCCCGGCGATGTGGTAGCTCTTAACGACCCTTTCGCGGGCGGCACGCATCTGCCGGACGTGACGTTGGTGATGGGCGTGTTTGGCCCAGACCCGGTGTCAGGTGCCAGGTACCGGGTGCCGGTAAAGAAAAAAAAGAACCGACACCGGACACCCGACACCGGACACCCGCTTTTCTTCGTCGCCAATCGAGCGCATCACGCAGACATTGGCGGGGCCACGCCAGGTTCGATGGGTCTGGCGACCGACGTCTATGGTGAAGGCTTGCGATTACCACCTATTCGCCTGGTGCGTGCTGGTGAAATAGTAGAAGACGTGATGCGCCTGATTCTCGCGAATGTGCGCGGCCATGCCGAACGTCGCGGCGATTTCCAGGCCCAATTTGGTTCGTTGAAGACTGGGGAATCGCGGCTGCTGGACATCGTGGCGCGACGCGGAGTCAATGAAGCTAAGGGATACGCCAGACAATTGATCGCATATTCCGCGCGACTGATGCGTCGCGCAATCGAACTGATTCCTGACGGCAGTTACCAGGCAGACGACTGGTTGGACAACGATGGCATTAGCAAAGAAAGGATTCCGATTCGGGTGAGGATCGCAATCGATGGTAACCGCGCCCTGGTGGACTTTGGCGGCAGCGCTCAGCAGGTTGCCGGCGCAATCAATGCCGTAGAAGCAATTACCGTGTCTGCCGTCTCTTACGTCTTCCGGTGTCTGATCGGTGGAGACGTGCCTGCCAGTGCGGGTCTGATGGAAGCAATCGAAGTGATTGCTCCGGCAGGCACCGTAGTGAATGCCGTTCATCCTGCCTCAGTTGCCGGCGGTAACGTCGAAACCTCGCAACGCATCGTAGATGTTCTGTTCAAGGCACTGGCCCAGGCGTTACCGGATCGCATACCTGCCGCCAGCCAGGGGACCATGAACAACTTGACAATGGGTGGCATCGATCCGCGCACCGGACGCGAGTTTTCTTACTACGAAACGGTGGCCGGCGGGATGGGAGCGCGGGCCAATCACGACGGCATGAGCGCGGTCCACACACACATGACCAACAGCCTCAACACTCCCGCCGAAGCGCTTGAGTATGCTTATCCGCTGCGCGTGCGTGAGTACAGCATCCGCAAGCAGTCAGGTGGAAAAGGTAAGCGGCGCGGCGGAGATGGCGTAGTTCGCGAGATCGAAACGCTCGCGCCGGCCCGTATGTCGCTCCTCGCTGATAGAAGAAATCATGCACCTTACGGGTTAAGCGGAGGTGAAGAAGGAGCGGTGGGCCACGATGCCATCATTCGCCACGGGTCCTCTCGTCAAATAGCCTCGAAAGGAAGCTGGGAACTACAGCCGGGCGACCGTGTGCGAATTGAAACGCCCGGAGGCGGTGGTTATGGCCGATAGCCTATGATTAGCCTTAATTGTTAAAGAGGCGAGTGGATGCCTAAACCCAAAATAACTGTGCAGGAGGCCGCTTCAACCCTTACGGCGGAAATTCTGAGATCTTCTGCGTGGGCCACAAAACATATCAGCGACCTATTAGTTCCGAGGGAGTCCTTTCTTAAAAGAATCTTTTCCTTTCTAACCAAGATAAATAGCGCTGCCTCAAGCCTTCGAGGGCGACTTTGCCGGGTCGCCCTTGATAACCAATCCATTGGATTTAGAGCCCGCGAAGCGTGGCGAAAGTATAGAGCCTGGGGCGTGAGCCCCAGGGCAATCGCATTTGAGTTCCTAGCCCGCGCAGAGGGCGGCAGCTGCAACAGAGAAGACATCGTTGATCACAAGTAGAGCACGAACACGGTTCTTGACCTGCTGTCGCCCGCTGTCGCGGGCTGGCTGAATCTTGTTTGTTCGTTTGACCTGGGGTTCCGCTACGCTCCACCCCAGGCTCTATGCTGTCGCCCACTATCGCGGGCTGGTTGAGCGGTTTATTGCGCTTGAGTCTCGCGAAGGTCGGCGGGGGTAAACCACCGTTCCCAACCTGAGAAACTTTCAAACTCGAATGGCTCCCGGTAGGTTCAAGTTGTCAGCCTCCTGTAGATCCCAGGCAATCTTTCAGGGAGGGAAAGTACGTCATCGATGATGGTGTAGCCGATCTCGCCGTAGAGGTCACGCAGTTCCGCCTCTGACTCGCGATCGATGGTAATGCAAAAGGGCGTGATGCCCTGACTCTTGGCCTGACGTAACGCTTCGCGCGTATCCTCGCGAGCGTAGCGGGCGTCCCCATAGTCGTGATCGTAAGGACGACCGTCAGAGAGCACAATCAACAGACGCGTTCGCACTTGTTGTTTGGCGAGCTTCGCAGTCGCATGGCGAATTGCGGCCCCGAGTCGGGTATTGTTCTGGTAAGTAATCCCGCCGATACGCCGCTTAACTTCGTCCGAATACTTCTCGTCGAAATCCTTGACCACATAAAACTTTACATTCCGCCGTCCCTCGGAAGTGAAACCGTTTATCGAATAGATGTCGCCCACGGCTTCCAGCGCCTCGCTCATCAAGACGAGACCTTCTTTCTCAATCTCGATGATGCGTCTGCCGGGGTGCGTGTAAGGCTGCAGCGGATGCCTCCCAATGGTGCGGGCGGTTGACGAAGACTGATCCAGCAGGAAGGAAACTGCCACATCACGACGGCGACGTAAACGTTTCATATAAAGCCGCTCGGATTGATGCCCGCCGCCGACCTTGGCGGCCCGGCGGTCGAGGACGAAATCAACCACAGCGTTGAGATCATATTCTTCCCCGTCAAGTTCGTTAGCCACTCTCGTCAGTTCGTCAGGTTTCAGCAACTGAAACTGGTGCCGGATCGACGAGATGACGCCCCGGTGGCGATCCCGGGTTTGGTCCACGAACAACCGATCCCCTTGCGTTACCCGTTTCTCGATCACCCGGCACCAGTCCAGGCGATGATCAGTGAGCTCGCGATCCCATTCATCGTAGTTGTAGGCCACCTCACCTGCTTCCAGATTCTGTTCCTGACTTTCGGCCTCGATCCAGGCTTCGCCACCATCTAGCTCGTCAGGATCTCCCTCGGCGTTTGGATCGTTCCAGGCGTTGAAAAGTTCGCGCGCGTCTCGCCTTTGCGGTTCACGATCTTGAGGGCGCGATTTGAGCGTTTCGCTAAACCCTGAGCTTTGGTCTTCGCTATCTGACGGGTCCCGGGTCGTCTCCAATTGCTGGAAAGCGTCGTCCTCTAAAGCCACTGATTGAAATAGTGAGTAGACTCTGCGGGTGGCCATCAATGTGTCGGCAACGGTAGCCGCGGAATCCGACAAATGCTCGGCTGCCACTGTTTCCAACTCTGAAACAACCTGACCGTAATACTGCCGCGAATCATCAAGCGCGCCGCCCAGCAGGGTAATCTGAAAAAGCAGCTCAAACGGAACCAGGGCCGCGGGAAGATCGAGGATTGCAGGGCGGCTGCGGCGCAAATGTTCGCGAATAAGATCAAGATCGCGAGCGAGACCGCGATACCGGCGGCGCAGCCGGGCGTCTATGCGGCCGTTCTCGAGTGTGCCAAAAATTCTTCGCGCCAGTTGTGGAAGAGGGAAGAGATCGAGCACTGCACGATAGTCGCTATTCGGAGGAAGCCGGCGTTTGTCCTCCGGGCCAATGGGCGCTTCTTCGGCCATCGACATCGCTGCTTCGCTTTCCTGGGGATTGCCGATGTATCCCCCAAGAGCAAAAGCGTCCCGCGCGTTAGCATCAGCAGGGTCGTAAGTTTCCGCGATCGCGGAGTAAACAGCGCGGAGACCGACCGTGTCGCATTCTTGAGTAGCGAATTCAATTTGGCCCGCAGCGTGCGCAGCCAGGGCTTTGTAGAGACGAAAATCAAGATCGTCGTCACCAAACTCAGCTACCACCGCGGGCAAGTGAATCGTGCGACCGTCACCAATTCTAGTCTCTACCGGGACGGCGGCGATGGGGGCCAACTCCACTTCTCGTCCAGTGAGGGCCTCGACGTAGAGGCGCAACAGATGCTGAATTGAGACAAGGGCAAGGCCACTGCTGTCACTATGGAGCACCTCGTAGCTACCGCGAGTCTCGAGGGCAAAATAACTCCGTCGAGCGCGCGTGTCGTTAGGTGAAAACAAAAGTCCGCGTTTCGCCCATTCTTCAAACTGTTCGATCGCCACTGTCCTCAGTACGCCTGGACTTGCACGAAAACAAGCAAGCGCTGCCTCTCCGTCCAGGCGGGCGATCTCCGCGGTTAACGATACGACTCGCTTCGAGAGTTCCACGGCGCGACTGCGGTCCATCCCACCAAGTAATCCGCGCACGAATCGCGGAGTACTCCGCACAAATGCCACCAGACTCGCATTGCCATGTTGCGCAACCACCCAGAGCAGCTCAATCCAGTCGTCGAACAATTCCGGCAGGATGCGCAGAACCTCTCCGCCCGAAAGCATAAGGTGCAAGGCACCGCCGCCGCCGCGCTCGAGGAAATCTCCTGTTCGATCGAGCAATTGCAGAGCTGCCGCGGATTTTAGATTTGCCAAAGCCGTCGGCATGGCTGCCCAGGCGTCAGCAGCGATTCCTCCAGCCCGGAAAGCAAAGGCGGAAGCCAACGCCAGCCCCCTTTGCTTAAGGGCCCGGTCATCAAAGTTATTGAGACACTCAATTACCAGTGGGGTGGCCGCAAGAAACTCCGCGCTGTGTTTTGCAGAGCGGCGGGAGATTTCTGCCGCGGTTTCCAATGCCGAAACGAGCGTCTCCGAATCGTTAACTGCTTCTGACAACGCTCCAACTTTGCGGAGCGTTACGGTGGCCACGGGAGCAGATAGCGTCATCTGGCGTGAACACAATTGAAAGACAATTGCCCGCGCATCAGGTGACAAACCCTTCAGATCGTTTACGCCGGCAAGGAAGAAGCTGATAGCGGTCTCCACATCGCCCAGCGCCAGGCGCCGGCCCATCTCGCCCCATAGTCGCAGCTCGCCGGCCGCGAGAGTCTCCGCGGCTTCCGGCGCTGCCCGCAAGAACTCGAAACTTGCGCGTAACGAAACACCGGCGATCAGGCCGCTGACTTCGAGGACCGCAGCCGCCTGGTCCAACGATAGCCGCGCCAGCTCGCGGGTCAATTCCAGAATCGACTGACGTTCGGTCGCACTCTTTATCGCTGAAAGTTGTTTCCTAAGTTCCTGTTCAATCGAGGCCGAGGAAGGCTCCGGCTCTGTGGACGAGGCGTCGTCTGACTTCGGTTTAAGATCGGAATCCATACCAGCGGGTTGCGTAAAGACTAGATCACGGTAGTCACGATCTCGCGAATGCTGCGCTGCAATTCGCGGTCGTCAGTGATTGGTGAGCACATTGCGACATCGGCGGCAGTGATGGGAGGAATACCGAGAGCAATCATCTGGGCGGCGTAAATCAGCAGCCGAGTGGAGACTCCTTCTTCCAGTCCGTGTCCCCTCAGGTTGCGGACCTTCTGGCCGATCAGGACCAGATCGCGCGCTATGCCTTCATCCACCCCGCCTTCGCGCGCTACGATTTCCGCCTCGAGCTCAGGCGGTGGGTAGTTGAAGTCAAGTGCCACAAAACGCTGGCGGGTGGACTGTTTCAGGTCTTTGAGGATTGACTGGTAGCCGGGATTATAAGAAACGACCAGCATAAAATCGGAGGGAGCGTCGAGAATCGTTCCTCGCTTTTCAATTGGGAGACGCCGGCGATGGTCTGTTAAAGGATGGATAATGACGACCGTGTCTTTGCGTGCCTCGACCACCTCATCAAGGTAGCAAATGGCGCCATTGCGCACGGCGGCGGTCAGTGGTCCATCGTGCCAGACCGTCTCCTCACCCTCCAGCAAAAACCGGCCTACCAAATCGGTCGCGGAAAGATCTTCGTGGCAGGCGACCGTGATCAGCGGTCGCTCTAGTCTCCAGGCCATGTGTTCGACAAAACGTGTCTTGCCGCAGCCGGTCGGCCCTTTGAGAATAACGGGCAATTTAGCTGAGTGGGCGGCGGCAAAAAGATCGACTTCCCCACCCACAGCGAGGTAGTAAGGCTCTTCACCGATTCGATACTCTTCAATCGCGCGTTCGGGCATGGGTTCGTGAATAGTGGTGGTGACGTAAATAGCGATATTGCCCGCTCAGTGACGCCTACGCTAGCTTGCGCTATTATTCAATCGTCGTCGGCAGGAGCGAATCTGCATCTTAGCATTCGGTTTGAAAAGGCGGCAACGAGCGGTAAATCAGGTCATGGGTCAGTAATAAGGCTTCTCTGACCAGGAAAGGCCGCGTCTTTACCGGTTGAATGGTTTCAGCATGGGCGGTGCAACAGGATCCCGCTACGCTGCCACTGGCAGGTGCCACTACTTGGTAGAAAAATGGAAGGTTCAAACATCACTATCGGCATCGCTTTTCTCGCGGGAATTCTTTCATTTCTCTCGCCCTGTGTGCTGCCCCTGGTTCCTGGTTACGTATCCCTGATGTCGGGCGTCAGCATTGATCGGATCAAAGATGGCAGATCGGAGTCGCGTGCCCGGCGCGCTGTCATTCTCAATTCTTTGGCTTTTAATGTGGGGCTTTCGGTGATCTTCGTGGCGCTGGGAACTACGGCCGGATTGGTTGGCTCCGCAATCACCAGCAACCCCTGGGTAAGGATCATTGGCGGAATCATCATCATCGCCTTTGGCCTGCAGCTAATCGGCTTGCTGAAAATTTCCACGCTCTATAAAGACACCCGGTTCTTTTCTGACGAGAAGCCGCGCGGAATCGCGGGCTCGTTCACACTTGGAATTGCTTTTGCGGCTGGATGGACTCCCTGCATCGGTCCGATCCTGGGCGGCATTATTGGGTTGGCCGCCACCAGCGGCGGGTGGCGCAGCGGTCTGGTGCTTTCGGCGTTCTACTCTGCCGGACTTGCAGTTCCATTTCTCTTGACCGGTCTGGGCATCAATCAATTTCTCGCTTTCTACGGAAAATTCCGTAAACACCTGCACAAGGTGGAAGTTGTTTCAGGCGTAATCCTGATTGCCGTGGGTCTGCTGGTGGCCAGCGGATATTCAACTCTGCTTGCCAGCTCTACTCTCGCAGGAATCCTGCCTAATGCCGAAGGCTGGATCAAAGTAGACACGCGCGCCCCGTCAACAGCCGCGGCGCCGGAAAATAGAAGTAGTTTCCCTCTTGCTCCCGAAGTTGCGCTGCAAACCCTGGATGGCCAGAGCTTCAACCTCGCAGAATTGCGCGGCCGCGTGGTACTGCTGAATTTTTGGGCCACCTGGTGTATCCCCTGTCGTTCAGAAATTCCGGAACTCAATACGATGCATCGCGATCTGGAGTCGCGCGGATTATCCGTTGTCGGAGTGTCGACATATGACGGCGCCGACGGCGTGAGAGATTTTTGGAAAGACATCAAACAGGATTACACCGTGCTGCTTGGGGATCGGGGAGTGGAATCGAGTTTTGCGGTTGCGGGACTGCCTACCACGTTTATCCTCGATCGCGAAGGTCGCATTCGCGCCAGGATTGTTGGCGAACGCAAGCGCGACGTTTTTGAAGCTGCCGTAGAACCGTTGTTGGATGAAATCGCGACCGCGCAAGTGGCTGACCAGTAGAGGGCAAATTTGGAGTGCGGCGCCTTGTCGCCGCTTTCCATTGTCCCAAGAGACACGCTGGCACCTGACCCGTTGCGAAAAATGTGACACGAAAGCGGCGACAAGGCGCCGCACTCCAAAGTAAGAGTTTATAGCCATGATCAATTTTTTTACTCTTGTCTTTCTGACAATTACACTCGCGCCTGCGGTGGCTCAGGCCCAGGGGGGACACGAGTATTCGCCGCTCGAGGAGAAGACGGTCGCTTACAAAAACTGGACCCTAAAAGATATCAAAGACGACAAGCCGGTTGATTTGCGCGCATTGGTCCAGGGCAAGAAGCTCGTCATGGTCGTTTACTTCGCTCCCTGGTGTGGTAACTGGATGCATGAGGCTCCGGTGGCCGCGAGGTTATATGAGAAGTACAAAGGTCGGGGGTTCGAGGTGATTGGCGTCAGCGAGTATGCGTCACGCGATGAGGTGCGCGCCTTCTTTGGAACGGCCGGCCCGCCTTACACCGTCGTGATTGAATCGGAGCTGCGCGAGGATCGCGAAAAGACCCCTCACTATGGCTACCGGCAACTCACCGGTGATACCCGGCGTTGGGGCTCGCCCTGGAACATTTTTCTGGAACCGGCAAAGCTCAAGAAGGAAGGCGACCTGCTTACCGAAAAGGCCTGGGTCGTCAATGGCGAATTGATCGAAGCGGACGTTGATAAGTTCATTGACGAACAATTGAAGTTAGGGGCAGCTGCCGGCACCACAGCGGTCATAGAACCCTGCCGGCCATAATCATCCTTTCCGGGCCTCACCCCTGTACTTTTCTCAAGTCATGCCTCTCAGGAGTATTAATAACCCTGGTCGCTACCACCACCCCAAGCGAGTTTGTCGGAAAAAGCCGCGTAGCGGCGAAATGTCTATAGAACAACGCGCGAATCTTAGACTCGAAGCTCCGATAGAGGAGCGGGATGTGCGCTCTGTCGCCCATAAAGGGGCTGAGGATTAATATGCCCAGCTTGTCTCTATAAACGTATCGTCCCTCCCGGGACTTTTTCCCGGCAGACTCAAGCGGCCAGCCCGCTTGGGGACCCCGGTCCGCTCCACGGTTCTGACGTAATAACTGCGGGACAACCTAACCCCCGAACTCTGTCTCTTACTGGCAGACCGAACAAAGCCTTTATGATTTACACGGTGTCTTCCGTTACCTTACGCATCGTCTTGTGGATGGTCTTCGTACTGCTGGGCGCAGATCTCCAGCGGCAGAAACAACGCCCGGCACCCTCGCCCACTCCCGTTGCCACAGCAAGTCAAACATCCGAGGAAAGAACTGATCGTCCAACAAGTGAACCCTACTCGGGAAGTCTATCGATCTTTGAAGATCCAAAGCGCGCCGAGAAGCTTCAAATCGATCGCGTAATGGACATTCTGGCGATTCAAGAAGGTTCAGTTGTCGCCGACATCGGAGCAGGTAGTGGCTGGTTTACAGTAAGGGCCGCGCGACGAGCGGGCCCCACAGGTACCGTGTACGCCGTCGAAATAAATGCCGAGTATCTGAACCATATTGGATCTCGCGCGCAGAAAGAAAATCTTTCCAATATTCGCTCAGTTCTGGGAAAGGAAGATGATCCCTTGCTCCCGGCAGATAGCGCGGATGCAATCCTTCTCTTGAAGACGTATCATGAGTTCTCGAAGCCAATCAGCATGTTGCGAGCCATACGCAAAGCTATGCGCAAAAATGGCCGGCTCGGAATCATTGATCGACACGGAGCAGCCGACGATCATGGCGTAAAGCGCGAGACGGTGGTAAAAGAAGCCTCGCTCGCCGGCTTGACCCTGGTCGAGGAACACGACTTTGTTAAGCCCGACGACATGGATTACTTTCTGATCTTTAGCAAATCCGACGTGCCTTAGACTCGTAGCAAGATTAGTTTCATGTTTTCTTTTGAGTAAGATTTGTTAACACCGTAACCCAGTCCCGTAGGGATAGAATGTTTATAGACCTTTGGCCCTAAGAGATAGCGCCGGCAGGATCACGCTACTGATCATGAAACTTCGCTTGCTGTACCATGGCCATTGTTTCGACGGGGTTGCCTCCGCCGCTACCTTCACCCGCTTTTACAAAGAGAGAATTCGCCCTAATGCCGAAGTCGAGTACAGAGGGCTGCTTCATCGCCCGGGCAAGCTCTTCGACCTGGAGATGTTTGACGGCGATGAAAATGCGATTGTTGATTTCAAGTATGCTGCCTCCGAGCGTCTGTCCTGGTGGTTTGATCATCATGAGTCGGCTTTTCTCACGCCCGCAGATGAGGCGCATTTTCGCGCAGACAAATCGGGACAGAAATTTCTCGACGCCACCCGTAAGTCGTGCACTGAATTCATCGCCGACGTCGCAGGCTCTCGCTTTGGTTTCGATGCCTCACCGATCAAGTCTTTGGTCGAGTGGGCTCACATTATCGATGGAGCACTCTATGAATCCGCGGCCCAGTGTGTGGAGTTAAAGGAGCCCGCCCTGCAGTTGATGCAGGTGATTGAAGCCGATCCGGACGATAGTTTCATCGAACAGTTGATACGCGATCTGACTGAGAAGTCTCTCGAAGAGGTCGCGACCAGTGCAGAGGTGCAGCGTCGCTTCCTTCCCATCAAAGAGCAGCATCTCGAGACGCTTGAAGTCATCCGGCGCCAGGCCTCGTTTGCCAATGGCGTGGTGCAGTTTGATCTAATCGACGAGGGCTACGAAGGCTTCAACAAGTTCATTCCTTATTATCTCCATCCGCAAACCACTTACTCAGTTGCTTTAACGAGGGGTGCACTGCGCACAAAGATCTCCGTCGGCTCCAGTCCCTGGGCGCCGGTGCCGCGCACGCAAAACATCGCCAAGATTTGCGAACGCTATGGCGGCGGTGGCCACGCCGTGGTTGGCGCAATTTCTTTTGGGCCTGATGAAGTTGAGCGTGGACGCACAGTGATGCGGGAGATTGTTGAGGAACTTTCTAATCCGGGCGACGCGAAGCCCTCATTGTAGGGGCGTCCCTCCGCGGGCGCCCCAGGTGGCCCAACGACGCAACTCGATACAACACCGCCTCAACACACAAACCCTCAATACAAAAACCCTGTGTAAGGGTAGAACTGAGGTCTTGTCACATATCCGGCTTTAACCGGATTCATGGCTATGTAGTCCAGGTTCTCCTGAAGGTCCGTATCATTTCTAATAATGTGGTCGAAGAACTTCGTCTGCCACAGACGCTTTCTTAGAAACTGGTCCGGCTTCAATGAAGGCCAGTTCTTTAGTTCCACAATTTCAGGACGCAAGATGGCTCTCCATTCCAGTACTGGGCCGAGCAGTGGTCGGGCATCTTTAGGATCCGTCCTGGCGACAGACGTCGGCGGTAGGCAAACCAGTCGGGAATCGACTATTTCACGACTGCGTTGCCAATACAGTTGGGTGGTATAGCTTTCGAATCTGCCGAGCAGACTTGGAAGATTGAATTCGGGCTGACGAACGCCTGCGAGGAGATGCAGATGGTCAGGCATCAGATTAAAAGCTTTCACGCGCATGAGCGCCAGGGTTTGGTCGCTCAGTAAGGACGCTAGAACGCTCTTTGCGAGCTTTAAGTCTGCAAACAGAGGGCGTCTCAAATCAGTAACCATAGTTACAGCGCAGAGTTTAAAAACCGAGTTGTAGTGGTAGCCAAGCAACCGCAGAGTGTTGTAGCGACGCGGGTGGGGGAAATAAGGAAAGTGAGGCATCGTGAGGAACCTCTCATGTGAGTGGACTTGAAAGCGTTGGGTTATCTTAGGACGTAGGGCGAACCAAGGTCAATGTTTAGATCAATGCGAGTGGTATGGAATCCAGGAGCGCCCACGGAGGGACGCCCTACAATGAGGGCAACGGCGCGAGCTACAACCGCGCCATCAGCATCTCAATCTCTTCGGGCCGCTTGGGAACCTTGTTGGTCAGCACGCGCGGGCCGTTGGCCGTGCACAACACATCATCTTCAATGCGCACGCCGATGCCGAGATACTGCTCGGGAATGTCCTTGGTGTTCGGGTTGATGTAGAGACCTGGCTCGACTGTCATCACCACGCCCGGCTCCAGCGCGCGCGACTCCTTGTCGTAGTAGTAGCGGCCGACGTCGTGCACATCGATGCCCAGCATGTGTCCCAGGCCGTGCATGTAAAACTGTTCGTGTTTCTTTTCAGCGATCAACTCAGCCGGGTCGCCCTTGAGCAATCCCAGACGTACCATACCTATTGTCAGCACCTCGATTGAGTGACTCTTTAGTTGGTCATGTGTGGTGCCCGGCCGGACCATCTCGACACAGGCCATTTGCGCTGCCAGCACCAGATCGTAGATTTCGCGCTGAGCTTTCGTGTAACGACCATTAACGGGGAACGTGCGCGTGATGTCCGAAGCGTAGCCCTTGTATTCTGCACCTGCGTCTATTAGCACCAGATCACCATCCTTGAGCTCGCCGTCGTTGTTGATGTAGTGGAGAATGGTGGCGTTCGCGCCCGCGCCGATGATCGACGTGTAAGCGGGAGCGGCGGCGCCAAGCCGGCGAAAAATCTGTTCAATCAGCGCTTCGATCTCGTATTCCTTCATTCCCGGCCGCGCAGCTTTCATAGCTTCGACGTGGGCCTCGGCGGCAATGTCGGCGGCCCGTTGCATCAGTTCGATTTCTTCCGAACTCTTGAGAACGCGCATTTCGTGCACGATAGTGGCCGGATCGATGATGGTCTGTGGCGGATGGATTGGTTTTCGATTGAGAGCGCGCATCCGCGCAATCTGGCGGATGATCGTATCGTCAAGATCTGGATTGACGCCGAGACGGTAGTAGAGCTTCTCAGCGCCGTCAAGAATATCCTGCAGTTTTTCGTCGAACTCGACTATCGGTAACGACTCGTCGGCGCCGAATTCGCTCTTCGCGCCTTCGACACCGGCCCGCCGGCCATCCCAAATTTCCCGTTCCGGATCGCGTGGTCGGACAAACAAGGTAAACTTCTGTTCGCGCGCCGGCGACACGATCGCAATTGCTTCCGGCTCTTCGAAGCCGGTCAGATACAAAAAATCCGAGTCCTGGCGAAAGCGATATTGCGTGTCATTGGAACGCGTGGCTTCGCGAGCGCCGGGAATGATGGCTACGGAATTCTGGTCCATGCGACGCATGAATTCCGCAAGTTGCGGTCGGATCATTGAAGACTCTCCTTTGAAATGTTCGTAGGGGATTGTAACCGAACGACAGCTAGCCGCGAAGGAGAGGGTTGAAGGCCGTCAGTAAATTCCAACTACTGAACTCGCGAAAAAGGCCAAGTGCATTAGAGTCAGCGCGGGACTCCGTGGTTTTAAGCCCGCTGCGCGGGCTCTAAAATCCGATCTGTTTTCCCGCTTCGCGGTCTTACGTTCCACTGCTAAAACGCCCCGTTGTCCAACCAGCGGGGGCAAACCACTGGGCTAGCCACCCTTCCTAACCTGCGAGTCTTCGCGCCTGGAATAGTTCACACCGGCCGGACTTTGCGCGATAATCGGTCCAGCGAAATGAGCACACAAGTTCTCCAATCAGAACAAACCCGCGAGATCGTCTCCTACGATCCCGGCACCGGAGCAGAGTTAGGCCGCGTACCGCTGGCTTCTGCTGAAGAAGTGGCTCAGGCAGTACGTCGGGCTCGTGCAGCGCAGCCGGCCTGGGCCGATCTTTCCTTTAAAGAGCGGGCCCGCGTGATACTCAAAGCCCGCGAGATCATGCTGGGGCACATAGAGGAACTGGCTACGCTTATCTCGCGCGAAACCGGCAAGCCATTATCGGAAGCGATGTCGATGGAAGTAGTGCCTACGCTTGTTGCAATGCATTACTTCGCAACCCACACGGAAAAGCTTTTGCGTCCGCAAAAGATCGACATTGGTCAGTATGGTTTGATGGGCCGCTCTTCTCGAATCGTTTATAAGCCAATTGGTGTGGTGGGAATCATCTCCCCATGGAATTTTCCCCTTGGCACACCGGCTGAAGAAGTCGTGATGGCTTTGATGAGCGGCAACTCCGTGGTGCTCAAGCCGAGCGAGCTCACTCCGCTCATAGCCCTTAAGATTGGCGAGATCTTCACTCGCGCCGGTTTGCCCGAGGGGTTATTGGAGATTGTGACGGGCGATGGTTCGACCGGCGCCGCGCTGATTGACGCTCGTGTCGACAAGATCATGTTCACTGGCAGCGTGGCTACTGGTAAGCGCGTGGCTGAAGCGGCGGCGCAGCATCTCACCCCCGTGGTGCTCGAGCTGGGCGGCAAAGATCCGATGGTGGTGTTGGAAGATGCCAATATTGAAAACGCCGCGCGCGGTGCTGTCTGGGGCGCCTTCGCAAATTCCGGACAGGCCTGTGCGTCAGTCGAGCGTTGTTACGTGCACGAATCGATTGCCCCGCAGTTTCTCGCGCGGGTGCTGGCCGGGACGCAAGCGCTGCGGCAGGAAGTGGGCACGAAAGAAGATACTGACGTCGGCGCCATGAGCAATGAGAGACAGTTACGAATTGTCGAAGCGCACGTGACGGATGCGATCGAGCGCGGCGCGAGAGTTGTTACGGGAGGAAAACGCGCCGACCAGCCTGGCGGGTTCTTCTATCCGCCCACGGTGCTGACAAATGTAGATCACCGCATGACCATCATGCGCGATGAGACGTTTGGTCCAGTGCTCCCGGTGATGACTTTCAAGACTGAGGACGAAGCCATAAGGCTCGCAAACGACAGTGTCTTCGGTCTAACTGCCAGCGTTTGGACCAAGGATATCGCCCGCGGCCGTCGCCTGGCGGAACGCATCGAGGCCGGAACGGTGATGGTCAATGAAGTGCTTTATACCCACGGTATCCCCCAAACGCCCTGGGGCGGAATCAAAGAAAGCGGCTATGGACGTACCCATGGACGGCTGGGCCTACTCGAACTCGTGACGCCGCGGCACATTCACGTCAACCGCATTTCGTTTCTCCCGGATCTCTGGTGGTTCCGCTATGATCCGGGGGCTCTAAAACTTTTTCAGGGTTTGGCAACTCACTTCACGACCGGCTCCCTCATGAGAACCACGCGCTTGTTACCGCAGATGATCCGACGCTTTTTTCTGCCGCGAGTTTGAGACTTCTACCCGGTGCGGCCCGAGTGGTGTTACAACACGGCCTTTCCGCATTTGAGTTGTGAGGAGAACCACTGAAGAGCACTTGATGACCTCCTGGCGATTACTGGCTCGCGGACGGGTTGTCATGGAGTCGCCACGTCACGTAATGATCCAGGACACCATTACTCATTGGGCGCATCACCGCGGGCAGATGACAGTCTATCTGCGTTTGATGGGCGCGAAAGTCCCCGCCCTTTATGGACCATCCGCGGACGACAATCAGTTTCGATAGTTAATCCATCGAAACGTTTTTGAATCCGCAAATTACGCAGACCGGCAAATGTAGGGTGTCCCTCCGTGGCACCCCTCGCCGCAGAGACGACGGGTAAGAACGATCCACGAAATCACACGAACGGACACGAAGAGAGGACTTAGTTCGAGTCATTTCGTGTGTTTTCGTGGATCGCCTTACCCTTCTTATACTTTTTCAGCAGCCTTCTAGGGGGCGGGCACGGTGCGCCGCCCCTTCAATGACTCAAGCATGGGCTTCAGATATTTATAGACCGTCTCGGCTACCAACTTCGTGCCAGCGGCGTTGGGATGGCTGCCATCCTGCTGATTTAAAGACTCGACGCCGGCGACACCCTCAAGGAAGAACGGTATCAGTGTCACACTTTTTTCGCGCGCGAGGTCGGTAAACATGCTTCGAATCTGCTCTTCATATTCCCGCCCTGCGTTAGTCGGCGCCAGCATACCGGCAAGCAGAACCTTCACGTTTTTCGCCTGAGCGCGATCGATTATTTCAGCGAGGTTCTTCTTTGTTCCGGCTACAGGCTGTCCGCGCATAAAGTCGTTGACGCCCAGCTCAAGGATCAAAAAGCGGACGTCACCTTCGAGCGCCCAGGCGATTCTGCGGGTGCCGCCGGCACTCGTGTCACCTGAAACTCCAGAGTTAACCACCTCGTAGTCATAACCGTCATTCTTTAGGCGTTCCTGCAAAAGTGCCGGGTAGGTTTCCTGCGCGGAAAGACCAAGCCCGGCCGTCAGGCTGTCGCCGAATGCCACGATCTTGGGTAAACTCCTTGTGGACTGCACCCCTGCCGGCGGCGACGGCGTCGATTCCGGAGCAGGGGCGCTTTGTTTTGCGCATCCAACCAGTCGAAGACAAAGCAATACCAGGACGCAAAGGAAGAATATTCTTTTCATGATCGAGTTATTCAACGTTTCAAAACAGGTTCCTTCGGGTTCGGAAACACTTACGATTCTACATTCGCTGAATCTTACCATCTCCGATGGCCAGTTCATTTCCATCGTCGGACCATCGGGCAGCGGCAAGTCGACGCTCCTGGGACTCATCGCCGGTCTCGACGCACCAACTGCCGGCGACATACGCATCGATGGTGAATCGATTGTCGCAATGAACGAGGACGCTTTGGCCCGATTGCGAGGCAAAAAGATTGGATTTGTTTTCCAATCGTTTCACCTGATCCCCTCGTTAACCGCTTTTGAGAACGTCCTTGTACCCATGGAGATCGCCGGCGCTCCAGATGCGCCGGCTCGTGCCCGACAACTGCTCGTGGACGTTGACCTGACAGCCCGAGCGAGCCATTACCCATCGCAGCTCTCGGGCGGTGAACAACAGCGTGTTGCCATCGCCCGCGCGTTCGCCAACAATCCTTCAATCCTGCTGGCCGACGAGCCGACGGGAAACCTGGATTCATTCAATGGCCGGCACATCTTTGACCTGATGGTAGAGATACATCAAAGAAGATCCGCAACCCTGATTCTGGTCACGCACGATCACAACCTTGCTGAACGTGCTGATCGGAGCATTGCGTTGAGCGACGGACGGGTCGTTGCCGATCGCATTCCGGTTGTTCCGCCAACCCAAGAAAACAGAGTTATCGCCGAGGTCATACAGTCATGAATTTTGTGATGCGCATGGCCCAGCGCGAGATTCGGTCCTCGTGGAAACGCTTGCTCTTCTTCTTTATCTGCATAGGAGTGGGTGTGGGCTCAATTGTTGCTTTGCGCTCAACTGTGCAGAACGCCAATACCGCGTTAGTGAGTCAGGCGCGTCTGCTGCTGGGCGCCGATGTACAGGTCGATTCAACCCGTCCCTGGGATGAAGCGACTCTGGCGGCAATAGATCGGGTGGCGCATACCAAGCTTGTGACAGGGAGAACCGACACGATCGAGTTGCCCACCATGGCGCGGCCGAATGACGCGTCTCGGGAAGGCGCTCAGTTGATCGAATTAAAAGCCGTCGGACCAGAATTCCCACTGTACGGTGACTTCACCCTTTCCGATGGCCGGCGTTTCGACTCTGAATTATTGGAAGGCGGGGGCGCGATCGTCGGGCAAAGCTTGCTTGACCGACTGGACCTGCGCCTTGGTGACGAAGTGAAGATCGGCAACGTGCCCTTTCAGATTCGAGGGGTGATGAGTGCTGACCCAGGTGGCGGTACCGGCTTTCGTTTCGGGCCGCGCGTGTTTGTTGCCAAATCCGCGATCGATGAGACCGGTCTCGTCGGCTTTGGCAGTCGGGCACGCTACCGAATTCTTTTGAGCACCAGCGAAGGTTCGCTCGCTCCCCTCGTTAACGAATTGCGTTCGTCGCTCAAGAACAACTTAGTAAACATCCGCACCTTTAAAGAGTCGGAACAGAACATAAGTGAACAGTACACGCGTTCTGAGAATTACTTGTCGCTTGTGGGTCTCGTCATCCTGGTACTCGGCGGGATAGGTATCGCGAATGTGACCCGAGTCTTCATTGAACAGAAGAAAAAAGCTATAGCAGTGCTGAAATGCGTCGGAGCTACGAGCGGCAAGATTACGATTGTTTACGTGGCCCAGGTTATTGCTTTGGGAGTGGCCGGAAGCGCCTTTGGTATCGTGCTGGCGAAACTCGCGCTGATGGGTGTCGGGCGATACTTTGCTGACAGTCTGCCGGCAGGCATGAGTCAAACACTGCGCACTGGAACTGTGATCCAGGGTCTCTTGCTTGGTCTCCTCGTTTCGCTGCTTTTCTCAGCGCTCCCTTTGCTGCGCATCCGGCACATCAGACCAAACATGCTGCTTCGCGATGAGGACAACCCGCTAAGGCGAAAGTTTGACCTGCTGAGATGGGGGACGGCGTTGGTGGTAGTGGCCGGACTCGTCGCTGTTTTCTCCTGGCAGGCGGGTTCGCTCAAAATCGGGGCATTCTTTCTCGGCGGTCTGGCCGCAACCGGAGCGCTTTTACAATTGGCTTCGATGGGGTTGGTGTGGGTAGTCAAACGCACACGTCAATTTCAGTCTTTTGCCGTACGCCATGCAATTAATAGTCTTCATCGACCGGGCAACCAGACTCGCGTAATTCTGATGGCCGTGGGCCTCGGCGCCTTCCTGGTAATCGCGGTGCAATCGCTGCAGCGAAATTTGTTGCTCGAGCTCGACCCCGCGAACCGCGGCAACCTGCCAAACATGTATCTGATCGACGTTCAAAAGGATCAGAAGGCTGGGGTCGAGAAACTTATTGAAGAGACGACAGGTCAACGTCCAGAGCTGATTCCGACCGTCCGCGCTCGTATCGCGGCGATCAATGGCCGTGAAATCGATCTGGGCTCTGCCGAGATGAGAGGTGATCGTGGCAGGTTGGGGCGTGAATATGTCGTCACTTACCGGCCTACTCTCGAGGCGAATGAAACCGTCATCGCGGGCAGGATTTGGGATCCATCTCCGGCGACTGAACCTGAGGTTTCAATCGCCGAAGAGATGAAAGGATTGCAGGGACTGGACGTCGGCCACACGATCACTCTGGACATAGTGGGCCGAAAGCTGACGGCGAGGGTGACGAGCGTTCGCCGTGTTGACTGGCGGAAGTCCCGCACGGGCTTCTTGATCTTGTTCCGACCAAATGCGCTTGATAACGCGCCGACGATGTATGTCGGCGGTCTCAACGGTCCATCGGACGATTTCTCGCGATCGCGCCTGCAGCGATTAGTGGTCGAGAACTATCCGAACATCTCGATCATTGACGTTGCTGAGGTAATGCAGCTCGTCACACGACTGCTGGGAAATGCCTCCCTGGCGGTGACTTTCATCGGCGGGTTCGTGTTCTTTAGCGGCACGCTGATCCTGATAGGCTCAATCGCGATGACCAAGTATCAGAGAGCGTATGAAGCCGCGCTCTTGAAGACACTGGGAGCTACGCGAAGGATTGTGCTTACCACAGTGGTAGCCGAATATGGATTGCTTGGGTTGATCGCAGGACTGATTGGCTCAGCCGCGGCACTGGCACTCTCTTACTCCATGGCTCGTTTTCTTTTTGAGATTCCGTGGAGCTTTACGCCGTCCATCATCGTTGTGGGAATCGCAGGCACTGTCGCGCTGGTCGTGTTGGCGGGTGTGCTTTCGAGTCTGCAGTCTTTGTCCCGCAAGCCACTGGGCGTTCTGCGCGCATCTTAAGCTGGAGAATTCCGGTTAGTGCGGGAATGGGAAATGTCTGCACCAAGCCCAGTCGCGTACAATCACCACGAGTCGGAGAAGTTGATCCAGTCGGTGCAGGGGGTGGTTGGAATCAGGTGAGTGGCCAGTTGGCGAACCACCTTTGTGGAAAGATTGTAGGGGCGGCACTCCGTGGCCGCCCTCGGTTCTACTCACTCATCGTCACAAGTCGAACGATTGATATCTATAGGGATTGGCATTCAAGGTTGAGCGGGGGCGCGCTTCGCTTTGCCCCCTTCCTTACCTGCGAATTTTCTATCGCACCTGGTACTCCGGAGTTGTATTCATGTAACCCAAGTTCTGATTCTTTCACAGCTTCGGTAGCGGGTGGGTATCGGGATGGCCGTCACCGTTTGATCACATTACCGGTCGCCGGATCAAAGAAAGCAGAATCCCGCTATCGTTGATGTCCAACATTCTCGACACGCTTACGTTGATACTGGGCGTATTGGACTTTGGGCAGCTCACCGTCGCGGTAAACAGAAAATAGGGCACGGCGCTAACCTTCGCCGTGCCCTTTTTACTAAAGCCACTGCCCACTGCCTAGCGAGGTCAATAAACGGAGGCCAAATGATGATTTTAAAGAACTGGTTTTTAGACTGATGTGGCGAAGCAGGTGACTCGCTCGTCTCCCTTCGCTTGACTGGGGCGGTCGTGCTCTTTAGGATCACGCCTTCATCTCGATTCTTGCTTCCGGGCTTACGCCCGCAGGCCTTCGCTAAGAGGTAAATTTGGTTTCCTGGAAAGAATACATGCACCGGCGCGAGCGCGCTTATTACGACCGCGACAATAACCGCGTCGTGCGCCCCTTTGACTGGGGCTTGCCATTTGTCGTTGATCATGTCAACGGCGACGACCCACGTGTTGTTCTTCGCCGTCACACTGAAAACGCGTTGCGCGCGAGCGATGAGTTCTATGCGTTGCCGGCCATCAACGACTTCACCCTTGACGGCGATCAACTTACCTGGACCAGCGCCGTGCACACGGCTGCGGTTGAAAACAATTTGGCGCGCGCGCGTTTCTTCCCGGCCAAGCCGCGAAATGGGAAACCTCCGCACAGAGCGGTGGTGGTAGTGCCCCAGTGGAATGCTCAACCTGAGAGCCACGTTGAGGCTTGCCACATCTTTAATCTGCTGGGGATTTCAGCCCTGCGACTGACGGTTCCCTATCACCAGGAGCGTCGGCCACCAGAACTCGAACGCGCGGACCATCTCGTGAGTCCCAACGTCGGTCGCACCATTCAGTCGTTTCGGCAGGCGGTGCTCGACACCCGCGCCGCAGTCAGATGGCTTACCGATGCCGGTTACGACCGTATCGGCATTCTGGGCACCAGCATCGGCTCATGCATCTCGTTTTTGGCCTTTGCTCACGATCCTAAGATAGTCGCGGGCACTTTCAATCACGTCTCTGGTTATGTTGCCGATGTCGCCTGGCACGGAATGTCGACACTTCACGTGCGCGAGGGTTTCGGCAATCACCTATCTCTTGATGAACTGCGCGAGTATTGGAGTCCGATTAGCCCGGTCCCTTTCATTCCGAAGCTGGCCGCCATGGGTCACCGACCGATGCGTTTTATTGCAGCGCGTTACGATCTTACTTTTCCGGTTAAGCTTACCCACGACGTCATCGCTGAGGTGCAGCGACACGGTCTGCCGCTCGACGTCGTCTGGCTTCCCTGCGGTCATTACACCACTGGTGAAATGCCCTGGAAAGCAATTGACGCCTGGAAGATCGCGACATTTTTCCGCAAGCATTTGTGATTGTGGGCAGTTTGAGCTTGAGGTCAGTTTCAATGATAGTAGTTTGCAGGTTCGGAAGGGGGCAAAGCGGAGCGCGCCCCTTCCTAACCTGCAAGTTAGCGGGCCTTGAGCGGTCCTTTTTGGGGATCTGAGTTTTCACATGTGAAGAGCCGTAACTGACCCGCTTTCGCAACCAGTCTCACTCTTTCGCCACTGTGCCCACCAAGACAATTAACCGACTGCTCGATCAACTCGATGAGTTGAAGCGCGAGTTTGGCGGGCGTCAGGAAGAAAGAATCGAGGGAATTTTTTCTCGACTTGCCCGTCAGAAGTTCAGTGACGCACCATCGTTAATCCGCTTTCACGAGATACTGCTCTTTATCCGAGCTTACCCCCAGAAGGCGGAAATTCTTCGTCAGGTTGAGAAGACGCTTCCGTCTTTCGGCGAACGGGTCAAGCTTCTGCGCGACATGGATGCCGACCTTTCGCCGTTGGATAACCCGGAGGTGTCGGGCATTGCCGGAACATCCGTCACAGATACGTTCACCTACAATATCGTGCACTGGTTGTGGAAGCGGCATTCAGCTCAGGTGAAGGTCGATTGGGATTGGTTCGAAGACGAGAACCGCCTGGCGGCAACCTGGCCCAGGTTTATGCCCCTGCTCGAAGAGGATGCTTTTGTTGAAGCGAACGTGCCTTATGTCGAGTGGCTGCGCGCGGCTTCGGTCAAGGGCCGCGGCCCGAATGAGATTGCCTGGCTGATGCGAAGATTCGAATCGCTTTCACTTACCGACAAAGAGAAAGCGGAGCTTTACGATTCGCTGAAACTCTACGTCCGCTGGACTCCTTCGTATAAGGCCACGCGCACGGGAATGAAGTTGCCTGTTCGCGAAGTCTATTATCACCGGCAACCTCTCATCCAGAGACGCGACGTAGCATTGCGGGATGAGTTGGACTCACCACCGCCTGCTTTGAAAAAACTTTCCGCCAGAAAGGGTCAGGCCATCCTCGACATGACGCGGGAGACCTCTACCATGCGTTATCGCGAGCTTTATGGGTTCACACATGGAGATGTGAAGCGAGTCTTCCAGGTCAGCATTGGCCGCAATGTGGATCTCTTTATAATCGGAGTTTCGCCGCAACTCAGGCTGCCGTTGCGCGCCTACCATGCCGCAATGATTTTCAAGAACGGAGTGCCGGTAGGCTACTTCGAGGGACTATCTTTGTTTGAACGCATGGAGAGCGGCTTCAACCTGTATTACAGCTTTCGCGACGGCGAGACGGCCTGGATTTACGCGCGCACCCTGAACATCTTTCGCCACTGGCTGGGCGTCACGGCCTTTTCGCTCGACCCTTATCAGATTGGGTTTGAAAACGAAGAGGGTATCGAGTCGGGAGCGTTCTGGTTCTATCGGAAGCTTGGGTTTCGGCCCACACGACCGGAATTGACCGAGCTTACGCTGGCTGAAGAAAGAAAAATGGCTCGCCGACTCTCTTATCGCACATCGAAGGGGGTGCTGCGCCGGCTCGCCGGTGGCCCGATGATATTCGAACTTGACGAGGCGACGGTTGGGGATTGGGATCGCTTTCAGGTTCGCAGCTTAGGCTTGGCGGTCCAGCGCCGGATGGCGGCACGCTTCGGTGGTGATACTCAGAAGATGCGGGCTGCGTCAATTGAGAAGGCTGCGCGGGCTCTGGGTATTCGTATTCGGAATTGGAACGCAGTTGACCTTTCAGCGTTGAGTGATTTCGCGGTAGTGCTGGAGCTGATTCCTGGTCTGGACCGCTGGACTGATGTCGAAAGGCAGTCTGTGGTTCGAATCATTCGCGCGAAGGCGGGCCCGGACGAAGCTCGGTATCTGAGCTTGATGCAGGGTCACGGCCGGTTGCGTGCGGCGATGATCCAGTTGGGATCTAAGCATAATTAGTTTTCATCGGTCTTAGTCCGCGGTAGCGGACGGCAATTGGATTTAGAGCCCGCGAAGCGTGGGCGAGAGCATAAAAGTCTCGCACCCCAGCCGAGATGCTCGGCTGGGGACCCCGCCCTGGGGCGTGAGCCCCAGGACGATCGCATTTGATTCATAGCCCGCAAGCGGGCGGTAGTGGCAACAAGAGCGCATCGTTGATGAAAATTAACGCATTGAACAAGGATTCTGATCCGCTGTGTCGCCCACTCTGCGGGCTGGTTGAATCTTATTTGTCGGTTGACCTGGGGTTCCGCTGCGCTCCACCCCAGACTTTATGCCTTCGCCACGCTTCGCCGGCTCTAGAACAGTTGCCGTCCGCTTCGCCGACTCTAAATCCAATTTGCCGTCTGCGCGGCGGACTGGATAACCGTCAACTGCCTTGATTCGTCTCGTTATTCACACGCCCGTATGCGCGATTCCAGAATTTTGTCTGTCGTGAAATTCTCCAACTTCTGATAATACTCTGCGTCCCTATCGAGAGCGTTCTCCGGAACCAACCCGACAATCTCGGTGCTCACGATCTCAACTCCGAGTTTGCCGGCTTCACGACGTACGGCGTCATAGGCTTGATGCATCCCGGTCTCTCCATAATTCACCAGATTCATTGAAACCTGCACTAGTCCGCGCGTGCTCAACTCAAATCCCAGGGCCTTCAAAAAAGGAAGCCCTCCATGTCGGGCCCTTACTGAGCGGGCGATCTGGCGCGCGACAGCCAGATCGGAAGTGCGAAGATTGACGTTGAATGCGATGAGAAACGGTCGCGCACCTACGGCGATTGCGCCCGCGGTTTCGTGCACGCTTAATGGGCCGACATCGGGTGCGCGAGTGGGTTCGTGCGCTATCTGCTCGCGCAGCAACTCGAGCGCGCCTCGGCGCACGTCTTCCAGATTCACTCGATCCCGCTTCAGAGCCGCGCGCTCGTAGAAGAAGACGGGAATGCAAAGTTCTCGCGCAATCCGTTCGCCCGCCTGATGGGCCAGCTTTACACAATCGTCAAGAGTCACTCCCCGAACGGGCACAAAGGGCAGTACGTCCGTGGCACCCAGCCGCGGATGCTGTCCTGTGTGCTGCCGCATATCGATCAATTCGGCGGCCAGAGCAACGACCCGCACCGCAGCTTCGACGACCATTTCCGGCGCCGTCACAAAGGTGATCACAGATCGGTTGTGATCCGGGTCTATGTGGGTGTCCAGCACGCATGTGGTTTCGACCCGCGCGATAGCGTCTGCCAGACGCGCGACTATTTCAATCTTGCGACCTTCGCTAAAGTTGGGCACACACTCAACGAGGGCATTGCCGATTTTCTTCATTGCAATTTCCAATTGCCGATTGCCAATCATCGCATTGGCGATTGCCAATTGTCGATTTGTGATTGTCGCTTGGTGGCGCTGTGTGAAAACTCAGCGATCCCAAAAGGACGACTCAAGCCCCGCTAACTTGCAGGTCAGGAAGGGGGCAAAGCGTAGCGCGCCCCCGCTCAAGTTGCTAAGCCCCTCAACTGTGTTCGAACTGCTTTCAGGTTTTTGTCAGAACCGGGAACGGTAGTGACTGGTTGTGCCGAAGTTGAGTTTGGGGCTTAGTTGAGACCAGGTCGCTACCGCTCCCCGTTCTGACACGCTCTGTTGTGCATGACAGAGTTGAGTGGCTATGCGGCTTGAGCCGGGGCGCGCTCCGCTTTGCCCCCTTCCCAACCTGCAAATTTCCTGAGCTTGAATTGTGAATGCAAGGTTGAGCGGCATGGCAATCGGCAATGCCATCATTGGCATGCAATTGGCAATTGGCAATTGGCAATTCGCAATGCCATGATGACATAAATGTCTAGCCCGTTCATCAATAATCGGAAGAATGCGTGGCAGCGCCTCGAGGAGCTGCTGGCACGGGTCGATCGGACTTCTCTCAAACGCTTGCAGCGTGACGAAGTGCGCGAGTTGGGTCGCATCTATCGCCGTACTGCGTCTGACCTGGCCATAGCTCGCGCCGAGTCGCGCGATCCGCGGCTGATTAATTATCTGAACAGCCTGGTGATTCGAGCGCATGGCCGCATCTACCGAGCCGACGCTCAGGGAGGAGAGCGCATCCGGGCTTTCTTCGTTCGTGAGTTTCCGCTCACCTTTCGGCGCACATGGCGATACACCGCCCTTTCGTTCAGCTTTTTTCTGGTGTTTGGCCTAATAGGTTTTATAGGCAGTTACCGCGACACAGAATTTTCAGAACTGATGGGCGTGCCACCGGCGTTCCGCGAACTTTATATCGAAACGAAGACGCATTGGTGGGAAGACCTGAATCAGGCAAATCAGTTAGGCGCCAGCCGGATCATGACGAACAACATTCAGGTGACCATCTACACCTTTGCGTTTGGCGCGATGTTTGGGGTCGGCACATTGTTCTTTCTGGCTTACAACGGAGCGAACATCGGAGCGGTGCTGGCACTCACATATCGCGCCGGCTTTGGACATGACCTCGTTACTTTCATGGCAGGTCATGGGGTAATTGAACTTTCCTGCATCTTCATCGCCGGCGGCGCGGGGCTGCTGATTGGCAGCGCAATGATCATGCCGGGCGATCTCTCGCGAGCAGATGCACTCAAGATACGTGGGAAGGAGGCGATTCGTCTGATGATGGGTGTGGCGGTGCTGCTCGTCCTGGCGGGAACCATTGAGGGTTTCATTTCACCAGCGCCTATTGATCCCAGGATCAAGTTTAGCATCGCCGCCCTCACCGGCATTGCTCTGTATTCATATTTATTGTTGATGGGACGTGAGGAGCCGGGGGAACAGGGGAACGGGTAACAGGGGAAAGGTAAAGAGGAAACGGGTAAATGGGTGAATGGGCAAGCAGAGCTGGACTGGGCGTTAGGGATTGAGCCCGCGAAGCGTGGCGAAAGCATTGAGCCTGGGGCGTGAGAGGCTGTGTCAAAACTCTCGGATGCCCCCGGCTTGTCCGGGGGAGACTCACGCTGGTTGCTACTAGAATTAGGACTGCAGCGCTGGATGGTGCCACCACCTTGTGCGGTGGAGATTCACGCTGGTTGCTCTCGTTCAACGAGTTGGCCCGTTATCGGTACCAAGCGTGAGACTCCACCGGACAAGCCGGTGGCATCTTAAAGGAGTTCTTTGCGCCTCTTTTGTAGCTGCAAACGTGACCCTCCCCCGGACAAGCCGGGGGCATCCGAGAGT
>JALZJF010000071.1 GCA_030859905.1 Acidobacteriota bacterium
GCGGTAAGTTTCATCGAGTGTGCCTGTCATGTCCGTGGAGACCATGCCCAGCGCCAAAGCATTGACGGTTACGTTTCGACTCGCCACTTCCTTTGCGAGGGCTTTAGTTAAACCAATCATGCCAGCCTTTGATGCGGAATAATTTGACTGACCCGGCATTCCCACAGTGCCGCTTATCGACGAGATGTTGAGAATGGATCCCCCGGTATCCTGTCTCAGCATCAACCGCAGCGCTGCTTTGGCAAAGTTCCACGCGCCCTTCAAATTCGTATCCATCACTTCATCCCAATCGTTTTCCTTCATGCGCAGAATCAAGTTGTCGCGAGTAACACCTGCGTTGTTAATCAGGAAATCGATTCTTCCAAAAGCTTCTTTTGCCTGCTTAACCATCTGCGCGGCGCTTTCGGTGTTTGCCACATCGCATTGGACAGAAATTACCCGAGACCCAAGAACCTCAATCTCTCTTTTCAGAGTCTCGGCAGCTTCAGCGCTCTTTGCGTAGTTGAAGGCGATGTCGGCGCCGCGGCGGGCGAGTTCCAGTGCGATCGCGCGGCCAATGCCACGCGTGGCCCCGGTGACGATTGCAGCACGCCCGGCAAATGGTTTCAGGGAATCAGTCAAATCAGTACTCCCCGGTTCAAGCAAGTTCGATTCGCGGTCCTAACGTTCTACTTGCTCCGCCGCAAATCAACCGAACGGATCCATTCCCTTACTTCGCGCAGCCACTGTGGCCGTTTAATTGCGCCAGCTTCATTTACGAATCGCGTGACGACCGCGGAAGGGATTCCGGGCAAGGCCGAACTATTGGTTAGAAGAGCGTACTGACCTCCAAGCAAGCCGAAAAACCTGACCTCGCCGTTCCTAAACTGCCAAATTTCGGGAACACCAAGCGCGGCGTAGATCGGAAAGCGTTGGACCGACGGGTGGCTGATATCAGCCTCAATCACGAGGTCGGCTGGAGGATGGATTGTCAAATCCAAATCCTCAACGCCCGTGATCGCCTCCACGTTTTGAATGTAGAAGCACCCGTCAGGCTCGACGCCTTTCAGCAAGTCGGCGCGCTTGTGCGTGGTCGAGCCCAGATCTCTCACATCAATCTCCCTTTCTTCGCAAATGATACTAACCAAAAGGGACAAAAGCCTACTGGCCGTCTCGTGAGGTATTGACGGGCTCATGATTTCCAGATCTCCTTGATCATAGGTGAAGCGCGGAGCGCTAAAACTCGCATAGTTCTTGAGCAACTGCTCGTAAGTTTCCCAAGTCACATTGCGCAGCACGAATCTTTCTTCGGCGCCCAGTTGTGGAGGATTCAAGATGGTGGTCATGGTTTTCCTGCCTGTATTCTCTCACTACAGTTTGAGAGACTTCAAATACTCTCTAAACTCCCCCGCCAGATCTTTACGCTGCAAAGCAAACTCGACGGTGGCCATTAAAAACCCCAGCTTGTCGCCGGCATCGTGGCGGGTGCCCTTGAATCGCACCGCATAAAACGGTCGCTTCTTCAGAAGTGAACGCATCGCGTCGGTGATTTGTATCTCGCCGATTGCGCCCGGTGTTGTCTTCTCGATCTCGTCAAATATGTCCGGCGTCAAAACATAACGACCGATGATGGCGAGATCAGAAGGCGCGTCTGAAGACTTTGGCTTCTCAACCATGTCCTTAATCTTGTAGACGCCGTCTTCCACCTCGTCGCCATCGATTACGCCAAAGCGAGAGATTGCTTCCCCGGCCACCTGCATTGTGCCCAGAACCGGCGCGTCGTATTTTTCATAGACGTCGAGCAGTTGTTTCAACCCGGGAGTTTCTGCATCGATGATGTCGTCGCTGAGCAGTACTGCGAATGGCTCGTCTCCCACCAGGTCACGAGCTTGCAACACTGCATGGCCCAGACCCAGGGCCTCGCCTTGCCGCACGTAACTGAAGTGGGCCATCTCGGAGATCGTGCGCATCTCCTTCAATAGATCCAGCTTGCCGCGTTCTTCGAGCAGTTTCTCCAATTCAAATGAGATGTCGAAGTGATCTTCCATCGGAGCCTTACCGCGGCCCGTGACAATAATCACCGACTCAATCCCGGAAGCGACGGCCTCCTCGACGACGTATTGAATCAGCGGCTTATCAACCAGAGGCAACATCTCTTTGGGAGAGGCTTTGGTTGCGGGCAGGAAACGGGTGCCCAAACCGGCGGCGGGGAAAACGGCTTTACGAACTTTTCGTGGCATTGGTTGATTAAGGGTTTTCCGCGGCCACTGTGTCAACCGATTTCTACGCCACGCCTGCGCTCGCCCCTGCCTTCGGAGAAGCGACGAAAGTTCGGCGCACGGTGCAGGTAACCTTGTCAGACGCGCAAATTGAAGCGGATAATCTAGTTCGCGTCAACGTGCGCGAAAAGCTGCCGAATACCTGGAAACCTAAAGGCATCGCCATAAGGCGTTTCGTCAAACCCAAATCGGGCGAGAGAGTATCATGTTGACACGGGGTTGGAGAATCAGGGGCTGGCGATGGAAGACGTTCGGTAAGCATCTCTGGACGAAACTCAACACGGACGACATGCTCAACCGTGCTGCAATTCTTTCCTTCTACTTCCTGCTCGCGCTCTTTCCGCTACTGCTTTTTCTGACGGCTCTCTTAGGTTCCTTCGCCGACGCCGGATCGGAGTGGCGCCGCAATCTGCTCATTTATCTGAGTGCGATTGTGCCCGTTTCCGCTTTCGACCTCATCACCACAACCCTTGACGAGATCAGTCAGAACAGCAGCGGCGGCAAACTGTCATTCGGTCTGCTGACATCACTGTGGTTCGCTTCCTCCGGTATGGGCGCGATCATCGACGCGTTGAACGTCGCCTACGACGTGAAGGAGACACGAGCGTGGTGGAAGAGAACTCTGCTCGCCATCCTGCTGACGATTGCGCTCGCCGTGCTGATTATCACCGCGCTGGCGTTGATGTTCTACGGCAGCCACATTGCCGAAGGGATCGCGAACCGCTACGGTTTCGGCGCGGCATTTACCGCCGCGTGGATAATCTTGCAATGGCCGGTCGTGCTCGTCTTCGCCTTTTTAGCCTTTGCGTTGATCTACTACCTTGCGCCCGACCTGCATGAACAACAACTTCGCTGGCTCGCTCCGGGAGCCATAACTGGCGTCTTTCTGTGGCTGCTCGTCTCGTTTCTGTTCGGCTTGTATCTCAACGTCTATAACACGTACAGCGTGGTCTATGGCTCACTGGGAGCGGTCATCATTCTGATGCTGTGGTTTTATTTAACTGGCGTTACGATCCTCATCGGTGGCGAGGTCAACGCCATCATCGAGCAAGCGGCAGCTCGCGCCGGAGACCCCGAGGCGAAAGCAGCCGGGGAAAAGGTTCCAGATGAAAGCGGGAGAGTACGGGTGCATCGTGTTCAGTCATGATTACGGCTTCTTCATCCTTGGCCTCGTCAGGAAATTTGCGTTCGAGCAATGATGTCGCCATCGACATTGCGGCAAGCGGAGTTTTGAGGTCATGCACTACGAAGGAGAGATGCTCCTCACGGCGTTGCTGCACCTCCAGAGCCTTTTGCGTCGCGTAAGTCTTGACCGCCAGTCCACTTGCCCTGTCAACCACGCGGTTGACGAGGCGAGCCGCCCACCCGTGCAGGCTCATACCCTGACGCTCGACAAGGCTCTGGATGGCGTCGCGCAACACATTGTATTCCGCCAACACCACCTCGACACCTGTACTCTATTGAGTTGGCTCGTCTAAAAAGGCGTTATGCAAAGACATCGGGAGGTGGGCATGGAATTGTGCACCCACCTGCTCGCTCAGGTACACTCATTAGCCACGGATAGGGCATATTTCTACAGAAACGCCATCCGAATACACAAAGACACGGCCAGCGAATGCTCGATCTCAACTACGTCCGCGAAAATCTTGATCAGGTACGCACCAAACTTCAGAGCCGCGGCGTGCCCGGCGCTGCGCTTGACGACTTTGCGCAGGCAGACGCGGAGCGCCGGCGGTTAATTGCCGAATCAGATCAACTGAATGCCGAGCGCAATGCTGCCAGCCGCGAGATTGGTTCGCTGATGAAGGAAGGCAAACGCGACGAAGCCGAGGGACGACGGGCCGAAGTCAATTCAATGAAGGGACGAATTGCCGAGCTGGATCAATTGCGCGACGCTGCGGAAGCGCGGATGCGCAACCTATTGACGGCCCTTCCCAATATTCCCGACAACAGTGTTCCAGAAGGCCAAGACGACTCAGAGAATGTTGAAGTGCGTCGCTGGGGCGCCAGACCGGAATTTCATTTCGAACCCAAGGATCACGTCGACCTGGGCACGACCTTGGGCATTCTTGATCTTGAGCGGGCGGCCAAACTGTCTGGTGCGCGCTTCTCGATATTGAATGGCGCCGGAGCCAGACTGAGTCGCGCACTCGTTAACTTCATGCTTGACGTGCAAACACGCGAGCATGGTTACCGGGAGACGCTGCCGCCTTTTATCGTAAATGCGTCCGCGCTTTTTGGGACCGGGCAGTTGCCGAAGTTCGAAGCAGATCTTTTCAAGCTAACGGACGAACGTGGTTTGTACCTGATTCCCACGGGAGAAGTGCCGGTTACCAACTATTATCGCGAAGAAATACTCGATGCGTCCGTGCTGCCGGTGAAGTTTGCTGCCTATTCACCGTGCTTCCGATCGGAAGCCGGCAGTTATGGGCGCGACACCCGAGGTATCTATCGCCAGCATCAATTTGAAAAAGTCGAGTTAGTCAAACTCACGCTGCCCGAAGAATCTTTCCAGGAGCTGGAGTCGTTGACGCATGATGCGGAGATGGTTCTGCAGAAGTTGGGCCTACACTACCGGGTGGTCGAACACGTCACTGGTGACCTCGGTTTCCAGGCGGCAAAGTCCTACGACATCGAGGTGTGGCTGCCTTCTTACAACGAGTTCAAGGAAATCTCGTCGTGCTCAAACTGCGCTGACTTCCAGGCCCGCCGCGCGCAGATTCGGTTTCGTCGTGCCGGAGGCGCCAAGCCCGAGTTTGTTCACACGCTGAACGGCTCTGGTCTGGCAATTGGAAGAACCTGGATTGCTATACTTGAGAATTTTCAGCAGGAGGACGGCTCGGTTCTTATTCCGGAAGCTTTGCAGCCTTATATGGGTGGAATGAAAAGAATCGTGGGCAGTGGCCTGTGAAATTGAGCCTCGTCGTCGTTGCTGCTAGAGTATTGAGTTTTGATTCCCATTTAACAAACTTGGCGAACTACTATGAGCACTACAATAACGGCATCTGAAACTGCTTTAGAATCCTTCCTCACCCAACATGACGAAGAGGGATGGCTGGCGGCAGTTACTACTCTCTTGCCCTCAATTCACGAAGTCGACAAGACCGCAACCCAGATCTGGTACTCTTTTTACCCGTTGGGGTTGTTCACCGCCTTGCAACAAGCTACAGATCCGGAGAAACTCGCGCGCGAGCTGTTGCTCCAGGGAGATTACTATCTAAAGAACCAGATCGATTCCTCGCACAAGTTTATTTACGGACACCGTTACTGGCCCGAAGTGAAGAAGGCCGTCGCGCAACATGCAGAGGAGTGGAACAGACTTCAGTCTGTGTCCAACGGTCATCATCAGGCTGATGCCCAGTATCCTTCGCTTGCCGCTCACATTCTTGAGGTCGCACAAAGGGTCGCTAGCAAACTAAAAGTGGACCCGTCTCTCCTCGTAGGAATTACGGCAGTAGCTTTCATGACGATGCGGCAGACGGGCCTCGAAGCCTTTAGGGCAGCGCCAGGTAAAGTTCTCATTGATGCCCACCATGCAAAAAAAACGCCCGCTCAGATTCTAAACGCGCGCGCCAAAGACGACAGTCAGGGCTTATTTGGCTTTCTGAAAACAGTGGATGAGAAATGGACCGTTAACCATGACGAGAACGACGAGTCGGCCAGCTACAAGCTGAACAATGCCCAGGACTTGGCGTGGGGCGCAGAAGCCGATCGCTCGCGCGACTGGCGGGCGATCGATCCGCGGCGGGTGGAAGGACCAATCCCTGTTGAGTGCCGATCGGCATCATGTGGAACCTGCTGGGTCGGAGTAATTGGTGGCGCGGAAAAGCTTTCGGATGTCGCGGCCCGTGAAGGAAAGCAGATTAAAAAGTTCGGTTATATCGATACTACCGAGCCCAAGCCCGTCATTCGACTAGCTTGCCAGGCCCAGGCCCACGGCGCCGTTTCCATCGTCATTCCTCCCTGGAATGGTGTGTTCGGAAAATATCTAGGAAAAGCGAGGCAGGATAACAGCGATAGTTAACTCGAACATTGCGCCGCTTCACTTTGTCCTCGCGGCCGCCATCATCTGGAGCACTGGCGGGCTCTTCATTAAATGGACCTCTCTCTCAGGACTCGAGCTCTCTTTCGGACGTTCTCTACTCGCCGCGATTACCGTCGCCATCTTTACGCGACGCGAGGGCTTCGAAATAAACCGAGTCAGCGCCGTGGCCTCGCTGCTTTATGCTGCACTGCTCCTGCTCTTCGTTCTCGCCACCAAAGAGACCACCGCAGCCAACGCCATCTTCCTGCAATACACGGCCCCGCTCTACGTTCTAATTCTCGAGCCGGTGTTCTACCAGGAGAAGTTTCGGCGGCGCGACTTGCTCACCGTGATCGGCTGCGTGATTGGCATGTCGCTTTTCTTCGTTGGCAAATTAAGGCCACAGGATGTAACAGGTAATTTTCTGGCCCTGGCCTCCGGTCTTTGCTTCGCTTTCTATTTTCTTTTGTTGCGCCACCCTAGCGCGCGCAAGGTGAATCGTGCTTCGTCCGTCATTTACGGAAATCTTTTGGTTGTGCTGTTGTGCGCGCCGGCAGGTCTGTCAGCATTGCCAAACCTGACCAGGTTTGACGCCCTAGCTGTACTCTATCTTGGCGTGGTCCAGATTGGTATCGCTTATACACTCTTCACGCTGGGAATGGCGCGGGGAATTCGCTCGCTGGACGCCGGCATAGTCGGCTATATCGAACCGGTGTTGAATCCAATTTGGGTGTTTTTAGTGCTGGGAGAGCGACCTTCAAAGTGGGCCCTGATTGGTGGCGCGATCATCATCAGCGCGGTAGTGGTTCACACTACTCTTAAGGCGAAAGAAGGAAGCAGATTAATAACGGAGTTTTGACCATCCTACGCTTCGAAGACTTGGCTGACAGCTAAGCTGAGTTCAGGTAGTAATAAAGAGTTCAATTTCTCGCCTTTTGTGAACACGACACCTGCTTCGAAAGCCTTCGCCGTTTGCTTCCGAACTTCGATCGTTTCGAATGTCTCATCAACCAGCCAAAGCTCCCTAATGTCGAGTGCGGCATAAGTATCAGCCTTGGTGTTGCGATCGTAGATGGCCGAACCGGGAGAGATAACCTCGATTACGAGATCGGCTGTGGTGCGATGTTCGGGATCTAGCGCTGCTTCGGTCTCCGTCGAAACATAAAACAGGTCAGGCTCGAGGTAAGTATTCGCGCTGATCCAAATCGCGGCGCGCGGCACATATAGAGTGCCCGGATAGCCGGACTTAATCAGATACTCCGAGAGCAGACGGTTCAATCTACTTACAGCGTTGTCGTGAGTGTAGCCAGGAGGAGGGGTCATATAGAGGACTCCGGCAATGAGTTCGAGCTTAGAGTGATCGGGAGGTTCGGGAAGGGCCCAGAATTCTTCCAGTGTGTAGGTCTTGACGAGAGGAGAAGTGTTTACCCAAACCATATTAGATTCTCCAATGAGGATTCTGCCGAAGTCTAGCATGGCTCCGGAATAACATCAAAACCGGTTTTGTTTCTCGCTACAGCAGCCACTGTTGGCGATTGTCATAATACTCGGGCCTTTTGTCAGGATGTTGTTTCTTAAACTCCTGGTAGCGCCCGTACCACTTTTCATACCTGCGATCCGAAGAGCGAATCGAACGATGTGGTATCACGCGCAGGTGCTCTTCTACCTTCCAAACATTCTTCGGAGAGAAGCGCCAGTCGTAGTTGCCCAGATCATAAAGATTTGCCAGGCCGTAACCGGTAATGCGTCCGGAGAAATCGATATAGGGATCGAAATAGCTCCAAGCCAGATCTCGCAACCGGCGAAACACCGGGCGACGGCCGTGTAGCCCGAGATCGCGTGAGCGACCAATCGAGCCCCAAAGGCCGTCCTTCTGAAACACGAAGATTACGTGATCAAGCTTGTCCCAGGATTCGAGGCTTAGCAGAAGTGGGAGATACCCGTGCTGTTCGAGAAATACCGTGGCTACCAGAGCGGCTTCCAGGCAATGGGCCTCCTTTCTCTTGAGCGCTTCACGAAAAGAACGGAGTGTCCCGCCATCGCTTTCCCAGTTATAAGGCATTGCGCTGAGAAACCGCTGGACCTGCAAGGGTGCGCGAAGCGAATCGACCAAATCCAACTCCATTTTTGTGAAGGCCGATCTTTGAGGTTTAGAACTCATATAAGGAAAGTTATTAGCAGATGGCGGGCTTAAACCCAAAGCCCATGGTCCTTGCGAGCGGTTGTGAGGGTACGGCGAAGACTCTGCAGCAAGTGCTGGCCGGGCCAGAGGGACTAATCGAACCTGCCGGCGATTGTTGAGTAACCTGCACCTCATCTTCCGGACCTTGCTTCAGCTTGCCTCAGTGCTGTAAGAACCACCTACCAGATACAGCACGGATCAACTGAACCGAGCGCCTTTTGCAAATCCGTGCTCGCAGCGTATGCTCAGCCTTCCTACTACTTAAAATTGGAGACCTTATGACTTCGATGCGCACCGGACGAGTGACCGAACACGTGGGGCACAAGAACACTAATTACGAACTCGATGATTACGGCATTAGAGAAGCCAGCAAAGTTCACTGGAACCTCACCACACCTGAGTTGTATGAAGAGGTCACTCGCCGCAATGAGGGCGTTATCTCAGATCATGGAGCACTGATTGTTGATACGGGGGAACACACCGGCCGCGCCGCCAAAGATAAGGCGATCGTGCGAGAGCCAGCAAGCGAGGACAAAGTCTTTTGGGGAGACGTTAACAAGGATTTTTCGCAAGACAAATTCAATACCCTCAAGGATCGGATGATGGCTCACGCAAGCGGCCGCGAGCTTTTCGTGCAAGACACGTTTGCGGGCGCTGCCTCCAATTACCGCTTGCCGGTGCGGATCATTACCGAACTGGCCTGGCATTCTCTCTTCGCGCGCACCATGTTTATTAATGACCGTGAAGCCACCGCGCCCCATCGTCCGGAATTTACGGTTATTAACTTTCCCAGTTTTCAAGCTGACCCGCAGCGTGACGGCACCCGCTCGCCGACGTTTATTCTCATGGATTTTAGCCAGCGACTGGTGTTGATTGGCGGCACTTACTACGCCGGCGAGACCAAGAAGAGCGTGTTCACCATCTTGAACTATCTGCTGCCGCAACGTGGAGTGATGAGCATGCACTGTTCGGCAAATGTTGGCGACGCGGGCGACGTGGCAATCTTCTTCGGTCTATCAGGAACGGGTAAGACAACGCTCTCGGCGGATCCAGAACGCAAACTGGTAGGCGATGATGAGCACGGTTGGTCAGACGACGGCGTGTTCAATTTCGAAGGAGGCTGCTATGCGAAGGTGATCAAGTTGTCATCCGAAGCTGAGCCAGACATCTATCGGACAACTAAGATGTTTGGAACAATTCTCGAGAATGTTGTTTTCGACCCTGATACGCGCGAGATCGATTTGGACGACGCCGCGAAAACCGAAAATACCCGAGCTTCCTATCCGTTGACGAGCATCCCCAATATTGTGCCTGAAGGCCATGCCGGTCATCCGCAAAACATTATCATGTTGACCGCTGACGCCTTTGGCGTGCTGCCGCCGGTCTCGCGTCTTACCCCCGAACAGGCGATGTATCACTTCCTTTCCGGATACACTGCAAAGGTAGCCGGCACGGAAAAGGGGATCAAAGAACCGGAGGCTGTATTCTCGACCTGCTTCGGCGCTCCCTTCATGGTTTTGCACCCCGGCGTTTATGCCGGCCTCCTGGGCCAGAAGATGGGCCAGCATGAAGCTGCTTGCTGGTTAGTTAATACCGGATGGAGCGGTGGGCCATACGGTGTCGGCCAGCGGATGAAGATTTCGCACACCCGAGCAATGATTCGCGCAATTCTTAGCGGACAATTGATCGATGTGGAAACAAACCCAGATCCTATCTTCGGCGTGGGGGTGCCCGTCTCTTGTCCCGACGTTCCGGCGGATGTACTTCAACCGCGCAACACCTGGACAGATAAAGAAGCCTACGACCGGCAAGCCCGCGATCTCGCCCGCCGTTTCAACGAAAACTTTAAGCAGTATGAGAGCGGAGTTGCAGAAGGAGTCGGGGCAGTGGGGCCAAAGGCTGACTAAAGTTGTAGCTCCGAGAACGAATAGGTTGATTACAAAAGTTCGACTTCAGCGCTGATGCAGCCTATCCCGGGGGCCAACTCATCGGGCGACCACCAAGTATATGCACGTGAAGATGAAACACAGACTGGCCTGCGCCGGTACCAGTGTTGATGACCGTGCGATAACCATCCTCCGCATGACCCTCATCGTTGGCGATACGCGCGCCAACCCGCAGCAGATGTCCGAGCAAGGCCTCGTCTCGATGTGAGGCTTCGTTGAGCGATTCCATATGTTCACGAGGAATTATCAGGACGTGGGTAGGAGCCTGGGGGTTAGCGTCCCGGATGACAACACAGGCTTCGTCCTGGTGTAGCAAATCAGCGGACACCTCGCCGGCGATTATTCTACAAAACAAACAGCTATTCTCAGACATTTGATTGGGCTCTCTCTTTTCTGATTTCACACGCAGACGGATCACGCCGCAGCGTCCTGTTGCGTTGCGCCCGAAAGTGGCGCCGTTACGGATTCTCTAATCCGATCGATGTCCGCGCCCACCGCCCGCAACTTGGCTTCAATCTTCTCATAACCACGATCGATGTGGTAGACGCGATCGATGATTGTTTCACCGTGCGCCACCAGGCCGGCCAGGACGAGGGAGGCTGACGCGCGCAGGTCCGAAGCCTGAATCGGAGCCCCGGTCAAAGTACTGGGACCATCAACAGTGGCGATGCGTCCGTTTAGTTGGATTCGGGCTCCCATTCGCTGCAGCTCCGAGGCATGCATAAACCGATTCTCGAAGACCGTTTCGGTAATCACGGAGAGCCCTTCAGATTGTGTCATCAGCGCCATGTATTGGGCCTGCATGTCGGTTGGAAACTGGGGATACGGCTCAGTAGTTACGTCGCTGGATCTTAACAATCGCTTCGAGCTGACCCGCAACGTGCTCGGGTTCAGTTCCTCAATCTCCGCCCCCAGCTCGGTCAGCTTCTTAATCACGCTCAAGAGATGTTCAGGCCGGCAATCCTTGATTTCCAAACTACCGGCAGTAATTGCCGCAGCCACGATAAAGGTCCCAGTTTCGATACGATCGGGAATAATTGTGTGCTCGGCGCCGCCGAGTGACTCGACACCTTCAATCTCAATGATCGATGTGCCCCCGCCTCTCACACGCGCCCCCATGCGGTTCAATAACTGGCAAAGATCGCCAATCTCAGGCTCACAAGCTGAGTTGTGAAGAACGGTTGTTCCCTTTGCGAGGGTGGCCGCCATCATCAAGTTTTCTGTACCTGTAACAGTGACTTTTTCAAAGCGGATTTCGGTTCCTTTCAGTCGTCCGCCCCGCGGAGCACGGGCCACAACGTTTCCCGCTTCCAATCTGACTTCCGCACCCAGTTCTTCAAATCCTTTAAGATGCAGATCGATGGGACGCGTTCCGATAGCACACCCACCCGGTAACGACACTTTCGCCTTGCCAAAGCGAGCCAGCAGCGGCCCGAGGGCCAACACCGACGCGCGCATGGTCTTGACGAGTTCATAGGGCGCTTCGAAAATCTCGATGTGAGAGGCGTTAATCTTGTGGGTCCGCAGTTCCGGAGTCAGCACGGTGGCGCCCAGGTCTTCCAGCAGGCGGCGCTGGGTAATGATGTCGCGTGCGTAAGGCAGATTGTGCAGGGTGACCGTTTCCGGCGTCAGCAGGGCAGCCGCCATGCAGGGCAGCGCAGAATTCTTCGCGCCACTGATTGAGACACTGCCTCTAAGCGGGTTGCCGCCCTTAATGCGAAACTTGTCCACGATCCACAGATTAGAATAAAAACCCGAAACGATAAAGGTAAGAGGTTTGAAGGACTAGCTATAGCTAGCAGGCTGCTGAAAAACAGATTTGGGGTGCGGCGGCAAGTCAGCGCGACGCCGCTTTGGATTGGTGAGCCTTAAAAACCCCAAAGAATCCAAAGC
>JALZJF010000078.1 GCA_030859905.1 Acidobacteriota bacterium
GTCTGTTGCCGTGCATGAAAGTCAACGCCGATATATATTGTGTCCATAGCGCCTCCTTTCAGTCTCCGGTCAAAGAGCTGCGGTGAGTTTAACACTCGCCGGGAGGCGCTTGCTTCATAACATCAAATAAAACTCTTAAAGGCGACGGCTTGCTGGTAACATCTTGAAGTGATCGTACGCTTAGGTAGCTGCCAACGTGAAGCTCCACCGGACAAGCCGGTGGCATCTTTAGAATTCTCCTTAAGCTCTTTGTAGTAGCTAACGTGAGACTCCACCGGACAAGCCGATGGCATCTTGAAGTGAAACTGAATCCAATTCTTAATTCTTTCACAGCTTCTACCGCTCCTCGGTTGTGTAAGTAGAATGGCCAGGCTGCTGCTTGTGCCAAACTACACCAGTACCAAGCCCGGGTCTCCTGGCAGCACCAACGCCGCTTCTGGTAGCCTCATCGCGTCGTGATCACTACCTCGTTCTTCCTGGCTCCATTTTGCGCCAGGAAGTATTCCATGAAACTGGTGGAGATTTCGCCTGCCCTAAACTTGGGATCGTCCATTATCTTTAGGTGCAAAGGGATAGTTGTCTTTATGCCCTCGACGACCATCGCTTCAAGCGCTCGCTTCATGCGCGCGATTGCCAGGTCTCGCGTCCGCGCATGGACAATAACCTTGGCAATCAGGGAGTCATAAAACGAGGGCACCCGATAACCGGCGTACACATAAGTATCGACACGGACGCCTGGTCCGCCGGGAAGGTTGAAAGCCGTAATGAGACCTGGGGATGGCGCGAAAGTCTCCGGGTTCTCAGCGTTGATGCGACATTCAATCGCGTGACCGACGATCATCAGATCGTTCTGCGTGTACCCCAGCGGCTCGCCCTCTGCAATCCGAATCTGATTGCGCACGATATCGGCGAGCGTCACCATTTCTGTAACCGGGTGCTCCACCTGAATCCGCGTATTCATTTCCATGAAATAATATTTGTTGTCGGTATCGAGGAGAAACTCAACCGTCCCCGCGCTCGAATATCCCAGCTTCTTGCAAGCGGCAACTGCCGCCTCACCCATCTGGTGACGGAGTTCAGGCGAAAGCACCGGCGAAGGAGCTTCCTCCAGCAGCTTTTGGTGGCGTCGCTGTATTGAACATTCCCGCTCTCCCAGATGAATGCAGTCGCCATGCTCATCGGCCAGCACTTGAATCTCAATATGACGGGGGCCCTCCACATAGCGCTCGATGTAGACGGTGCCGTCCTTAAATGCGGCGGCAGCTTCCGTTGATGCTCCTTCGAGCGCGCGACCCAACTCGTCCTCGGATCGAACTATTCGCATACCGCGTCCACCACCACCCGCAGCTGCCTTGACTATGATTGGAAAGCCTATCTCGCGCGCAACCTTTCTGGCCTCTTCTTCAGACGTGATGGGGTCCGGACTGCCCGGCAAAATCGGTAGTCCGGCTTCTTTCATCGCTCTCCGGGCCTCGACCTTGTCACCCATCAGACGAATCACACTGGCCTCCGGTCCGATGAACTTTATATTGCAGGCCTCGCAGATTTCGGCGAAGTAAGAAGATTCAGCAAGGAAGCCATAACCCGGATGAATCGCGTCGACATTGAAGATTTCGGCTGTACTGATAATAGCGGGAATATTGAGGTAACTCTGAGCCGACGGAGCGGGCCCGATGCAGGCGGCTTCGTCAGCAAAACGTACATGCAGCGAATCGCGATCAACGTCGCTGTGGACCGCCACCGTGCGAATTCCCATTTCCTTGCAGGTCCAGACGATGCGACAAGCGATCTCGCCGCGATTAGCGATCAGGATCTTTTTGAATTTGCGACTTCCCGAAGGCATCAATTGATCCGAAGTCCAAAGTCTAACGTCCAATGTCCTTCGGTCCAGAACCGGAACGTGGACATTGGACGTTTCAGAACGCTTACTTTTTTATTCCGAAGAGCGGTTGACCGTATTCAACCGGCTGACCATTCTCCACATAGATCTTTACAACATCGCCACTCGTTTCCGCCTGAATCTCATTCATTAACTTCATTGCCTCAATGATGCAAATTACCGAGTCAGGTTCAACGCGGCTGCCGATCTTCACAAAGGGATCACTATTCGGCGACGCCGACCGGTAAAAGGTTCCGACGATGGGAGACGGAATCATGTGAAGATCCTGATCCTCCGAGGCGGCCGTTTCGGCCCGGGCTCCGGGATGATCTGGAGTAGATGATGCCTTAGCACTGCCGCCGGCGGCGTTCGCTGGCGGAGTTGGAACGCCACGAGTGATCTCAGCGGCGGCGGGGATCGCGACCGTCTCCGCCAGATCACGTCGCACGTGAATCCGGAAACCTTCACGTTCGAGTTCAAACTCAGCAAAACCATTCTCCTGAATCAAGGCAATGATCTCACGCAATTCATCCATGTTAACGGAGGTCTCCAGGTGAGGCTGCCGACTGCGACGCCGCCGACCCTGAGTTCCCGTCTCCCGCACATCGCTCTCAGACGGGGGTGCAGGACTTTGTTTGTATTTGCTCTCTGGCTTACTCATTAATTGTTTGCTACGGCGGTATCAAACTGTTACAAAGTGACGAGCCCCAAAAGACTCGGTTTGGGCACGCCGATGATCGATTGGGGCTTATTCTGCCGACCTGGTTCCGCCACCAGCGCCGGCTGCGCGATGTCAAACTCTTCTTTACTTCGCTTCGTCCTCGGCTGCCTGCGACTCAGGTGTTTCAACCTCCTCGGCGCTAGCGGGAACCCCTGCGGCTTCAACCATTTCCTTGTCTGAAGAACTGTCTTCCTCTTCAGCAACCTTGCCCCGGCCAGACGACTTGGCTACTTTCGCGTCATGCGATTTCTTCTTCTTTGGTGGTGTGTGCTTCGCTCGCTTTTTCGCATTTTCCAGAGCTTCGAGTTCACGGGGATTATCAACCAGCTCGATTATCGCGAGTTCAGCATTATCACCCTCACGCGTGCCCAGCTTTAGGATCCTGGTATAGCCGCCAGGTCTGTCCTGGTAGCGCTCGCCGAGCTCATCGAACAAACGCTTGACCGCCGCAACCCCCGCCGTGCGCGGCAGACGAAGCTGTCCCCGTTTTCCCGTCAACGCGGATTGCTGCATGTTCCCGGCATGGAAAAACCCAGCTGCTTGACGGCGCAAGTGTACGGCTTGGGCACCTTCCAGGCTGCGCGCTCGACAAGATAGAGTTATGGCGCGCTCTACAAAGGGTCTCAATTCCTTGGCCTTGGGCAGAGTGGTAATAATACGCTCGTCGCGCGAGTTTATTAGTGAAGTCGCAAGATTGCGCAGCATCGACATACGATGCTCCGTGGTCCTACCAAGTTTGCGGTGTGCCTTTAAGTGCCGCATGACTCCGTCCCGAGAATCCTGTTCCTGGTGTGTTTTCCAAATGCTCAGAGATACTGGAATTACTCACTGGGTCATTATTGCTCGTCGTCTGCTTCGAAGTCGGCCGCTTCCGCGCCATCGCGCCCACCCGAGCCCGGAATGGGATTGCCCTGCTCGTCAAACTCCATGCCGAAATCCAGGCCCATTCCGTTCAAAATCTCCTTGATTTCATTAAGAGATTTCTTGCCAAAGTTCTTGGTGGCGAGCATCTCCCGTTCCGATCGCTGCACCAGGTCGCGGATGGTCCGAATATCGGCGTTCTTCAGACAGTTATAAGAGCGAACTGACAACTCCAGCTCATCAACTGACCGATCCAACTGATCGTTACGCGGCAATGGCGGACGCTCCATTTTTGAATAGGCGAAGTCGTCAGTGTCTTCTTCGAAGTTGATGAAGATGGACATGTGGTCCTTGATCAACTTCGCCGCCAATCCGATGGAGTCTTCGGGTTTAACTGAGCCGTCTGTCCAGACCTCGATTGTCAGCTTGTCGAACTCGGTGTTCTGGCCCAGACGCGCCGCTTCCACGGTGTAGTTAACCTTTTTCACCGGCGTGTGGACCGAATCAATCGGAATGTAGCCCAGCGAAAGATCTTCGTCGAAGTTTCGATCGGCCGAGATGTAGCCACGTCCCCGCTTCAATCTCATTTCTACTTTTAACGAGCCACCTTCGCTGACCGTCGCAATGTGCACACTCTCGTCGAGTATTTCCACATCTGCGTCCGCCTCGATATCACCCGCCGTGACTTCGCCCGCCAACTCCTTGGATATTCGCAGGGTCTTCGCCTCGTTCCCGTGTAACTTAAAAGGCACCTGCTTCAAGTTCAGTATTACGTCCGTGGCGTCTTCGACAACTCCTTTAATAGAAGAAAACTCATGCTCGACGCCCTCGATCTTAATTGCCGTGACGGCCGCCCCTTCAATTGAGGAAAGAAGAGCCCGGCGAAGGGAGTTTCCGATTGTAGTGCCAAATCCTCGCTCAAATGGCTGGGCCGAGAACCGACCGTATCGTTCCGTCAGCGTTTCAGCATCAGCCGCCAGACGGCGGGGCATCTGAAATCCTGTCCAAAGATTATTTTGATCAATAGCCATAGCTTTTGCGTCCAGAAGTCAAAAAATGCGTTGGCCACGCGAGTGTTGCTACCGAAGTGCCGCACTCACGAGTTTTCTCACTTACTTGCTATATAGTTCAACTATAAGCTGCTCGTTTATCGAGCGATCGATATCTTCGCGCCCGGGCAACCCGCTGATACGCACCGTCATATCAGCCACATCCTGAGATATCCATGACGGACGACCGCGCCCCGCGGCCGTTTGCCAGGCACCTTCAATGTGGGGGTTTTTGCGACTCGCCTCTTTGACGCTGATTGATTCGCCGGCTCGCACCTTGTAGGAGGGAATATCCACCTTGCGCCCGTTCACCAGTATATGCCCGTGGTTCACCAGCTGGCGCGCCTGCCGACGCGAGGTCGAAAAACCTGCGCGGTAAACTGCGTTATCCAGACGCCGCTCGAGCAGGAACAACAGATTCTCACCCGTGATCCCCTTCATGCGGGCTGCCCGCTCGAAATAGTTTCGGAATTGTCCTTCGAGGATGAAATAGATGCGCTTGACCTTCTGCTTTTCGCGCAACTGCTGACCGTAACCAACCAACGCCTTACCACGACGCATGGAGTTGCCGTGTTGTCCGGGCGGCTGCGTGCCACGCTTTTCAATTGGACAAGAGGGCTTGTAACATCGGTCACCCTTAAGAAAGAGCTTTGCACCTTCGCGACGGCACAAACGGCACACCGCATCTCTATACCTAGCCAACTGTTTTGCCTCCGGTCTTTAAGACGGAAAAGTTTACAGGCTGCACTGGGCGGCGGCCCTTCATCCTTTAGGTCAATCAATTTTTGATTTTTGATTTTTGATTGTGCGCTTGGGAAGAATCATCGAACGGAACCGAATCCCCCAATCGCAAATCAAAAATCGCAAATCAAAAATCTCTTACACTCTGCGCCGCTTCGGCGGACGGCATCCGTTATGGGGAATGGGTGTCGAATCCTTAATTGTAATAACTCTGATGCCCGCATTCGCAATGGCCCGAATCGCCGACTCCCGACCACCTCCAGGTCCCTTGACCCGAACCTCGCACTGTTGCATCCCAGCTTCGTGCGCTTTCTTGGCAGCCTCATACGCCGCCTGCTGAGCCGCAAAGGGCGTCCCCTTGCGCGAACCGCGAAAACCGCGCGCACCCGCCGAAGATTGCGCGATTAGATTACCTTCTAAATCGGTAATCGAAATCATCGTGTTATTGAACGAGGCCGCCACGTGCGCAATACCAACGGGCACATTCTTCTTTTCTTTCTTACGAAAGACCTTCTTTTTTCCACCTGCTTTTGCCATATTCTAATTTTTGATTTTAGATTTTTGATTTTAGAATTCTGATTTACGGTTGTGAACAGCAAATCAAAAATCACCAATCACAAATCGCAAATTCCAATTATTTCTTTCCGGGTGCCTTCTTCTTGGCGATCGTCGCACGTCGCGGTCCTTTCCGAGTGCGAGCGTTTGTGTGTGTGCGTTGCCCCCGAACTGGTAGAGCTCGGCGATGGCGCAGCCCGCGATAGCAACCAATATCCATCAGCCGCTTGATGTCCATCTGCACGCGCTTGCGCAAGTCTCCCTCAATCTCTCCCTGCGCCTCCAAAATGGCACGGATCTTGATCAGCTCATCCTCATTCAAGTCCCTGATCCGAGTGTCGAGATTGACTCCAGCCTCTTTGAGAATGGAATTAGCACGCGGGCGGCCAATGCCGTATATGTAAGTCAACCCGATCTCAGATCGTTTGTTAGGTGGAAGATCAACACCAGCTACACGTGCCATTACAATTTGTTCTCCAAAATCTCCGGGTTTGAAGCAACGCGCTTATCAGCAACCAGATCGAAATCGATTACTATCCCTGTCGTTGCTTATGTTTTGGGTTTACGCAGATCACTCGCACTACACCTTTGCGGTGGATGACCTTGCACTTGTCGCACATTTTCTTAACCGAAGCACGCACTTTCATCTTCAACTTCCTCGAATCTTCCCAGCCATCAAGGCCGATTTAACCAACTCAACCAAAACATGGCACTTGGGAAAGTCTCCAGTACCGTCGCCATCACTTCTATAACCTCTTCCTTTGGCATCTCGTCTTAGACTGGAGTAGTGCGTGTAGTGACAAACTGCAAATACTAACACGGGAGTCCTGCTTTGCCAAGCCGCCTGCACACTATCAGTTACAAGTCATTCCGACTGCTTGTTGCAGCCTCACCGGAGCGACTTTCGTGAGCACATCTGGCCCATCTTCAGTGATAGCTATCGTATGCTCGGAGTGGGCGCTCGGCTGCCCATCAAGCGTCACGACTGTCCAACCATCCGACAGGACCCTGGTGAAGTGGCCGCCCATGTTAACCATCGGTTCGACGGCAAAAACATAGCCAGCTTTGATCTTCGGCCCCTGCCCTGGCTTCCCATAATTGGGAATCTGGGGGTCTTCATGCATCTGGCGCCCAATTCCATGACCGACATAATCCCGCACCACCGAATAACCGTGGCTTTCCGCGAGTTGTTGAACCGCCCAGCCAATGTCACCCAAGCGCTTACCGGGACGGCACTGTTCAATCGCGCGCTCGAGACACTCCTCCGTGACCCGGATTAGCTTTTGCCAGTCTTCATGAACGCTTCCGACCGGCACTGTGGTCGCAGTATCGCCCACAAAACCTTCAAGGGTCACTCCGCAATCAATTGAGAGCAGGTCCCCCTCTTTCAGCTTGTAGGTGGAAGGAAAACCATGCACCACCTGCTCATTAACAGAAGCGCAGATGGAAAAGGGGAAACCATGGTATCCCTTGAACGTTGGCAGGGCCCCGGCGTCCCTAATCATCTTCTCAGCCGCGCGGTCAATTTCAATCGTGGCAATGCCGGGGTTCACCATCCCTCGAAGTTCGCGCAGAACAGCCCCCACGAGTTGGCCTGCCGCTCGCATCTTCTCCATTTCTTTCTTAGACTTCCCAATTATCATGCGTGATCAACTGAACCCTGATGATCGTCTGCAAACCCGTTGGGCCGGATTTTTCCCTCAATCTCTTTATGAATCTCATCTTGTTTCTTGGTGCCATCTATCCGGTGTAATCGCCCGGTGCTGTCATAGTAGTCAATCAGCGGCTTAGTTTGTTCGTTGTAAGTTTCGAGACGAATCTTGATCTTCTCGGCAGTGTCATCCACGCGCTGGACCAGCTTTGTGTGCGGATGATAATCGCACTTCTTATCGTTCTTTGGCGGCTTCGAAAAGGTATTATAAATCTCACCGCATACCGGACAAGACAGCCGCCCCGTAGCACGCTTTTCAAGCAGGTTAAAAGGCACGTCAACTACAATGGCGACGATCTTATGACCCTGCTGGGCGGCCAGGTTTTCAAGCATTGTCGCCTGAGCCATGGTACGAGGAAACCCATCGAGCACGTAGCCGTTCGCCGAGTCTTCTCTGGCAGTTCGCTCTTGAACCACACGCATAACGAGATCATCCGAAGCAAGTTTCCCGGAGGATTGCACCGTTCGGATTTCCTCAGCCAAGACGTCTTGCTCGAGGGCCCTGGCCCGAAGCATGTCGCCCGTGGAAATCTGCGTGATACTCAGATGCTCTTGAAGCAAGCGCGCCTGCGTACCTTTTCCGGCACCCGGCGCGCCCATCAGAACTATGATTTTCGACATAAGGAATTTTCGATCGCCGATTGCCAATTCCGATTTGGCCGCTTGATCTCAGATTGCCTGGTTCGTGATCCAGCAATTGAAATCCGGTATCGAAAATAGCTTCAGGCCCTGCGTCCCCGCAAACGTCCGCCGCCGCCGAGAAATCCTTCATAATTCCGCATCACCAACTGCGCCTCAATCTGTGCAACCGTATCCATGGCCACACCGACAAGAATCAGCAGCGACGTACCACCAAAATAGAATTGATAACCCATGCCCGTGGGAATCCACGAGAGGAAGGGCACGCCGCTAACCCACGCGTCAAGCCAGGCGCCAACCAGAGGCAGTCGCGCCACTTTGAATCCGCTCAGCATAAACTGAGGCACAAAGGCGACTGACGCCAGATAAATTGCGCCGACGACGGTCAATCTCGTCAGAATACTGTTCAAGTATTCCGCGGTTGCTCGACCTGGGCGAATACCCGGCATAAATCCGCCGTGTTTTCTGAGGTTGTCCGCCACTTCTTCTACATTGAAAACGATCGAGACATAAAAGAAAGTAAAGAAGATGATCAACGAGAGAAAGACCAGTTCGTAATATGGATCGCTGCCGTGGAAAGTTTGGAAGAAAGTCCAGATCTTGCCCCACGCCGTGTTCTGATTGTTTGGGTCAGGGGGAAACGCCGCAAAAAGGCTCTGCGGCATAGACAGCACGGAGGATGCAAAGATTACCGGAATCACTCCGCCGATGTTGATCTTCAGAGGCATCGTCGTCTGCTGGCCCCCAACAAGTTGCCGGCCAACGTGACGCTTAGCATAGCTAACCGGAATTTTTCGCCGGGCGGCTTCCACGAAAACAATGAAGGCAATGATCAAAACAATCGCCACCACTAGAGCAATAACTGCAATCGTCTCCAGGGTGTCTCCGCCTCGCACGCGCTCGAAAACCTGCTGAACGCCGCTGGGCAACCCAATCACAATACCGGAGAAAATTAATAACGAGATACCGTTGCCGACACCGCGATCGGTAATCTGTTCTCCCAGCCACATCACGAAGACCGTACCCGTGGTGAGCGTCAACACCGCCGTCAGCAGGAACCCCCACGTAGGCGCGCCTACTCCGTTGACCTGTAGCCAGTGAGCAACAAAAGAGGTCTGGATACACGCCAGACCAACCGTCAAATAGCGGGTCCACTGGTTGATCTTTTGCCGGCCCGCCTCACCCTCTTCCTGTTGTAGCTTTTTCAACGTGGGATAGACCACGGTCATTAGCTGCAAGATGATTGAGGCGGTGATGTAAGGGGTCACACCCAGGGCGAAGATCGAAATGGTGCGGAAGTTTCCACCGGAGAAGAGGTCCAAAACCCCAAGCAAAGTTCCAGCCACATCCTGCCAAACCTGATCCAGTCTCTCTCTATTGATTCCCGGGGCCCCAATGTGCGCTCCCAGCCGATAGACAGCCAGCACCCCGAGCGTGAATAAAATCCGCCGGCGTAAATCCGGCACAGTGAACATGTTGCGAACGGCGGCAAGAAACTTTTCCATAGTGTCCTTTAGGCGGCGCCATCTACTACTTCCCCTATCTCGAGGGCAGCCCCGCCCGCCTTCTCAATCTTTTCCCGGGCGCTCTTCGTAAAGCGGTGCGCAGAAATGCGAAGCGCTTTGGACAGTTCTCCGTTGCCTAGCACAACCACATCGTGCTTCGCCTTCTTTATAATGCCACGCTCGTGCAACAATTCCGGGGTTACCTCCTCGTCAGCACCGAAGTGCTGATCCAGCGCCCCAATGCTGACTTCGAGCCAGCGCTTCTTGAAGATGTTTGTGAAACCACGCTTGGGCAACCGCCGGTGCAGCGGCATTTGGCCGCCTTCGAAGCCAATCTTGCGTGAGTAACCGGAGCGCGATTTCTGCCCCTTTTCGCCACGGCCAGCAGTCTTGCCGAGACCAGATCCAGGGCCTCTTCCTAAGCGCTTTTTTTTGTGTGTCGACCCCTTAGCCGGATGAACACTGTTTAGACTGATGGTCATTATCAACTCCTACTAGGTTCCCATTTCGAGTCTGAACCACAATCACAATCCGAAGTCACCAATAAACTCATTACTCAACTATGCGCAACAGGTATGGCACTTTCGCCACTGCTCCCCGCATCGAGGGCGAGTCAGGACGTTCGACGATCTGATTGAGCTTTGTCAGGCCGAGACTCCGCACCATCTGCTTGTGAGTTTTCGGCGCCGCTATGAAGCTGCGGTAGTACTGAATCCGGATGGTGATCTGCGGCGCCGCATCGCTCTTTTTTGTTCGCTTCTCCGCCATAACACCTCACTTTGGTAAATGGTAAATGTGAATAGTAAATGGAACCATTGAGGTATCACAAACCGTCTTCCTATTTACCATTCACCATTCACCATTTACCATTTACCATTTACTATTTACCTACCTACATTTCCTCAACTTGCCTGCCACGCAGGCGTGCCAGTTCCATTGGGTCTTTCATCCGCAGCAGCGCGTCGAACGTTGCGCGCACTACATTGTGCGGATTGGTGGAGCCCAGCACTTTCGTACGCACATCGCGCACGCCCACAGCCTGCATAACAGCACGCACAGCGCCGCCGGCAATAACTCCGGTACCCTCGGAAGCAGGCTTTACCATGACCCGGCCGGCGCCAAACTTCCCAATCAACTGATGCGGCAAAGTATTGTTAATCAAAGGCACGCGAATCAAACTCTTTTTGGCAGCCTCAATCGCTTTCTTGATGGCCAGCGGCACCTCACGCGCTTTACCTGTGCCGAACCCGACATGACCTCCCTCGTCGCCAACGACGACCAGCGCGGCAAACGAAAGATTCTTACCACCTTTGACTACCTTGGTAACCCGATTAATGGAAATCACCTGGTCTTTCAGATCTAAGCCCTGCGCCGGAATACGTTGCTTTGGTTGTCTCATTGCTGTTTTTCTTTCTTACGCTTCTTTTCTGGTTTCGGAGCCGGCTCTGCTTCCTCTGCCGAGCCCTCTTCGGCCGCCCCGCTGGCCTCCTTCTTATTCAACCCGGCAGCTCTAGCCGCATCAGTCAGGGCCTTGATGCGCCCATGATAAAGATAGCCGCCGCGATCAAACACTACCTGTTCGACTCCCTTGGCAAGAGCACGTTCCGCGATAGCTTGGCCGACCCGCCGCGCCGCATCGACGTTTCCGCCGCCGGCACCTCGCAAGTCCTTTTCAGTCGTCGAGGCTGAAACAATCGTCTGTCCCTGGTGGTCGTCGATCACCTGCGCATAAATGTGATTCAGGCTCCGATAGACAGCCAAGCGCGGTCGTTCGGTGCTCCCGCTCACTTTGCGGCGAATGCGCCTATGAATTCCCGCGCGGATTACTGCTCTACTCGTGTTTGCCATATCTCCTCATTTCAATTGCCGATATCATCATTTCCGATTGCCGATTGCCAATTGCCAATTTCTTGTTTCGGTCCGGGGCCACGTCTCTGGAGCCGTAAGTTAAAATCTGATTTCTCCATTCCTACAAATCGGCAATCGGCAATTGGCAATCGGAAATAATCGGAAATCTAAAATTACTTGCCTGTCTTACCAGGTTTCAGCTTGATAGCGACGCCGGCATAACGAATGCCCTTGCCTTTGTACGCGTCGGGTTTTCGCAGTTGGTGCATCTCCGCGGCCACTTGGCCCAACTTCTGCTTATCAATGCTCGCCAGCGTTAACGTCGTCTGATACTGCTGGATGCTGCCTTTGGTCGTTAGACGCTCGGCCTTAGCTGCCACCCCTTCTGGCAATGGAAATTCGATCGGGTGGGAATAGCCAAGCGAGAATACAATTTTTTTGCTCTGCACATCCGCTTTGTAGCCTACACCAACCACATCCATTTGAGCAGTAAAGCCCTCGGTGACTCCAATAATCGCATTGTTGGCCAACGCTCGGGCCAGGCCGTGCAGGGCCGACAGATCATCAGAGGTCCGCTCAGCGCGTAGATCGTCCCCGTCCAGCTTGAAACTGATGCCCTCCGGAATTGGCGTCTTCAAAGTGCCTTTCGGACCTTTGACCTCAAGCTCTCGTTCCTGAATCGTGACGGTAACGCCTTTCGGCAAGGTGATCGCCTTTTTCCCAATTCGCGACATAGTGTTTACCTATTTCCGATTGCCAATTGCCAATTGCCGATTTAGAGACTTATTCCTCGATGCCTTTTCAATCGACAATTGGCAATCGGCAATTGGCAATCTCAATAAATCTGCGCCAGTAACTCGCCGCCCACATTTTCGCGTCGCGCGGCTTTACCACTCATCAACCCCTTGGACGTAGAGACGATGTTCACGCCATACCCGCCGAGCACCTTTGGAATCTTACCTGACCCCACATAAACGCGCCTCCCCGGACGTGACACTCGCTCCAGATGCGTGATTGACGAAGTGCCACGAGCGTCGTAACGCAGAAAGATGCGGATGGTCCGCTTCAGACCCTCACCCTTCACCACAAAATTATTTACATAGCCCTCTTCTTTTAAGATCCGGGCGATCTCAAGCTTAAGCCTGGAGGCTGGGATATCCACACGCGAGTGCTTTGCCGCGATGGCATTGCGGATCCGCGTCAACATATCGGCAATGGGATCAGTCATCTAAAAGCTCCATTTTCGATTGCCAAATGCCAATTGCCAATTGATTCCGAAATCGGAAATCGGCAATTGAGAATCGGCAATCACACTACCAACTCGACTTAACGACGCCGGGAATCTGCCCCAAGAGCGCCAATTGGCGAAAACAGATGCGGCACAAATTAAATTTGCGCAGATAGCCGCGCGGGCGACCACAGCGCTTACAGCGAGCATAAGCGCGCACGGCAAACTTCGGTTTGCGGTTCGCTTTCGCAATCAATGATTTCTTTGCCATAGATTCGTTAATCGTGAATCGTTAATCGTTAATCGGAAGTCGTTGGCGATAAATGTCTTTATCCATTCATGATCTACGATTTACGATTTCGATTCACACAGTTATTGCCTGAACGGCATCCCCAACCCTCTCAACAGCGCCCGTGCCTGCTCGTCATCGCGCGCGGTAGTTACGATCGAGATGTTCATACCGCGCAATTTGTCGACCTTGTTAAAATCGATCTCCGGAAAGATCAGTTGCTCGCGCACCCCAATCGTGTAATTGCCGCGGCCATCGAAGGCTTTGGGCGAGACTCCGCGAAAGTCTCGTACGCGCGGTAAAGCGATCGACACCAGCCGATCCAGAAACTCGTACATTCGGTCGCCGCGGAGCGTGACCATCGTGCCAATGGGCATCCCCTGGCGCAGCTTGAAAGATGCAATCGATTTCTTGGCCTTGGTAATCACAGGCTTCTGGCCCACGATCGCCCGCAACTCATCAGCTGCGGTATCAAGAATTTTGGCATTCGCTATCGCCTCGCCCATGCCCATGTTGATCACGATTTTCTCAACCCGCGGTATAGCCATCGGGTTTTTGATGCTGAACTCTTTGGCGATTGCCGGAGCCACCTCTTTCTGATATCGCTCTTTTAACCTTGCCGCCATTTTCTTCCTCGTGAATCGTGATCGTAAATCGTAAACCGTACAATCGTAGTTCTTACCGAACTGTCTTATGAAGCTCGTTTAACCTTGCCGCCACTTTTTCTTCCTCGTCAATCGTGAATCGTTAATGGCGGGAAGTTACTTAAACTGCGATTTACGATTCACGATTCGCACTATTTCTCAATCGAGTGTCCGCTGGTAGCCGCCACCCGACTTTTCGATCCGTCAGCTTCGAGGTGATACTTTATCCGCGTAGGTTTGCCGGACTGCGGATCGATCAACTGCACGTTTGAAATATCGATGAAAGCTTCCTTCTCGATGATACCGCCACCCCGGTTGCTCTGCGGATTGGCCCGCTGATGGCGCTTGATCATGCCGGCGCCTTCAATCTTGATCTTCCCCTTTACGGGGGCCACTTCCAGGACCCGCCCACGCTTGCCCTTATCGCGGCCGGCGATGATCTCTACCTGATCGTTCTTCTTAATCTTTGAGCGCTTGATTCCCGCCATCTTTAAATCACCTCCGGCGCTAGTGATACTATCTTCATGAAATTTTTATCGCGCAGCTCCCTCGCCACCGGTCCGAATACGCGCGTGCCGATCGGGGTTCCGTCTTCCTTTATCAAAACCGCGGCGTTCTGATCAAAACGAATATAAGTCCCATCTTTGCGGCGGACCTCCTTGCGCGTCCGAACGATTACCGCGTCCTGTACCGTGCCCTTCTTAATAGTGCCATCAGGCGATGCCTCTTTAACGGTCACTTTGATCCGATCACCAAGGCTGGCGATCTTTCCGGTGGATCCGCCAATGGGCATGATCATCTCTACCCGTCGGGCACCTGAATTGTCGGCAACCTCAAGCGAGGTCTGCATCTGTATCACTGTCGTTACCTCCGATTTTAGATTTTCGATTGCCGATTTGCGATTGGAAGGCTAACGCCCGAACTAAGACCAATCGAAATTTGCAAATCTAAAATCGCAAATCATTTTGCCGCCTTTTGCACTATCTCCATCACCCGCCATCGCTTCCTGGCCGACAAGGGGCGGGTCTCCACAATGCGCACCTTGTCGCCCACGGTGGCCCCGAGTTCGTCGTGTGCCATAAACTTGGAGGTGCGGCGAACGTACCGTCGATACCTCGTGTGCAGCACTAACCGATCGACTCGAACCACCACCGTCTTCTGCATCTTGTCGGAAAAAACAACTCCGACTTTCTGCGAACGATGCGCCCGCTCACCAGCGGCTTTGGATATTTCCTCCGGCTGCGAATCTGCTGTCTCTTCCTGCTTCTCTTCCATTCTTCACCCATTAGCACAGACCGGAGGTCCGTGATTTCTTCGTTACGGGCGACTCAAACCGCCCCGTTTTTTAACCTGCCTGCGGTTGGCGTTGCCGGGCCAGTGTTTGTATACGAGCCAGGGATCTTTTCTCCTGGCGAATGCGTTTGACTGCGTCCACCTCGCCCAGCGCAAGCTTAAACTTCAAACGAAAGAGCGACTCCTTCAAGCGCGCGGCCTCGGCCTGCAATTCCTCTTCCGACAATTCACGATACCTATCCAACTCTTCGCGACGCTTCATTAAATCGCGCCTCCTTCCTGATCCTGGCGCCGCACAAACTTGGTCTTGATCGGAAGTTTCGCTTGCGCCAGACGCATAGCCTCGCGGGCCGTACTCTCGTCGACGCCCTCAATCTCATAAAGAATGCGACCCGGCTTAACCACTGCTACCCAATACTCCGGCGCTCCTTTGCCCTTGCCCATACGCGTTTCTGCCGGCTTCTTCGTTACCGGTTTATCTGGAAACATCCGGATCCAGATCTTGCCACCGCGCTTGATGTGTCGAGTCATGGCAATACGCGCCGCCTCAATCTGTCGATCCGTGATCCAGGCGGGCTCCAAACACTTGAGCCCGTATTCACCGAAGCTGATCTCGCTGCCACGAGTGGCAACGCCGGTCATGCGTCCCCGCATTTGCTTTCGATGCTTGACTTTTTTCGGCATCAACATGATGTTTTACCCATTTTTGATTTTTGATTTTTGATTGCAGATTGCCGACTTGGAAATGCGAACAGGCCGGGGCAAAATCGCAATCAAAAATCGCAAATCGCAAATCAAAAATTCCTTATCCGTTTTCTCCACGCGGCCGGCGCCCATCAGAACCACCCTCGCGCTCGCGGCGTGTTCGCGGCCGACGCTCGCGCTCACCCATGCGCGTCTCATTGATTGGATCCGAACCCGTTCCACGCGCCATAGCCGCCCTCGGATCGAGAATTTCCCCGCGATAGATCCACACCTTAACTCCAATTTGACCGAAGGTGGTTCGCGCTTCTGCCAAACCGTAATCGATGTCCGCACGCAGAGTATGCAGGGGTAAACGGCCCTGCAGGTGCCACTCGCTACGCGCAATCTCAGCACCATTCAGCCGTCCGCTGACTTTTACCTTGATTCCCTGAGCCCCAAAACGCAGAGATTCCTCCACGGCCTTTCTCATCGCGCGCCGGAAAGCTATGCGCTTCTCCAACTGGGCGGCAATCTTTTCCGCCTGGAGCTGGGCGTTCAGTTCCGGCTTGTGAATCTCCTGAATCGAAACCAGCACTTCGCGCCCGGTCTTTGCCGACAGGTCAGTCTTGAGCTTATCGATCTCGGCGCCTTTTCGACCGATGATGATTCCCGGACGGGAAGTGTAGATAACAATCTTCAGACGATTGGCAGCGCGCTCGATGTCTACATGGGAAACGCCGGCCCCGGTGAAACGGCTCTTCAGATCTCGCTTAAGTTTCAGATCCTCAAGCAGGAACTCACCAAACTGCTTCTTCGCATACCAATGGGAATGCCAGTCCTTGTTGTAGCCGAGGCGGAATCCGTATGGATGAACTTTCTGACCCACAGTATTCTCCAGTCTTAGTTGGGCTTTTCTTCCTTAGCGCCCGTTTTTCTCTTCGCAGCCAGCTTGGTGGCTTTCTTTTGGCTCTCCGCTGTCTCAGTAGTTCCGGACTTCGCGGCAGGAGCAGTTTTTGACGCGGTGCGCTTGGCGCGAGGTGCGGCTGCCGCTCCACCGCGTTTACGGCTCTTACTCTCCACAAGCTTGGCGGGCTTCGCTTCCGCCATCTTCGAATCGTTGCCGCCGGTGCGCTGAGATACTGGCTCGGGTCGGGCATCATTGGAGAGCAGAATCGTCACATGACAAAAGTGGCGCTGCTCGCGGTAGGCTCTACCCTGCGGAGCGGGTCGCACCCGACGGCGATTCTTAGTGGGGCCGCGATCGACGAATGCCACCTTCACCCAAAGATCGTCAGGATCGATCGACACATTGGCCTTCTCCGCGATTTCGTTCGCATTCGCAATTGCCGACCGCATGCACTTTTCGATTCCATTGGCTGCCCGCTTGCTCGAGAAACGCAGAATCGCCAGAGCTTTATTGACGTCCTTGCCCCGAATCATATCTATGACGAGCCGCGCCTTCTGAGCGGAACCTCTAAGATATTTCGCGCTTGCCGTTGCTTCCATTCTCGTTCCCTCAAGGTTTCGCGTTTCGAGTTTCTAGTTTCGAGTTAATAACAACTCGGAACTCCTAACTCGAAACTCGGAACTACTTCGGCCCTACCTTGGTGGCTTTCTCTACCTTGGTCCCCGAGTGCCCCTTAAACGTGCGTGTTGGTGCAAACTCGCCCAACTTGTGGCCTACCATGTTCTCGGTTACGTACACGGGCAGGTGCCGTTTGCCATTGTGAACACCGAAAGTAAGCCCCACCATGTCCGGCGTGATGGTCGAACGTCGCGACCAGGTCTTTATAACCGGCGGGCGTTGGCCCCCAGCGCGGGCCCGCTCCACGGCTCTTAAAATACTGCCGTCAATGAATGGGCCCTTCTTAACTGAACGTGCCATGCTTTAACTCCATTGCCGATTGCCAATTTCCAATTGCCGATTTAAGAACAGTTTTCAATTACCACCAGTTAAGCCACCCAAAGAGCCAATCGGCAATTGGCAATCGGAAATCGGCAATGCCTTTATTTTGTTCTGCGATCGCGCAGGATCATTTTTTGCGTTCGTTTGTTACTCCTGGTTTTGTAGCCGCGCGTCGGTTGGCCCCAGGGAGTAACAGGATTGCGTCCACCCGAAGTCTTTCCTTCACCGCCACCATGCGGATGGTCCACGGGGTTCATCGCCACACCACGCACGTGAGGTCGAATACCTTTCCAGCGCGACCTGCCCGCTTTTCCGTAGGAAGCATTTTCGTGCTCGATGTTACCCACCTGGCCGACAGTAGCCCTGCAGACCAGTGGCACACGGCGGACTTCTCCGGAAGGCATGCGAAGCTGAGCGTAATTCCCTTCCTTGGCCACGAGCTGAGCAAAGGCCCCGGCTGAACGAGCCATCTGCCCACCCTTGCCGGGACGCAATTCGATATTATGAATCTGCGTACCCAAAGGGATGTTGATTAGAGGCAGCGTATTGCCCGGCAAAATGTCGGCCTCCGGCCCGCTCATAATAGTCTTCCCGACTTCTATCCCGCTCGGCGCAATGATGTAGCGCTTTTCACCGTCGAGATAGGTAACCAGCGCGATGTGCGCCGACCGATTCGGGTCATACTCGATCTGTGTAATGCGGCCAGGCACGCCTTCCTTATCGCGCTTAAAATCAACAATGCGGTAGAACCGTTTATGACCGCCGCCACGCCGTCGAACGGTAATTCGCCCGTCATTGTTGCGTCCGGAGATTCGCTTCTTCGGCTCCAGCAACGATTTCTCAGGCACTGCTCCCACAGTAAGCTCGTCACGCGTCAGATATGTCTGGTACCGCCGTGAAGGCGAAGTTGGTGTTAGTTTCTTAATGCCCATGGTTTAATTTCCGATTTTTAAATTTTTGATTTTTGATTCTTAACTTGCGATCCCTGGGATTCATCGCACATTCCGTAAATCTGAAATCAAAAATCTAAAATTATCTAAAATCTAAAATGCCCTAGATGGCTTCCCCGTAATCAACCGGATTCTCGCCCTGCTTCAGCGTCACGTAAGCTTTCTTCCAGGACGGCTTGCGTCCCTCGAAGCGGCCGCGACGGGCCATCTTTCCTATAAAATTAATCGTCCGCACGCGGTCCACTTTCACCTGAAAGATCGTCTCAACTGCCGACTTGATCTCAGGCTTGGTGGCCTTGCGGTCAACCCTGAACGTCAACAACTGCTGCGTATCCTGCGACTCCTCCTTGGCAACCAGCGCTTTCTCCGTGATTACCGGCGACTTGATGATGTCCCAAACCGTTCTCATCTCTTAGACCGCCTCCTTCTTAGACTTGCTGGCGCGCTTTGGCTTGGCCGCGGCCGGCCGGCCAGCGCGCTGCAACTTCGCTGCTGTGCCCTTCCTGGTCTTCGTCGCCGCGGCAGCTTCTACTCTCTCATCCGACACATCGTCGGGGACGGCACTCCCTTGCTTTGGCCCCAGGAGTTGCTCCAGTTCCTCGATGGCCGCCTGTGAAAGCACCAGCTTCTCGTGATAGAGCAGGTCGTATATATTCAGACCCAAACTGTTTACCACTTTCGCGCGCTGCAGATTCCGCGCCGAGAGCATTAGGTTCTCGTTATCAAACGTATCCACGATCAACGTCTTACCCTCGAGCCCGAGCGTTGCCAGCGACGAGACAAACTCCTTCGTCTTGGGCTTATCGAGCGACCACCCCTCAACCACGATCACGTTACCTTCCCGCACTCGCTCCGAAAGCGCCGATCGGAGAGCTCCGCGGCGCATTTTTTTCGGCATATTGTAAGACCAGTCGCGCGGCTGTGGTCCGTGGGCATTGCCGCCGCCCTTCCACAACGGCGAGCGCAAAGATGCTATCCGCGCGCGGCCGGTGCCTTTCTGTTTCCAAACCTTGCGACCGGATCCTGAAACATCGCCGCGAGTCTTGGTAGCACTTGTACCCTGACGAGCGTTGGCCATGAAATTTCTCACCGCGGCATGAATCAGTGGTTCATTAAACGGCGCATCAAATACCGCGTCCGAGAGTTGAACCTCCCCGACTTCCTTGTTCTTTAAGTTGTGCACCTTGACCGTAGGCATGTCTGACTCCAGTGATAGAACCTTCTGATTCGTGATTTTAGATTTTTGATTTCGCCGAGACCAGTTGTGCCGACTAATCAAAATCGATCTACCACTCATCACCTTATTCTCTTGTGCCGCTGTGCGGCCTTCTTGACGATAACAACCGTTCCATTGGCTCCCGGAACGGCACCGCGAATCATCAATAAATTGTTCTCAGCATCCACACGAGCAATCGTCAACCCTTTGACAGTGATACGGGCGTCGCCCATGTGTCCCGACGATCTGGTGCCCTTGATCACCCGTGAGGGATATGCGGAAGCGCCGATCGAGCCCGGCGCCCGCACGTTCATCGAACCATGCGACTCAGGGCCCCGATTAAAGTTATGACGCTTAATCGTGCCAGCAAAACCCCGGCCCTTTGACCGTCCGATAACCTCAACCGCATCACCATCGGCAAACTGGTCAACCCGCACCTTGTCGCCTACACTAGTTGCGTCTTCAGAATCCTCGAGCCGAAACTCCTTTAGAATTCGCGTGGGAGGAGTGCCTCCGCCGGTCTTTTCAAAGTGACCTCGCATTGGCTTGGTCACGTTCTTCAACTTCACCGGCCTTTCATCCACAAGGCCCAACTGAACGGCGTTATAACCGTCAGGTCCCGCCGCGGATTTCTTCTGTACGACCACGCACGGACCAGCTTTGATGACAGTCACAGGAGTTACCGTCCCGTCGGCAGAGAAGAGCTGCGTCATGCCGATTTTTCTACCGATGATTCCGTTAATCATGATTTTAGATTTTTGATTTCAGATTTTTGATTTGTGATTGAGGCCTCCGATGGGGCCCCGCAATCAAAAATCGCAAATCTAAAATCGAAAATGTCCTCACTGTCTACCGAACGCCTTGATCTCCACGTCCACACCGGCTGGAAGATCTAACTTCATCAGCGCATCAACTGTCTGCGGTGTCGGGTCGAGGATATCCATCAGACGTTTGTGTGTTCTGATTTCAAACTGTTCGCGCGATTTCTTGTCGACGTGCGGGGACCGGAGTACGGTCCACTTGTTCTTCACGGTCGGCAGCGGAATCGGTCCCGCCACGCGCGCGCCAGTCCTCTTTGCTGTTTCCACAATCTCCGTGGTGGATTGGTCCAGCACGCGGTGATCGTAGGCTTTCAATCTAATTCTGATTTTTTCGTTAAGCATAGGTTCATTGCCAATTGCCAATTGCCAATTGCCGATTATTAATGATCGCTGAGAGCCTTCTTTCAATCGGCAATCGGCAATCGCAAATCGGCAATTACCTTATTCCACGACTTCGCTGACTGTCCCGGCGCCTACCGTGCGCCCGCCTTCCCGGATCGCGAACCGCAGCCCTTTCTCCATCGCGATGGGCGCGATCAACTCGATCTCCATCG
>JALZJF010000080.1 GCA_030859905.1 Acidobacteriota bacterium
CAACCCACCGCCGCTCAAGACAATACGTACACCGTTGTTGACCTTAGCGCGCTAACTCCAGAAGGCATTGGCATCGCCCGCGATATCAACAATTTCGGCGTGGTGATTGGCAGGTCAGGTGGCGAAACTGGTGCCGATACTCGTGCTGTTCTTTGGGCGACTCTCGGCAAAGAGACTCTTGGTACGCTGCTCGGCAGCGATTACAGCGGCGCTTTCGCCATCAGCAACTCCTTCGAAGTGGTTGGCACTTCAAACACGGACACTGCGGTGCGCGCCTTTCGCTGGACACGTGAAAATGGGTTACAGGATCTCGGTACACTGTTCGAAGATACTGGCAGCGAAGCTTTCGGCATCAACTACTCCGGCAAAGCGGTTGGCACTTCAAGTGGCACCACGGGTATTAGAGCTGTTCTCTGGATGCCCGATGGCGCGATAACAAACCTCGGCACGCTGCCCGGCGGAGATTATAGTAGAGCTTTCGCCATCAACGACCTTGGTCAGGTGGTTGGCACTTCCTCAAGTTCTTCGGGAACCCGCGCCGTTCTCTGGACGCCAGCTGGTGCGATACAAGATCTGGGCACTTTGCCTGGCGACAGCAGTAGTGAAGCTTTCGACATCAACCTCAACGGCCAGGTGGTTGGTTATTCAAGAGGCCCCAACGGAACCCGCGCCTTTCTCTGGACGCCCACCAGCGGGATGCAAAGTCTCGGCACGCTGCCGGGCGGCGACTACAGCAGAGCTGTCGCCATCAACGACGGCGGCCAAGTGGTTGGTACTTCATCAAGCTCTCTGGGTATTCGCGCCTTTCTCTGGACGGCCAGCGGCGGCATGCGGGATCTCAATGCGTTGATTCCTGCTAGCCTCGGCTTGGTGCTGTCAGAAGCAACCTGTATCAACGGACCCGGACAGATAGGGGCTTTAAGCGGTGCCGCCAACCATGCCCATACTGATGGGGAGGAGAAAGAGCACCTTTACCATTCCTTTCTCCTAACGCCTGTTCCGTAGGGTGGCTATTCGTACCAGATGGGTGTAAAGATCAACCACAATTAACACACCCGCCCATGCCGGAAAGCATGCCAGGGGCGTCGCTTAAGTTATGATTGAGGTCGCCCAGACGACGTGCTTACTAGGGGCAGCCTGGGAGAGGAAATATGTGTCGACTTAAATGGACAGCGGCGCCATCAGCCATTTTCCTGGCCATTGCGCTCGCTACCAGTATTGGCCCCTCGGCACTGGCCCAGGAAGCGACCGTTGCGGCGCCCTCGCCTGCTGTCCGACAGCCTGTGGTCTACGCATGTTCCATGCACCCAGACGTGAGCACTGACAAACCGGGTAATTGCATAAAGTGTGGAATCCCTCTCGTGCCGATGGCTGCCAGGCCTGAGGTGATTGAGTACGGGCTTAAGCTTGAAACGACCCCGGCCGCGGTTAAACCGGGTGAGAAGGTGCAGTTAAGGTTCCTGATCTTTCACCCGAAGACCGGCCAGCAGGTCGAACGGTTCAACATCACGTGGGATATGCCATTTCACTTGTTCATTGTCAGTCAAGATCTGGAATATTACGACCACATTCACCCGAAGCAGCAACAAGACGGCAGTTTCATGATCGAGACAGTGCTGCCGAAAGCGGGGCATTACAAAATCTTTTGTGATTTCTTTCCGACGGGTGGAAATCCGCAGGTCATTGACCGAAGTATGACCACAACTGACTCTCGTAGGGGTGACCATCACTTTTTACAAACCAATCTCGCACCCGATAAATCCCTCAGCAAGTCGGTGGATGGCATTCGCTTTGAATTGAAACTTGATCCGGCCGTACCCGTTGCTGGTCAGCCCACGCTCTTGAGGTATTATTTGGTCGATGACAAGACTGGTCTGCCTGTTAAGAATCTGCAACCTTACCTCGGCGCATGGGGGCACACTGCGACGATCAGTGAAGACGCGACCGAATTTCTGCACTCTCACCCCACGAGATTGATTCCTGCAGGAGCTGAGCGCGCCAAGCTTGTGGGCCGTCCTCGAATTTCATTTCATACTTTCTTCACCCGGCCCGGCTACCACCGTATCTGGTCTCAGTTCCAGCGCGAAGAAAAGGTGATTACTGTCTCATTCACAGTTTACGTGTCACGGCTTGACCGAATTGCTAAGTGGGATGGAAGCGGCTGGTCGAGTTTGGTTCGCAGCCCAACCAACGGTTTAGACGGTTCCGTCCGCGCTTTAGCGGTTAATGGGAGCGATGTTTACGTCGGCGGCGATTTCACTAGGGTAGACGGTTTAAGTGCAAACCGAATCGCCAGGTGGGACGGGCGTAATTGGTCGGCTTTGGGGGCTGGTGTCAATGGCAATGTTTGGGCGATGGCAGTCAAAGGAAGCGATGTCTATGTCGGCGGTGATTTCACCAAAGCTGGCGGAGTGGTCGCGAATCGGATCGCTAAATGGGATGGCAGTCGGTGGTGGGCTTTGGGTGACGGAATCAGTGGCTGTAAAGATGATTTCTGCTCACCTATTGTCTATGCGCTATCAGTGAGTGGAAGCGATGTCTACGCGGGCGGTAGATTCGCCAACGCCGGCGGAGTGGCTGCGAGTGGAATCGGGAAGTGGGACGGTAATGTTTGGTCCGCTTTGGGCGACGGCGTTCGGACCGGCGCTTATGATGGCGTTGTCAGGGCACTGACGGTGAGTGGAAAAGATGTGTATGCCGGTGGTCAATTTGTCACGGCGGGTAGAGTGAGTGCCTATAACATCGCAAGGTGGAATGGGCAAAGTTGGTCGGCCTTAGGTAACGGCATCAGGGGGAACATGGAGGAAGTATTGGCGATAGACGCAAGCGGTAGCAATCTATACGTAGGCGGTAGATTCAGCTTGGCGGGTGGAGTGGCTGTGGGTAACTTTGCGAAGTGGAACGGTTTGAACTGGTCACCGGTGGAGATTCAGAATTATGACGGCGTTCGGAAGATAGTAGTTAGCGGAAATAAGATCTATGTGGGTGGCGGTCCTTTCATTCTCACCAGCGGCGTGGTTGCGAAAGGGATTGTTATGTGGAATGGCACGATTTGGTCTGGTTTAGGTTCTGGTTTCGGTAATGGCCCTCATGAGGGACCTATCATGGCAATAGCAATGAGAGGGAATGACATCTACATAGGGGGCGATTCTTTAATCATGCCAATCGAAAGAGGCTCCCACCGACTACATGGAACCAGGCATGATTAAGAAAATTACCGGGAGAGAATTCGGCCAAGAGGCCGGTTTTGATCTCCATCGATAACGCTGCATCGCAACCATTCGCGTCAAGCTGTAGCTCGCGAGCAGCGAGATCGAGATCTTTCCAACTTGAGCGGGCGCGACCATCTTTGCAAACGCACGCTGGCGGACGCCTTGTTGATCTCTCTTCAGATTCCGCTAATTTCTTACAGGCGAACTCCTATCGGTGTCACCTCATCACTCCCCGAAGCATGTTTACTTTGGGGAGACCACCACTTCCGCTCCTCTGAGAAGTATTATAAGATTCTTGTTAGCATCAGGTACACTCCACTATCACCTCTGAGCTTCATAAACCAAAAGGGCGACGGGACATTTTTAAGGAGTTTAAGTTATGTCACAGAAGATCGGCGTAAATCGACAACATGCTTTGCGTGTCATATTTGCAACAATTGATGAAATAAACGAGACTCTTCCAGCCGATCGTCAACTAGAAAAATCCTTGGAAACGCACTTATTTGGCAGACAAGGAGCGCTTGAGTCCATCGAGTTTGTGAATTTCATTGTCTTGCTCGAGGAGCGTATTGCTGATGAGATGGACCGGGCTGTCACCCTCGCGGATGAAAAAGCGATTTCTCGAGAAACCAGTCCATTCAGCACTGTGGAAAGACTCGCTGATTACGTAACGGAACTGCTTAGGGATTCCAGCTATGGTTAACCGCCAGGTCATGATCATTACCGGAGCCCGCAAAGGGATCGGACGGTTTCTTGCTGAACACTACACCAAACTTGGCTTCGATGTCGTGGGTTGCAGCCGGGCTCCTTCGGACCTGCAAACACCCGGATATCAACATTATTGTCTCGATGTAGCTGACGAGTTGGCGGTCAAGAGAATGTTTTTCGACGTTTCGCGGAAATTTGGCCGAGCGGATATCTTGATTAACAACGCGGGCATTGCTTCGCTGAACCATTTCCTACTGACGCCGCTGTCTACCGCACAAAAACTCATAACAACTAATTTCCTTGGCACCTTTCTCTTTTGTCGCGAGGCGGCAAAGCTCATGCAGCGTAACCGGTCAGGCAGGATTATCAATTTCACTACTGTAGCCAGACCGCTTAACCTCGAGGGCGAGGCAGTCTATGCTGCAACGAAGGCTGCCGTGGAGAGCCTCACCCGCACACTCGCTCGCGAATTGGCGGAATTCAATATCACTGTCAACGCGGTAGGACCAACTCCCGTGAAGACCGACCTGACTCGCTCAGTTCCCTCGGCTAAGCTCGACGCGCTGATCGCGCGACAAGTTATTCGCCGATACGGCGAATTCCGCGATATACAAAATGTGATTGACTTTTTTATCCGACCGGAGAGTGACTTTATCACCGCTCAAGTTATTTTCCTGGGAGGCCTCTAGTGGCTATTGATTTTCTGCTCTCCTCATTTTGCGATAACGCGGAGAGAGACGCCATCGTGTGGCGAGAAACCACATACGGCTATCGCTGGCTGCTCGACCAAATCAATTACTGGCGCAGCGTCATCAATGAGAATGAAATCGCTCCAGGCACGGTTGTAACCCTCGAGGCAGACTTTTCCCCTAATGCTGTTGCGTTGTTCTTAACCCTTATCGAATCAGCTTGCATCCTGGTTCCTTTAACTTCCACTATTGGGGCAAAGCAGGAGGAATTCATTGAAGTTGCTGAAGCTGAAGTGTGTTTTACTTTGGACGAGCGCGATGATGTCCGCATCAATCGTTTTGATCGAAGAGCATCTCATGAACTCTATAAGCGGCTGCGATCTCTCGGCCACCCAGGCCTGGTTCTCTTTTCGTCAGGTTCCACAGGGAAGAGCAAGGCCGCCGTACACGACCTGGTGCCACTGCTGGAAAAATTTAAGGTGCCTCGCCACCGTTTGCGGACTATCTCATTCCTGCTTTATGACCACATCGGCGGCATCAATACGATGCTCTACACGCTATCTAACGGCGGCTGCCTGGTAACCGTGCGTGACCGCTCACCGGACGGGGTACTACGGGCCGTCGAGGCCCAGCAGGTGCAGTTGCTCCCAACCTCCCCGACCTTTATTAACCTAGTTCTTATCAGCGAGACCTACAAGCAATACAAGCTCGATTCACTGGAAACTTTGACCTATGGCACTGAGCCCATGCCAGCCAGTACGCTGCAGCGTTTCCACCAACTGTTTCCTGATATTCGCCTGGTGCAGACCTATGGTTTATCCGAAGTCGGTATTCTCCGCTCAAAGTCGAAGAGTTCGGATTCGCTTTGGGTCAAGATTGGCGGCGAAGGGTTCGAGACCCGCGTCATTAATGGCATTCTGCACATTAAAGCTCAGTCCGCCATGCTAGGGTATCTCAATGCACCTAGCCCGTTCACGGAAGACGGATGGATGAACACCGGGGATCAGGTCGAGCTCGATGGAGAGTACTTACGCCTTATGGGTCGGCAATCAGAAATTATCAATGTTGGCGGAGAAAAGGTTTATCCGGCAGAAGTCGAGAGCGTCATTCAGGAATTCGATAACGTCGCGGAAGTCACGGTCTTTGGTGAAAAAAATCCGATTACCGGAAATATCGTCTGCGCCAAGGTCACCTTGTCGCAAGACGAAGATAACAAGTTGTTCACTAGGCGACTGAAAAGTTTCTGCAGAGAGCGTTTGCAGAACTACAAAGTTCCGATAAAGGTGGTTGTAACCGGCGAGCACCAGCACAGCGCTCGATACAAAAAAGTCCGGCTGCCTGCATGACTTGATCTTAACTATCAGCGCGCCGATTTAGGACACTTTCATGAGGTTTAGGCGAATCGATGGTTTTACACGTCGAAGTACGCAGCGCAGACAAGCCCGTGGATGAAATCCGAGATCGCTTCAAGGCTCAAGGGATACCCAACGAAGCACCACTGGAAATAGAGTGACCATCATCCTGCTCTCTTTCCGCCGCTTGACACCATTGATCGACAAAGCTCCCCAATACCACTTCTGGCATTCCGGACGGGAAGACAGCACTGTAGTAGTGATTTGAGAGCATTTCTAACTCTTTTTCCCGGATTATGTAGGGCCAACTTCTCGAAAAAACGTCCCCCATGTTGTTCCCGCCCGCTACCCAGTTAAGAGGGTGAAGGAGGAGTTGCAGTTCTGAATGCTCAGTGGGATTAAGTAGCCTTATAAAGTCGTCGACGGAATGTCGCATATTCGAGTCGGAGAAGTACGAGATCTCCCGTGTGAAACGCGCTGCATATGCATTTACCAACCCTGCCAATTTATCTGACTGGAGGTATCTTTCGAGCACCTCGGCAGTCGGATTATGCCAGGCAAACACGGGGGAGAGGATAGGTAGGTAATGCTGGATAAATTGAAAATCAATTCTCAGATTTGCTTCGAGATTCTGGGTAGCAACCGGTATCGCAATATGCAAACCGATGTACTGTCCAAGTCCGTGGATCTCTCGTAGAATTTTTTGCGAGCAGGGGCTGAGCAAATTGTAAACCTGCGACTGTACTAAAGCACAGAATGTACCCGCGACTCCCAGCTCGGCATTAACACGGGCCAGTGTGAGGGCCATCTCCAACGAATAGTCTATGTCATGACGAAGATAGATCCTTGGAGCCCCTGCACCGTGCCCAATGCTGAAAGGTTCAAACCTGTAGCCAGAAGCCAAGGCATGCTTAATCACGAGGCGGTAGCTATTTAGTGAGTACTCCACTTGTTCTTACTAACAGTTGGAAAATCTAATAAGGTATAAGTATGACGCGAGTTAAGTAAGATGTCAGCTATTCACCTGCCGTATCATATATCAATCGCACTTGATCAGCATTGATCTCCACCCGCCCAACTACTCGGCATGGCGAACCAACGGCGACTGAGTACGGGGGTATAGAGCGATTCACAAAAGCGCAGGCCCCGATAATGCAATGTTCTCCAATGGTAACCCCTTTGGCTATGACTGTCTGACTTCCAATATAGGAACAATTACCAATGTTGACTGAAGCACGTTCATAGTCGGCTTTGCCCCCGGATAGGGCCCACTTAACAGTGTCGTGAGTGTAAATGAATACGCCTGCGCTAACGCTGCAGTAATCCCCGATGACCAACCCTCCCGATCCATCGAGAAGCGTATACGGGCCAACCCAAGTGTGATGGCCGATTTTCACGTCACCGTAGATATAGCTATTATGATAGATGCTGGTTCCTTCCCCGAAATTGAGGCTTTTGGCTCGTTCCCAGCGATCGAATAGCAGTTCGCTAAATGGCAAATCGCGTTGCCATCGTTGTCTCGTCCCAGTGCGTAACTTCTCATAAGCAGCGAAAAGTGAACTAAGTAAAGTCTCGGTATCATTCATACAACCACCCGCCGCACCGGAATCGCCTGGTCGCCCTACCTAGCTCCTTTTAGAAAACATTGACACCACCATTCAAAACTTAACATTGACCAGATCAACAGCCGTCGATTCACACGCCCCGAGCAATGCTCATCGAGCAGTTCAGTTACATATTCCTGATTAAGAAACTCATAGATCATTGCTTTCGGATTGCGCAATAGCCGATTTATGTAGTCAATACTCTCGCCACGAAACCAACTGGCATCCGGCGCGCTGAAGCCTTGCTTAGTTCGGTTCCTAATCTCATCCGGAATTAGCCGCCCCATGGCCTGGCGCAGCACGGTCTTTCCGCCGCTCGTCTTTAGCTCGTAGATGAGGCGTTTGTCGCCTGGCACATTTTCGTCCAACCGCGCTCCTTGCGTTAAGTCGGCCAACTTCTGTCGGATTGGGATGCGCGCAGCGAAGTCAACTAGATCATTATCGAGAAAGGGTACACGTGTTTCCAGCGAATGGGCCATGCTGACTTTGTCTTCGACCACTAACAGTCCGTGCAGAAATGTCTTTAATTCAAAATAAAGTGATGCATTGATAAAATCCTCGCTGCTCCGAAGTGTCCCTCGCCACCCGGCAAAGGTGTCGCGGAACACGTCAAAGGTGGAATGCCCTTCGATCCGACAGAAGACGTCCGAATTAAACAAGCGCGATTTATCTTCATCTGGCACCAGCCGCTGCCAGAACTTATAATAGCGCTCAAAGTAATCGGCGCCGCCGGTGCTGTTCATTCCCCGGAAGTATCTCCACGGATAACCGGCGAACAATTCGTCGCCGCCCGCGCCAGAGAGCACGACCTTTACGAACTTGCCGGCCAAGCGAGCCACGTAATAATTTGGGTAACACTGCCCAACCCGCAGATCTTCGAGATGCCAGATAAGTCGCGGCAGGACCCACTCCATATCCCCGGCGTGCATCACGACTTCGTAATGCTCGGTTTTGAAAAGATTCGCCATTATTTCGGCCGCCTTTCGCTCATCAAAGCCGAGCTCCAGGCCCGAAGCGGAGGTGAGATCAAAACCGCCGGTGAATGTGGTCAATCGTGGCATGTGGCGAGCAGCCACAGATGTTATCGATCCAGAGTCCATGCCCCCGCTTAAATAGGAGCCCACGGGAACATCGCTTACGAGTTGGCGGGTTACCGCCTGGAAAAACAGTTCGTATAACTTCTGGGTGTTCTCTTCGGCTGATAAACTCACCGGCTCACTAGCAAAGGAATAGTCCCAGTAGCGCTTTTGCTCGGGGTCGGTTGCTCCGCTCGTATCGAGCGTCAGAGTGGACCCCGGCGGTAGCATGCGTATGCCTTGGAACAGGGTCAGGTCTGTAAGGATGTTCTGGAAAGTAAAATATTCGTTTAGAGCAGGGTAACAGATTGATCGTGATACCTGAGGATGCTCGAGGATTGCCTTAATCTCAGAAGCAAAGATGAAGACGCCATTCTGACAGTACCAGTATAGAGGCTTGACGCCGTAACGGTCGCGTGCGAGAAATAAGCGGCGTCTCCTGCGGTCCAGAATCCCGAAGGCGAACATGCCGTTAAAACGATCAAGACACTTCTCGCCCCATTCTTCGTAAGCGTGGATTACCACCTCGGTATCTGTCTTGGAGTGGAACTGATAGCCTAACGCTTCAAGTTCGACGCGCAGTTTTTGGAAATTATAAATTTCGCCGTTGTAAGTAATAACGCAGTCGCCCGCTACGTTCGCCATTGGCTGATGCCCGGCTGGCGACAGGTCGATGATGGCCAGGCGACGGTGTCCGAGCCCGACCGGTCCGTCGGTGTAGTGCCCCTCGCCGTCAGGACCGCGATGCGCAATCACATCCGTCATGCGCTTAAGCAAGCCGGTCGAGACCGCTTCGCCATTTAGATTGCAAACGCCCGCAATGCCACACATATTAGTTCCGATATAACCTGAAGATCCTTCCTAGTTCCCCGTCGAAGATCAAGCGGGGGCGATCGCGTCATCGCTGGCCAAGGTTAAATGTCGTTCTGTTTCGGTGATGAGTTGTGCGCGAGGGACTGGGCCGAAGCCGAACATCAAAATTACTCCTCGCGAGAGGGAGAGGCTCACCGTCAAGTTGTTTATTTAGGCGCGCGGGTCAAGCGCCGAGCTTTGCGCCCACTGCCTCCTGCAGATTCGTTGCTACTAGATCCTGCTCCGCTTCGGTCATTTGTGGGTATAGCGGCAACGTTAGACTCAACCGATCCGCTAGGTATGCCTGCGGGAACTGTTCACGGTGCAGGCCGTATTTCTCCGCGTAGTAACCTTGTATCACCGGCGCGTGCGTGCCCTGCCTGGTCGAGATGCCCTTCCCTTCCAATAGCATCATTACTTCATTCCGCTGATCATGCAAACGAGCGACGTTCTCAAAGCTTGGTTGTTCCGGACGGAACAAACAAACATAAGCCTGATAACCGTGCCGATACCCTTCGGGCACTACCGGTGTATCCAACCATTCCAAATCTGCAAGTATCTTGTCATAACGCTGTGCGCAGGCCGTGCGCGCATCAAGTATCCATTGAGCGCGATCCAGTTGCGCGCAGCCAAGCGCTCCCTGAATGTCGGTCATACGAAAGTTGTAACCTAGATGGTTATACTCGGCGAGCAGGAAGGCAGCCTTTTCATTGTGCCGGGCATGGTCAGAGCGCGAGGCGCCGTGATCACGCAAGGAACGCGACAAGCGATCGAAGTTTTCACGCTCAGTCGTGATCATGCCCCCCTCGCCCGTCGTGATGGATTTGCGTGGATGAAAGCTGAAGCATCCCATGTCTCCGAATGTGCCGGCATGTTGCCCCTTATACCAACTGCCGAAAGCGCACGCGGCGTCTTCGACAACCCACAAATCATGCTTGACGGCAATCTTCATCACTGAGTCCATCTCAGCGCATAGTCCGAAGAGATGCACTGGGATGATCCCGACGGTGTGCGGTGTAATCAGCGTCTCGATCTGCTCCACGTTAATATTGAAAGTCCGCAGGTCGATGTCGCAAAAAATTGGTTTCGCGCCCATGTATTCGACCACGTTGGCGGTCGAGACCCAGGTAAATGCGGGCACGATGACTTCATCGCCCGGCTTCAAACCGAGCGCCGCGACGGCGATGTGAAGCGCGGTCGTGCAGGAACTTGTTGCAACGGAAAAGCGCGCCCCCGTAAAGGCACAGAACTGCTCCTCGAACTTTTTCACGAAGGGTCCCTGCACAACCCAGCCGCTCTCCAACGGGAGTTGCACGGCACGCATTTCTTCATCGCCAAAGTACGTTTTTGTAATAGGAATCGTCATGCCACAGTCTCACGCAAAGATTCATCCATCGGACGTTGCTGGTCCTCGCGCCGCCACTCGACCACCGAGCGCAAACCCTCGTCTAGAGATATGCGCGCCCGAAAGTCGAGCATCCGCTCCGCCTTCTCGGTACTGCCGACGCGGTGCGTGACAAACATCTGCTCCTGCGGACGGTACTCAGGTCTCACGTCAGTACCGGAGATTTCGATAAGCCGGGCGACCAGTTCGTCAATGCTCGTCTTGACGCCCATGCCGACGTTAAAAAACTCGTCAGTCGCGTCGCTCTTTAGCGCCTGTATGTTGGCGCGCGCAACGTCATCAACGTGGACGAAGTCGTAGGCCTGCGTGCCATCACCGAAGATGATCGGCGGCTGGCCCTGATCGATCCGGTCGAGCACCTTCATGATCACGCTTACGTATGTCCCTTTGTAGTCCATGCGGGGACCGTAGATGTTCATATAGCGCAGGCCAACATAGTTGAGTTTGTGCTGCTCGTAAGACGCCCGGAAGAATTGCTCGCCGGCGATCTTGGTCGCTCCATACATGGTGCGGTTGTTGAAAGGATGATCCTCGGTCATGGGCGTAAACAGCGCATCACCATACACGGACGCCGAGGAGGAGTAGATCACCTTCTTTACGCCTGCCTGCTGTGCGGCCTCGATAACGTTGAAAGTCCCACCGACGTTAACTTCGAGCGCCGCACGAGGCTGGTGTACACACTCGAACAGCCACAAAGCCGCGAGGTGGAATACGTAATCCGTGCCCTGCATCAACTCGCGCAAAATTTCGCGGTCAGTGATGCTGCCGTCAACAATTTGTACTCGCTTATTCTTGGCCGCACCCTCCAGGTTATGGCGGGTGCCACGCACGAAGTTGTCTAAGACGACTATCTCGCGCACCGGCTCCTCTATTAGCTGATTCACCAAGTGAGAGCCGACAAATCCCGCCCCGCCGATTACCAGAATACGACTGTCATTAAGCTTCATTGATTCACCTCACCACGGCATCGAACTATCATCCAACGACTTCCTTTAACACATCAACAGTTCCGTGCACTTGCTCGTCCGTCATCTCCGGAAAGAAGGGCAGCGCCAGCGTTTCCTCGCTCGCCCGCTCCGCCACGGGGAAATCGCCTGCGTGGTATCCCAGATGACGCAGAGGTTCCGCCAGATGCAGCGGTTGTGGATAGTAGATGGCCGTCGGGACTCCCTGTTCTTTCAGTTCCCGCTGCACGCGCTCGCGGTCTTTAACGCGCACGATGTAGAGGTGGTAGACGTGCCGCGCGTCCGGTCCTTCCGTGGGGACGCCGACGCTTGTGCCCTCGAGGAGTTCTGAGTACTGGTCGGCAAGAAGCCGGCGCCGCTGGTTCCACTCATCAATATGGCGCAGCTTGACCCGGAGGATTGCCGCCTGCATCTCATCAAGCCGGCTGTTGTAGCCGATCACTTCGGGAAAATACTTTTTCTTCCATCCGTGGGTTCTGAGCATCCGCACGCGCTCGGCGATTTGTGCGTCGTTCGTCACCACCATTCCCCCGTCCCCGCAAGCGCCGAGATTTTTGCTCGGAAAGAAGCTGAGGCATCCGACGTCGCCCATGCTGCCGGTCTTGCGCCCGCGGTGCTCCGCCCCGAAGGCTTGCGCATTATCTTCAATGATCTTCAGGCTGCGATCTTTAGCCAGCCTTAGGACCGCCGTCATATCGGCCGGATGACCGTAGAGGTGAACAGGTATTATCGCTTTCGTTTTGGGCGTAATGCGCGCGGCAATCTGCTCGACGTTAATGGCGTAGGTGTCCGGCTCGACATCGATCAGCACCGGGGATGCGCCGACGAGCATCACCGCTCCGGCAGTCGCGAAGAAGGTGTAGGACGGCATAATTACTTCGTCCCCCGGACTGATTTCCAGTGCGCGAAGAGCCAGCACCAACGCATCCGTGCCCGACGCCACACCCACTCCGTGACCAACGTCAAGATACGCGGCCACCTCTTTTTCAAGAGCGGCGACGTTGGGGCCGAGGATAAACTGCCCAGCCTCCAAGACTTGGCGGATCGCATCGTCAATCTCTGTTTTGATCGAATGATACTGCGCCACCATATCCATCAAGGGAATCTTTTTGCGTTCTATTTGATCTAATGTTTTCACTTTTTCACGCTACTTTCTGTTTTGTTATGAACTGGACTGTTAATCAATCACAGAGCTTTAACCTTCGACAGGCGTTACAGTTTCATCACGCTTGGTGTACCAGGTCCCGCAAGTCTGGCAACCGGCTCTCTCCTGATCGCCTTCGGATCTAAATTCCAGCTTGATGCCGCACTGGCACATCCAGGCGCGGATGCGCGCCGGATTGCCGTGGACCAGAGCGTAATCAGGCACGTCGCGAGTAACGACCGCGCCCGCGCCGACAAACGCGAAGCGGCCGATCGTCGTGCCGCATACGACAGTCGCGTTGGCCCCGATGGTAGAACCTCGTTTGACCAGCGTCTTCAGGTACTCTTCCTTGCGGTTAACGTGGCTGCGCGGGTTGATCACGTTTGTGAATACCATCGAGGGGCCCAGAAATACATCGTCCTCAATGACCACACCCGTATAGAGCGAAACGTTATTCTGAATTTTGACGTTGCGGCCGAGCGTCACATCCGGTGAGACCAGCACATTCTGCCCGATGTTACAGTTCGGGCCGATACGGGTTCGGGGCATCACGTGCGTGAAGTGCCATATCTTGGTCCCGGCGCCGATCTCAGCCCCTTCATCAACGTAACTCGACTCATGCACAAAATAATCCAACATTAATTTGCCCCCTTGTCAATTTCGTCCAGGCGAACCGACGCGCCGCCGCGCTCCAGAGAGATTTGGCTGGCCTCCAAAACTTTGAGCACTCTGAGGGCGCTCCGGCCGTCCGTCAGCGGCTGGCGGCGCTCCCGAATACATGTCAAAAACTGTTCGCATTCCAGGCGCAGAGGCTCCTGCTCCTCGAAGAAAAGTGTGGTTTCTGAGGTCTGGCGGGGAACCGGCAATCCCGCGCGCCACTCGATGCCCTTATCGTAAATCTTCAGTTTTCCCTCGCGCGCGGTGTCGTCAAAGACTGCCATTTTGCGGTCGCCGATAATCACCAGCTTCTGCTCCTTGTAAGGGTGCAACCAACTGACAAAGATGTGCGCCCGGACTCCGTCTGGGAAGAGCAGATTATTTACCGTTACATCCGCGATACCGGATTGCAAATAGCTTCCGCCCCAGGCGTTCACTTCGATTGGCTCGGAACCGACCAGGCTGCAGATGACCGACACGTCGTGCGGCGCAAAGCTCCACAATATGTTTTCTTCCTGCCGCACTTTACCGAGGTTCAGGCGGTTTGAATATACGTACCAGATGCGGCCTAGTTCCCCACGCTGGATGATGTCTTTGAGCAGTGCCACCGCAGGGTGATACTCCAGGATATGGCCAACCATTAACACGACGCCCCGGGCCTCCGCGAGTTCCACCAGTTCACGCCCCTCTTCGTGGCGGAGGGCCAAAGGCTTCTCGACAAAAACATGCTTGTTGTTCTGAATCGCCTGCTTGACCTGCGCGTAATGCATTACCGCAGGCGTTGCCAGAACAACGGCCCGGATAATCTGATCAGACATCACCGCTTCAAAGCTGTCAGTAATCCTAATATCGGGGTAAAGCTGAGCCTGCGCCCGCAAGGATTTTTCGTTGCTATCGCACACCATACGGAGCGCGCGGAGTTGCGCGAAATTGCGTACCAGGTTCTTACCCCAGTACCCGCAACCAACAACGGCCACATTATCCGAAGCGCGCCGCCGGCCCTCGTCAGCGACCTCAGAGCCAGTCGGGTTAACACCGACGGGGCCAGCAACAGCCGCGCTCTCATTAGTAGACCCCACTACCGTTACCTCCAACCGTGACATCTTCGGGTATATTTTCGGCATTGGTTACGACACCTGTGGGAAACAGTCCCGGGGCATGCCATCGAGCGCGGGGACGGACGTAACCACGCACGGATGTCCACCGATAGCTATCGTCGCCGCTCTGTGCGATCCGTAATACCGTGAAGTCGAGCACGCGCTCGATATAGTCAATCGTAGTTCCTTCGAGGTGTCCGAGAGCGACCAGGAACGTATATTGCCGCGGCATTAAAACGACGTCCAGTTCAAGCGTAATGGTGTGTCGCCCTTCCGGAAGTCGCACCGGGGGGGTTCCGCCGTCAATGTTACTGGTAAAGGTTACGGGCGCTCCGTCCAACGTCGCGATGTCTACTTCTATGACGGCTTCGCTGATCTCCTTCAGAACATCCAGTGTCAGTTCGACGCGAAACGGCTGTCCGAGATAAAGTTGCGAAACCATGCGACCCGCCATGTCGGTTAGCTGTACCGCACGAAACTTCGCTTCGCCCGTTCCGTGAAGTCGGGGGGCGTCGTCGGGGATGATTCCGGTCTTCGCCATGTCCGTCCCTGCCGTGAGGTACACATCTACCACGTCGTCCACTGTACCCTCATGAGTCAAACGACCGCCTTCGAGCAGCATGGCGCGACTACAAAGTGATTTGACCGCAATCATGTTATGGCTGACGAAAAGCACCGTCCGCCCCTCTTTGGCCACCTCTCCCATTTTTCCCAAACATTTTTTCTGAAAAGTGGCGTCTCCAACCGCCAGCACTTCATCGACGATCAGAATCTCCGGCTCTAAGTGAGCCGCCACTGCGAAGGCCAGACGCACGTACATGCCGCTGGAGAAACGTTTCACCGGGGTATCGAGGAACTTTTCGACCTCGGCGAAGGCCACAATCTCATCGAAATTACGTTCGATCTCCGCCCGTTTCATCCCCAGGATCGCACCATTGAGGTAGATGTTTTCCCGGCCCGTGAGCTCAGGATGAAAGCCCGTACCAACCTCCAGCAGGCTTCCAACGCGCCCATAGAGGTCGACCGCACCTGTTGTTGGCTTGGTAATCCGCGACAAGATCTTGAGCAAGGTTGATTTACCCGCCCCGTTGCGGCCAATGATACCCACTACCTCACCCGGCTCAACTTCGAAGGAGACCTCTTTGAGCGCCCAGATCAGTTCATCGGCCGAGCGCCGGCCACGCCGCCGCAGTCGCCTGAGCGGAGCTCCGACTGCACGCACTATGTTTTCGCGCAGGGTAGAATAACCCTCTTCACGCGCACCAATCTGGTACTGCTTGCTTAAGTCCTCAGCTTGGATAATAGGTTTCATGGACGAGGTTAAACGATATCAGCGAAATTCTCTTCCATTCGCCAAAATGCATAGGCAGAGTAAGCGAGTAAGGCCAAAGTGATCATGGTTGAGATTGCGAGCATTCCCCAGTTGAAATTTTGATGGCCAAACAGCGAAACTCGGAAACTGTCAATGATGCCTGTCAGCGGATTCAACGCGAGCAACCATCGCCACTTCTCTGGCACAAAGCTGGGCGGATAGATGATAGGTGAGACAAACATCCAAATTTGAATCAGGAACGGCAATGCGAAGCGGATATCTCGGTACTTAACATTCAGAGCCGAAAGCCATGTCCCGACACCAACGGCAAGCAGCGTGGTTAGCAAGACCAGTACTGGGAGCATCAAGATGCTCCAGGTCACCACCACCTCGTAGTAGATCATCAACGCCACAAGAATGACAAATGCGATGGCCAGATCCACCAATCCCGCTCCAACGGCGGCGCTTGGGATGAACAGGCGCGGGAAGTATACTTTGCTCAGCAGATTCGAGTTCCCCACAAGACTATTACCGCTGGTTGTGACAGCATTGGCAAAGAACGTCCACAGCAGCAACCCGGCATAGACGAAGACAGGGTAAGGAACGTCATCTGAAGGAACCCCTGCCAGCCTTCCAAAAAAGAGCGTAAAGATGAGCATCGTGAAGAGCGGTTGAATGATAGCCCATGCTACCCCCAGAACCGTCTGCTTGTAGCGCACCTTGAGATCACGCCACACCAGGAAGTAAAACAGCTCGCGATAGGCCCACAGCTCTCGATAGTCCACCACTGCCCACGACTTGCCCGGTCGGATCCGTACCAGCGGTTCATCCGGCAAGCGTGGCGATAGACGAGGTGGCTCTACTGGTGAGCTCAGTGTGGTGATAGCTGGTTCCAGCACGCTTTTGCTAGTGCTCACAGTAATTTAGATGTTCTCACGACAAGATGATGAGGCGTTCTGAGCCTTCAACGACTGCAATCTGCAATCTGTGAGAAGGAATCAATAGCCGCCGAATCTTTATTAGAAAAATCAAAATAGGGGCAAATCTCCATAAGACCCACCCCTGGGAGGTTGGAGAGCGTGGGGCCGCCAACGACGGACGCTTTCGTGTTAAACCCGCAAGGACGAGGCGTACTCGTCAGAACGACCACTGAGTTTAGTTGCGAAGCCCACCTGCGGTCAAGCAAAGAATGTGCCGCGTGTGCCGCTGTGCCGCTTCGGACATGTTGCCAAGTGTCTGACGGCACCGCCAAGGGTCTCGATTACTAGTATCTCTTCCGGGAAATCATTACGAAGAAATCAAGAAATTCTAAGTATTCTAAACCCTGTAGCGTATTTCGATCTAATATCCGTGGAGGCAGGGCGTTTATCTAGATGAAAAGCAAATTATTTTCACTAGCTTCGCAAGCTTCGCAAGCAAATTATGGCGGCCAGCGACCAAAGCACTGATGTATGAGTTTACGATTCTAGGCGGAGGTATCGTCGGACTTTCTACGGGCCGGGCTTTGGGAATTCGGTACCCAAAGGCGCGGATTGTCGTGCTAGAGAAGGAGAGCCAATGGGCCTTCCATCAATCCGGACATAACAGCGGAGTCATTCATTCTGGAATTTACTACAAACCAGGTGGCTTGAAAGCTAAACTTTGCCGTGAAGGAAACCGTTCAATGGTAAGGTTTTGCCGGGAACATGGAATCGACTACGAAGTTTGCGGCAAAGTTATAGTCGCCAGCGAGGCGAAGGACTTGCCGCTGTTAGAAAGCCTATACCGTCGTGGTGTGGAAAATGGATTGAGTGTCAAAAAGATCAGCGCGAAGGAGGTCAGCGAAATTGAACCTCACGTTAGCTGTTTAGCAGGATTACATGTGCCTACAACTGCGATCACGGATTATCGGCAGGTATGTCGCAAGTTTGCAGAACTGATCAGCTCACAAGGAGGGAGGCTCGAGCTCAATACCAAAGTTGAAAAAATCTCCACCGTCAGCAGTGGCCAAGTAATTGAAACTAATAACGGCACATTTGAAACTCGCTTCGTAATTAACTGTACTGGGCTGCATAGCGATCGAGTCGCGAAAATAGGCCACGTCGACCCACAAGTGCGAATCATTCCATTTCGCGGAGAGTATTATGAGGTCAAACCAGAGAAGAGATACTTAGTTAAGAACCTCGTTTACCCTGTACCGAATCCAGATTTTCCTTTCCTAGGTGTTCATTTCACTCGCTTGATAAATGGAAGCATCCACGCAGGTCCTAACGCGGTCCTCAGTCTCAAACGAGAAGGCTACAAGAAGACCGATTTCAATCTACGTGATTTCGCCGAAGTCATTACCTATAAAGGTTTCTGGAAGCTGGCGGCAAAGCACGCTGACCGGGGGATTCAGGAAATTATCCGCTCCATCAGTAAAGCAGCCTTCGTGTGCAGCCTGCAAAAACTAATTCCTGAAATCAAGGCGGAGGATCTTGTGCCCACTCACGCCGGGGTCCGCGCCCAAGCCTTGCTGAACAACGGTAAGCTTGTCGATGATTTCCACATCGTCCAAACCAAAAACGCCTTGCACGTCTGCAATGCTCCATCTCCTGCGGCTACCTCTTCACTGGAAATCGGCACGGCCATCGTCGAAAAGATTGCTCAAAGCACTCGTCAATAGCATTTTGACGGCAAATAACCTTAACGCTGAGAGCGTTTGATAGTTTGTTCAGATTCTTATGTGCCGGCGATAGTTGTTACAACCGTTTCGCATAACAACCGCAACGCGTCCACAACCATTCTTGTACGACCTACCAGTCTAATACGCTGTCTTTCAAGCTTACCCGTTGATCGCTTCAAAAGTACCCGATTACTTGTTTGATCTTCGGCAGATCCAGACTGCCGCCATTACTTTAAGTATTCCTCTCAAAGTTCGCTTCGCGCTCCCCGCCTTTTAATCCTTTACAGCGCGACTTAGTTGCTAGGTGGAATTTCATCTACCAGGTGGGTGGTTTGTAAGTCATTTATTGGATGAGCTTTTTCATTTTACCTATAGCGAGGTGTCATGATGATAACTTCTCTCCCGCGCGCCGTAGTGCGCCAACGTTTTCGCTCGATTCTGCACTCGATTCGCCCCATTTGTTTCTTCTTTTTAGTCCTGTTCGTATTGTCGAATATCCACATGATGGTCGCCCATGCCGCAACCCTGACAGTGCCGGCCGGGGGTGATTTACAAGGTGCCATTCTTGCGGCGCAGCCTGGCGACACTATCATCGTGGAAGCGGGTGCCACTTTTTCGGGCACTTTCCATCTTCCCCTTAAAGCTGGCGATGAGTACGTCACCATTCAATCATCACGCCTGGCCGAGCTGCCTCCAGGTCAGCGCGTCACCCCTGGCCAGAGTCACCTGATGCCCAAAATCGTAACGCCGGGACTCGGCAATCCTGCGCTGCATACAGTGCCGGGAGCGCACCATTACCGCATTCTCGGAATCGAATTTGCCACCGCCGAAGCCGACACTTTCACTTACGAATTAATCACGCTGGGATACGAAGGCGAGTCGCAGGACACGCTTGAAGAAGTGCCGCATCACCTGACGATTGATCGCTGCTACATCCACGCCTTTCCAGAGCAATCCTTGAAACGCGGAGTGACAGTTAACAGCGCGCATACGGACATTGTTAACTCGTACATCTCCGGCTTCAAAGCAACCGGACAGGACACGCAGGCCGTCCTTGGTTGGAACGGGCCCGGGCCATTTAAGATCATCAACAACTATCTGGAAGCATCAGGCGAGAACGTGATGTTCGGTTCCGGCGACCCGTCGATTCCTGGCCTCGTGCCCTCGGACATCGAGATTCGCCGTAACCACTTCTACAAACCGCTTGAGTGGCGCGGCGTGTGGCTGGTAAAGAATTTGCTCGAGTTGAAGAATGCACAGCGCGTGACAATCGAAGGAAACGTCTTCGAGAACTGCTGGTCCAGTGGCCAGAACGGGCTTGCGATAGTACTGACGCCGCGCAACCAATACGGCACGGCGCCGTGGTCCGTTGTCCAAAACGTCCTATTTGTGAATAACATCGTGCGCCACGTCGCCAACGCTTTTTACATCACAGGACGTGATGATATCTTCTTTCAAACCACTCCCACTAATAACATCACGATACGCAACAACGTGTTCGAGGACATTTCGGCGCAGTGGACCTCGACCGGTCAAACTCGATTCCTAACAATCATCGATACTGATGACGTGATCATCGATCACAACACTATTTTCCAGGAAAAGTCGATGATCTTCGGTTTTGGAGCGCCGAACAGGAACTTCCGGTACACAAACAACATCTCGCACTATGGCGAAGGCATCCAGGGCGACAACACCTCGGTCGGCAACGGCGCCGTCGCAGCATACTTCCCCGGCTCGACTATCACCTCGAACATCTTGACCGGCGGCGCGACGGTCTTCTGGGATAGCATCGAGAACCATTACCCCCCAGGCAACTTCTATCCGGCGACCATGGAGGAAGTCGGGTTTGTAAACTATAACGGTGGGGCAGGAGGCAACTACCGGCTACAGGGGTCGTCAGAGTATAGGGCACGCGGGACCGACGGAGGGGACCTCGGCGCAGACATCGATGCGCTCGAAGCAGCGCAGGCCGGCACCACGACGTCGCCGCCCCCAATACCCCCTCCAATGCCGACTCCTGAGCCGACGCCGGCGCCTGAGCCCGAACCGACGCCTGAGCCTGAGCCGGCGCCTGAGCCCGAACAGACGCCTGAGCCTGAGCCCGAACCGACGCC
>JALZJF010000100.1 GCA_030859905.1 Acidobacteriota bacterium
GAAACATGAAATCCTCTGGAAATCGTTCTCGATTTCGCCGCACGGCTTGATTTAGCGCCTTAGTCGTCACCTGATAGAGCGTGGCCAGATCAAAGTCCAGCATCACTCTCTCACCGCGAATCAGAAAAGATCGCTGCTCGATACGCTCCCCCGGAACTGTTGCGATCGATTCGCTCATGAGCGATGTTGCGCTGGTCGCAAATTGCGAGCACCTGGTTCAAGGTTTGCGGATTGACCCCGCTTTAAGGTCACAATTTGTGACCTTGAACGCCTAGCTCTCGCCGCTTTGATCTGGCTTTCAAGTGCCGTTAGGCACGAAATTTTTATAGAACCGACCCAGCCCTCAATACGCCGCAGCCCATTTACGGTCGGCAGAAATCGCGCTCCTACAGAGCGCCGAGTGATTTCAATCTTGCGTGATCTATAAACATGGCGCCGCTCTGCGGCTGAAGATCAACTTTGTGGATGCTTTGATCGTAGCAACAGCACGATGGCGGCTCGCTCGCAGATCTCTGACTTCTGATCTCTGACCTCTGCCTTTCGCCGATTGATTCGTCCAAAGCATTGCGCCAGTTTTGCGAACTGCTTCCGTAGTGGATCGCGTCTGTTATCGCTAACCTCTCACGCCCGACCCATAACCGCTGCTCTTCAGCGACATGATGCGAAGTGCCTCGGCCATTCTATTCAACTCGCTTTGAGCCTACGCGGTCGATCTCAAAGGAACGGTAATTTGGATCCATTCATTCTTAGAGGGTGGCTCATCAACAATCCGCGGTAACGGTTGGAGATCGTAACGCTGCCATTTGGTGTCTTTCGCTCCAACATGCGCAACCCAGATAGGCAATTCCATTCTGCCCGTATCGCTCGGTAGCAGCTTGTGCCATTTGCTTCCATCAGGTGCATACAAGCTCACTTCATCAATCGCGTCGTCGCTCAACCCGAGCGACAAGACACCAAAACGCGCGACTTTGTCCGGCTCAGTAATCGCTTCAATGAGGCGCTCTTCAAGGGTGCGTGCGTCAGCATTATCTTCCGCGTGTTTCTCACCCGAAGAATCAATCCAACAGAGAAACTCGATTTCGCAAAGTGTTTCGACGTAATCAGGTTTCAATGTCTTTAACTTTTCACCTTGAGCCACACCGTACTTGAATCGACTTAACTTTCGAACGTTAGTTGCAATCGGCGGGAAACAATTGCATGCACCCTCGCTGCTAGGGTATCGGTCGGGAAACATTTCGCGGCGACAGCGATAAGCAAACGCCAGGCGAACGCCAGCGTGTCGCCATCTGAAACGTTCTCCTACGAGCGATAGCAACATCCCATAGACGGTGGAAGGCGGGGGGAGTGAATAAGTCTCAGCGAAACTGCGGGCAAAGGACTTACGAAACGAGCCATAAGGTGCCACGACACGCAATGCAATCATCCTTGTCACCTCTTGCTCTGCTTTTTGCCGTTAGTGTGTGAATCGATCGTTTTAAAACTCTCGTCGAGATCGGCAATCCGTCTTTTGGCCTCGTTGAGGGCTGCGCGTACACCGGGATAGACACTCGCTCCTAAATCCTTCAAGTTTGCGCCCTCGTCTGAGGACGAGAGTTCGCCGCCAATGATGAGCTCCTTCGCGGGAATGTCATTATTCTTGACGCGACTGACTAGCCGATTGACGTGATAACCACGGGTCTCATCGTCATGCTCGAAGCAGTTCTGAATCCGTGAGGAATGAGCGCTTGTTACGCGCAAGACTATCGACGCTGGCGAAAAATCGTAAGCGAAACGCGCGTGATTGCCGCCGACCTGCGGCGGGTCGAAAATCGCATCAATCAAATGACCGATGTTCTCTTTCTTTATGACATCGTCAAGATTTAGACCGAAAGAATACTGATATTCAGTCGTGTGCATCTCGGCGTTGTAGAGCGACAGACCAGTGGCTCCTTCGGCTCCTTCTTCATCAGTAGTCTTCGATTTCTTTTCTCCTTCTTTGCGGACAGCCGCGTTGAACGATAGTTCGCCTCGATAAGGCCGTAAGCTAACCGCGCGCCCGACTGCGAGCGGACTCTGTCGTGTGAACACTTTGCCCTTAGGTTTTTTCGCTTTCGCTTTCGGAGACGCTTTGGGCTGTTCGTCGCCGGCAGCTTCAACTTGGGGCTCCCGTTCGACTTTCGCCGCCTCTGGATTCATGAATCCCAATAAATCATCGTCGACGAAGACATCGCCGTCAGGCGACCAGTCCGCCCATCTATCATCAATAAACTCGATGAAGGATTGGCCGCCCGAATTCAGGTGATAGGTTCTATTCGTATCCATATGTTCCAGTTGAAAACGATAGCGCAAGGCGAAACGGATTGCTTCACCGGAAACACTGGTGTGCAAATCGTCCTGATGAAAAACCTTCTGTAGGGTTGTTGTGTTACCTATATTATCGCCACGATTGTTCGCAGCGACTGCTTCACCAGTCAGAACCGTGCCATAAAGATAATGCGTAGCCATATCAGTTTTCCTCTCCTTTCGAATTACCAGTCTTTTCCTTTCCGGGATAAGACACGAGCGCAAACAAACACAGGTTTTGGAATCGCTCGAAATTGCGTTGATTGAAGATGAACTCGCGCACGCGCCGCGCTCGTTCTGGATCCTTTAGGAACTCAAGCGCGTTTCCCTTGGTCGAACGAGCGCAAAACTCCAGAAACCAGCCTGCGAGCCCATCCGCTGTCTTCGTACGAAGAATCTGATTGCGAATTCTCTCCTTACGATTCCTGATCGCCGCTTGGGGATTAGCTTCTCGCTCTTCGTCTCGGTTGTAGATATTCCTCACGGTTTTGCTCCACGCTTCATGGAACAGCTTGATTATTGCTTGGTCGTCGATGTTCTGAATATGTTCTCTCATTGCCACCAATCCTTTCCATTCGCCTCCGCGTTGTCCAAAACCTTTCCTATCTTTCACAAGCTCGAAGAAGTTCGCACACCAATGCCTGCCCATCGCAAGATTTGCTGCGACCAATTCTGGCACCGGACTTCTAGGAACGGCAAAACCTTCGCCCTTTTTATTTCGTCGAATAATTGATTTGCCCAGATACTGTTTCGCCGCAACAAAAACTTTTAGCTCGTCATAGTGCACCCCGACTTTGACGATCTGGCTCCGATTCTTTTGTTGCCTGTCCCACGCTACTTTCCCCATCGCTACTGCGAGGAATCCTGCGATGCCAACATCTTCGCCCGCCAATGACCGAGTCTTGAGATCGATTAGAAAACTTAACGCTGCTTCTTCCGCCCCACCTACTACGCGGTTCAAATAGCTGTGAGCGAACCGTTCCTTTTGCACACGCCCGCTTGCACCTGCGAGACTGCGAATCTCATCTGCGAAAAGCTCAAGATCCGTCACATCCGGCACGACTATGCAAAACTGCGCTCGTTCCTTGTAGGTGCGCGGTCGCAGGATGTAGATTGCGCACCCGACGGCCAGGAAAAGCATCAAGATAGCTTCTTCCGGGGTTGCGTTGATTTCCATGCTACCTTTCATTGCGCCCGGAATAATTGATGAAGGAATTGCTGCAACTTGTGGGAACCTGCCATCGCTGTTCTTAACTAGCAATCCGGTAGTCTTCGCTGTTTGGTGCGCGTAAGAATTAACCCCCTGGTAAGTGAAATCTTCACCAGTTTCCTGGTCCGCAGTTTTGATGTGAATGCGCCGGATCTGCTTATCGGTTTTTCGCACTTGGTTGTGCTGAACGAAGGTGTTGAGAATCCCGGTATGAACAGCCAGGCGCAGACCTCGTTCGCCCGGCTCGATGCCATGCCCAACGAGTTCGATCATCTTACCGCCGTTATCCTTCTTGTCCGGCGTGATTCTGAACGACGCTTCTAAAATTCGTTGTAATGCTTGTTGCTCGCTCAGGCCTTCAACCCACGAGAGACGGACGCTAGCGGCCTTCAACTCAAACTCAACGCCAGGAGGTCTGAGCGACTTGTCCTCTTGCCAAGCGCGTATAGTCGCAGCTAGACCGCCCAGCGCAGCTCGGTGATAAATTGTGTACGCCGGATTCGACAGGCGATATGCGAGTTCGCGCCTTTGCGACTCAAGCTCGCGTTGCGGTTTTACTTTTCGTCTACCCATCTAGCACCAGTCCCTCGTTTTGTTTTCGGGTCATAGCAATATTTGACTTTATCGAAAGGCGCTACGGGAAGCCCAGCAATTCGTGGTTGCCAGCTACTCACTTCGGGGCGATAAGTGATCGAAACTTCATGCTCGCGAAGCCACTTTCGTAAAAGTTTGCCGCGAAGATTCTGCTGCTCCAGCTTGTCTGCGTCCTCCTTCAGGAGAACTCTAACCGTATATGAATCACCCCGCGTTTCACCAACTCGCGTTTGCCATAAGCCTGAAAAGAAGACTGCTTCAGTTTCGGCTCGCCTCATGTCAAAGTCGGTATTCGCTATACCGGCCTCTCTCTGACAGTTAAAGAAAACGTCAGCAAGATCACTCTGACCAAGCGGTCGCGCAGGCTGGGTCAATTTCTTAAGCCAAATCCTAGATAGCGCATAGTCGTCGGCATCGTACGGAGAATTCTGAATCATGCCGCTTTCGTTCGTTGGAAGCGGGCGAACATAAGCCCATTTGCAGTAGTCCTCCGGATGTCTTTCAGGATCGACATTCTTTGGCTTTAGCCTACGATTGAGACGACCCATTCGCTGTATCAATGAAGGGACTGGCGCGATGTCCGTAATCAGCAAATCAGCGGAGAGGTCGAGAGACATTTCAGCCACTTGCGTAGCCACAAGAATAGCCGCATCCTTACTCTTTGATTTAAAGGCTTTGATAACCTGCGCGTGCCTTTCCGCCCGCTCGGGATAACGAAAGCGAGAGTGATATACGTCGACATAAGCGCGGCTTTCAAACTTCTTGCAATATTCGTAAGCTCTGTTTGCCCATCGAACGCGATTCCTTACCCACAAGACCTTCCCGCCTGCGCCGATACATTTCTCAATCGCGGCCTCGACCTCTAAATCGCCTGCGGAATCGTTGATGAGATATCGTTTTAACGTCTCAAAATCCTTTGGTCCACGAACGATCTGCAAACTATCTCCGCGGACTTGATTGAGCGCCTTTTTTCTGTGATCTGGAAGCGAAGCAGTCATTAGCAACACTGGAAGGTTTGGAAAGTTCTTAAGAAATACGAGCAGATGACCAAACATTTGATCGTCGTAGGCATGAATTTCATCGAAAACTATGGCGCTCGTGAGAATCGCAGGAAGGCTACAAACCGATCGCAGGCTGTTTGCCATCAAGCCGAGGACAGTGTCCGTGCTGCCGACGACAAGCGGCGTGCTCCACAGATTAAGAGCTTCGATTTTGTCTTGCTGCGCTTTCAGGCTTTCTCGCGCAGCTTTTCCTTTGTCGTGTTCGTTCTTCTCACTTGCGTCTTCTTGGTCTGCCGTTTCGATAATTCGTTCGAGATCAATCTCGGACCGAGAGTGAGTTAGTGCAGCGTTCTCAATGCCTGATTCCAGCGCGTAGTCTTTGAACTGTTCGGTAGCAGTCCCTGTAGTTGGCAGCAGGAAAAAGAGGCGAAAAATGGTGCGCCCTTCGCTCGTAAGACGTTCACTCCATTTAAGAGCCCACCTGTATGCACCCAGACTCTTTCCAGAACCACATCCTGCCTGCACCAGCGTCAAGAACTTATCGGTGGCTCTAGACGCCAAGGAGTTTTGAAAATCCATAATCTGTTCGTCTATCTCCTCGCCGCCTTCAATGCGCCTCCTTTCCCAAGAAGCGATAAGCTCTTTTAACTGATCCGATCTCAAGCTGTGGCCCGGGCTTTCGATTTCGGATTTGACAAACTGCGCCAGCGAGTACTCTTTGTTGTTCTTTGTGGGCCAATCCTTCGGCTTTGCGACTGCGCTTGCGGCGACATCGGCAGCAATGCCAAAACCCTTTATCAAAGCCAGCGTTCTGATTTCATTGTCGTCCGCAAAGAGCGGCACGCGCGACTTGAATTCGCGTCGCAACTTCCGCAACAAGCTCTGCGCCTCAGTTTCATCGGCGATTTCAAAATCCTGCGGCAGGCTTAGGCTCTTACTGGTGCGCAGAGTTGCTTTCAAGAGTGCAAGCAATTCTTTGAAATCGTCATGGCCTCCGAAAACCGTCATCGCTGACGCTAGAGTGGGTGCAGTGTCAACGTGATATTTGCGGTGATGGCCCGTCGCTCCCCAGAGCGCAGACCATCGAAGCGATTCACGAATTGGGATACTAGCCCACCACTCCACGAGCGGAGGCCGAGTCAACAAAACCGCAGAAACAACCTCATGACGTAACAGTTGATCCGTTCTTCCAGATGTCGCAAGCATTTCAAGGAAGTGACTGTTCGCTTTGCCTAAATCCTGTGCGAAGCAATTAGCCTTCAATGCGATCCCAAACTCCTCAAATTCCTCGACCCTCAGATCGGCACATTCGAATGCAATCCGGCCGATTGCTTCACACAAAGCTTGCCCTGCTTCGACGACGTCGGTCGTATGCCTTACAAGGAGTGCGTGCGCAGGAGGTTCCTTGTACTCACGCTTGTCGTAAGACTTGGCAAGTAGCTGGGGTGGATAATTCTGTGCCATTACTTGACCTTCCTTTCCGTACATGGCACGAAGATCCCGCAACCCATGCGTCGGCGGCCACCCAGTCCTTTCTCTTGAAGCATCAATGAGTCTTCATCGCTTAAATCTTTAACCGTGACGGCGTAACCGACCACGATGCGATTCTTTATGCGGACCACGCGTCGAGAGCGCTCCCGCCCTCGTTCGTCGAGCGATTGCTCTATCTCAACGGTACCGTTGATTCCACATTCGGCAAGTCTTTTACGAGTTGCCTTGAGAAACATGTCGCGATCGACCTCAATTTCCTTGTTTTCGACTTCGCTAACTTTTATAGTCACACACCGAGAGTGGAGTGTCGCTGATGGGCGCAAAGTATTCACTTCCGGCACGCCGATATGAATCATGGATATTGAGGGTCCACCCACCAGCGGAAGCCGCTTGCCGGCTAAGGGAATCAACGCAGGAACAGAATCTATCGGCAATCGAAATCGCAGGCGCGAAGAGCGGGTTAACTTGAGTGTCCCCACCTTGGATGGAGTTCCATTGATCGGATGGACAGCTAGCCAAGCCGCTTGATGCAGAGCAGGTTGCAATCTCGAAAGACTGCTATAAAGCGCGTAGGCGTGGTCTGCCGGAATCTCGTTACCAATAATTCGGAAAGACAAATCAACAAACATGCGTGGTTAACCTCTGGGGCAGAGAAATATCATGATGGTCATTCTCAAGTCAAGGAAAAAAGTAATGTAGTGGTGGTATTTTGATAGCCCCTATGATAACTTGGCTCGCCAGCGGGCCAGAATGAGTGAAGATCGACCGGCGAGTGCACCGCCTTCCGTAGCTTCCAACCCTGCGGCGGTTCTGGCCTGCATTGAGTTTTTGCCGACAGGCGTTGATCACTAGGGATGGTATTTTGGTTCATCCTTGATGAGCAGTAACAGACTCGGTGATGCCGTAAGGCGTTGACTTAACCTCATTAATATTCATGACCAATGAACAGCGATGGAGAAGCCGACGACGGACTTACCGTGGATCGTTATTATGCGGCGTCGGTAGCGCCCTTGTTCGTCGCGCGGAGTTTCGACGCGGCCTTTCACGCCAAACGAATCCAGCTTTCGCTTTACTGCTTCGATGAAGGTTTCTGCTTCAGTGAACTTTTTGATTGTTACCACTCGCGCGTAGAGGGAAGGCGCGGGCTCGAGCGGGCGCGCGACGGGAAGGCCGAGGCGAATCTGGTGACCGCCGATGTCCAGTCGTTTTCCTGCGAGTGGCAGCACGTCGCGGTAATGATCGGCGGGAATCCGAAGTGACAGTTTCGGGTTTCTAGTTCCGAGTTTCGAGGCGGTCGACGAGTTAA
>JALZJF010000234.1 GCA_030859905.1 Acidobacteriota bacterium
CTGGAAACCGCCAGACAACGCATTGCAGAACTCTTTGATGCCCACGCCGAATGGTTCTACACGCTCGGCGATGGAGACACGCAAGCTCTCCGCAGAAGCGAACTGGATATCAATCTTGCCCAGAACCGGCTAATCCTTTCCTGTTGGACCGAGAAAGGAACCCGCTCGTGGCGAATTCGGGCGTGGAATTGGACGGGTGAGAAGCTGGAGTTGCAGGCTTCCCGCCGGATGGGCGCTGAGCGACCGGTAATCGAGTTGATTCCGCGGGCATCGGCAAGTGCGATCGCAGCCACAGTCAGAGCAGCTCGGCAAGTCCGCTGCGATCAACTAGCGCAGCTCGCATCCGATTTGCATCCGGGAGCGAAGATCGAGCGGGCATCGTTGAGCCCCGGGGTGCGACGTGGACAACCCGGACGCTACGCACGAATCCTGCTGCGACTCAAACACCATCGAATCGCCGTCACTGGTTCAGTGGCTGCCAGCACGCCGAGTGACGTCGATGAGTTTCTTTCCTCTGCATTGCTTTGGTTCGGCCGCACGAGTGAGCGCGCTCGAGCGCCGTATGTACAGCAACTCTGGCTGCTGGTCGAAGACGATCTGGTGAAGTCCTTGACCATGCGTATCGCCTTGCTGCGACCGAGTCTGCGAAGAGCAATCGCAGTTTATGAACTCGACCAGGCGTGGACCAAGCTGTCCCCGGTTGTTTGTCCGGACTGGGAAGAACTCTGGAAGAAGCGCCTGGCACGGTTCAGGCCCGTCGCTCCGCCGGCAACCAGCGAGTCGGCCCAAATGATAATTGCCAAGGCGCCCGAAGCGATTGATGTAGTGCAAGCGCGCCATGGCGAGACGCTTCGCTACTTTGGACTTCCCTTCGCGCGGGTGCGGCGTCTGATGGATTCCGAGATCGTCTGGTTCGGACTCGAAGGGTCACCTCGGCGTCTGCTTGATGAAAAGAGCGAACACGAATGGGGCGCGTTATTGAACGATTTACACGAGCATAGGTCGGCCTTTGCTTCAGATCATCGTCACGCTCTTTACCGAACCGCCGGCGAGGCCTGGCTGGAGTCGTTGCTTCGTCGCGACATCTCGAAGCTCGACCCAGGGTTGATAGTTGCGCCGCTGTATGCTCAGTTCCGAACGGCCAGGGGCGGGCGGCTCGGCGTGAGGCCGATCGATCTCCTGGCGCTCAGACGTGACGGCCGTCTGGTCGTAATTGAGTTGAAGGTTTCAGAAGATCGCGAGCACGTGCTGCAGGGCGCAGACTATTGGCAACGAGTTGAAGCGCATCGTCGTCGCGGACACATCTGGCGAGCCAGACTTTTCGGTGAACGCCGCATTCGGGACGAGTCCCCGCTCGTCTATCTGGTAGCGCCCACGCTGAGAGTCCATCCCTCTTTTCAGACTCTGGCTCGTTCGATTGCGCCAAACGTAGAAATGTACCGCTTCGACATAAATGAAGACTGGCGCTCGGGCGTACGAGTGATGCGAAGAATGCGCGTGAACTGAGCTGAGTGATTCGCATGCATTCAGTACCGAGCAGCGCTAACTGAAACAAGAAGACAAGGAAGAGACAAAGAAAAGTGCACCCGGTTGGTTGCGTGTCGACCAACATTCACGCTAACCTTTCGGTTTTGTTGGAGGAAGAAAAAGTCAGCACAAGTAGAGGAACTTGAATTTTGGCGGCGGAAGCGCGAGCAATAGTTACAGCAGGTTCGAGACCTGACTTGTTTGCCGAACGAGGGGTGCTCTTGGCCAGTCGGACTCTGCTGATCGCAACTCTCACTTTTCTGGTACTGGCAGGCTTCGGTTTCCGCGCTTCCGGCCTGAGCGCGGAAGGTCTCAGCGAAGACGAATTGAACAAACTCAACGCGGTTGCCGATTACCGACAAAACGGATTAACGGCGGCCAATGGCGAGCATCCGATGCTGATGAAGGCTCTGCAGACGGCCAGCATCTTCGTCGTCGAGAAGTGGAACAATAGCTCATTAGTCGCCAGTCAGAGCTCCTCCATACATATCCCTACGGAAACGGCCCTGCGCCTGCCGAGCGCGATCTTTGGCGCACTTACCGTAGTTCTTATCTATCTACTCGCCACGGAACTGTTCGGTGCGAAAGTGGCGTTGCTTGCCGCGGCGCTGTGGGCTTTTGATCCGCAGGCGATTGGTTTTAATCGCATCGCCAAGGAAGACACGTTTTTGCTCTTCTTCTTCCTGCTGGCCAACATCTTCTGGTTGCGCGGACAACGCGCCGCGGAGACTGAGTCCAGCATCCGGGGGCCGGAACGCTACTACTGGGCCACCGCAGCCTGCTTCGGCGCCATGATGGCATCTAAATATCTTCCCCAACTTATCGCCGTCAGTATTTGCTACTACTGGATGTTTCAGGCTCTTCCGGAAACTCGTTGGCGGCTGGGGAAGAAAAAGTTTCTGATCGTTATCCTGATTATGTGCGCGGTGTTTCTCCTGCTCAGCCCGACTGCGCTGCTGCCGGCTACCTGGCGTGAGATGGGAATCTTCGCCGGACAGAAACGCATTGGGCACGACGGTTACGAATTCATGGGCTCGCTTTATAGCCACCGCATGACTGATTGGCTGGAAGGCACCCCCTGGTACCTCTACGTCGTCTTCCTTGCGGTCAAACTACCCGTTCTTGCAGTCGCCGCATTTGTGGCAGGTTTACCTTTCCTTTTCCGCCGTAAGATCGGCGACGGGCGCTACTTCATCCTCTTCTGGCTGTTCGTCTGGATTATGACCTTCGTGTTCGTGGGCGGAAAATTTACCCGCTACTTTACTCTGGTACTGCCGGCTGTATTAATCACCGCGGCCGTCGGAGTGCAGTTCGTAGGCCATTGGATAGCGCAACAACTCGCAGCACTGCTTTCAAGTAAACAGACCAGCGTTTATGTCGGGGCAGCTTTGACACTGTCACTAGTGCTCGGCTCCATCGTTGCCTCAGTGAATGCGGCACCGTATTTCCGGCTGTACACTAACGTTATCGGCGGGGGCATGGCCCAAGCGGGTTCTTTCTTTCCTCACGACGAGTTTTACGACGCCAGCATGCGCGAGGTGATGGCTGAGATAGCCATGCGCGCCAAACCCGCAGCAAGAGTGGCGACCGAAACGCCTGGTCTGTCCGCGTACTACGCTGAGCGCGCTAATCGTTCTGACCTGGTTTGTATTTCGCTTTCGGATCCGGAGGCTTTGAGTCTACTGCGCGAGGGCGATTTTCTGGTAGACGCGCGGGGCCGGCGGTATTTCAGCAATGACGCTCTCATCTCCGGCTTAAAACAAACCGCTGTTCCCGCGTTCCAGGTTGCGCTGGGAGCTGTCCCGGCGGCCGACGTTTATTTGATGGACCACGCTATCCGCAGATTACGCAGATAAGATCGGAAGAAACAGAAAGCACGATCCACGAAATCACACCAACTGACACGAATTGCACTTGGTGTCTTTTAGTGGAATTTCGTGGATCGCTTCTCCTTGGTTGCGGCTAAACACCCTCGATGTGAAATCTGCGTAATCTGCGGATAGCCATCAACGTCTCATCAGCGCCTCACTTCGACTTCAACCGGTTTCGCATCGTTCGCTTCGTACCCTGCCGGCCAGTTCGAAATGTTAATCCCATAAACCCAATCGGCGTCAGGTGTCACGGCAAAACGGATTTTTAGAGGCATTCCCCGCATGACCTGCAGCCGAGCCAGGAATCCCTCCACGCGCCACTCCTGAATCAGAGGAGTATTTGATCCACGCACGGGAATCAGCCGCGAGCCGCAGTTATAACCGTTTACGAATAGAGTGACGCGAGTCTTGAAATCTTGTGGGTTGGCATCGGTCTCCAATACTGGTTGCAAGTGCGCCCTTACAATTATCTGACTGACTCGGCGCCAGTCCTCACGAGCCGGGATGACATACTCAAAAAACCCGGCGCCTCCGCCCCAGAGATACCCCGGCCCACTGCCCAGTTTTTCGAAGCGGGCGCTGGCCGCCATGTTCGGTTTGAAACGATAAAGAATCGACCGGTCTTCCTTGACTATGATCTGCGGCAAAGTTGCCGGATCCCCAGGGGCCCTGGACCACACAAACTGCCGTGGCACCAGATGGCGCTCTGGATGAGTTAGTCGCTGCGGTTGATCAGCTGACTTCAACGACTCGAACGCCCGTGCTGCCCGGGTAACTTCTGCGAGCACTGCCTGGTCGCGCGGCGTTGAATAAACCACGCCGTAGCCGCGCTGCGGGTCGGGTGTCAAAATCCAGAACATCGCCCCGCCGGCGCCGGCGCGGAGGTTGCCCTCCAGGAATGCGCGGAACCATTCAACCTGGGTGAAGCCCTGGTAGCCTTCCTGGCCCATGCCAAACTCGCCGAATACCAGTGGCTTATTAATTGAGAACGCAGCCGCCGCACGATTGTCTATGAACTGCCGCATCGCTGTCGGCGAATCAACAACGCTGTCTTCATCGGGGCGTGGGTAGTTGTGCACGTCACAAAAGTCGATGTTCGGCAGGCTGTGATCTGCAAGCCATTCCCTTCTCTCCGCGGCTGTTCGATATCCCCACGTGCCGGGCGCAATGATGTGCTTTGGATCGAGCGACTTGAGATAAGCACTCATCTCGGCGATCCATGCTCGCCGTTCCGCCCAGCGGCCTGTCACAGCTTGCGCTTCATTCATCAACTCCCAACCAAAAATTGTCGGGTCGTCCCGGTACCAGACTCCGGTTACCGTATTCCGGCGCGTCGCTAACTTTTCCAGATGCTCGCGATAGAGGCGGCGCGTGGTTTCGTTGGTATAAAAAAGCATCGCGCGCTCGGGGTTGATGCCAAAAGGAAACCGATCATCGTCGGCGCCCTCTATCCCCGCCCAGCGCAAATATTGGGTAACACCGCCGGTGTCGCGCCACCAGTTAGTTAGACAGAGCTGCACGCGGATATTGTTGCGTTGAGCTTCAACGATCACGTTGTCGAGGTGCACAAACGCTTCTTCGTTCCACTCATCAGGGCGAAGGCGAAACGGGTGAGTCCGTGGCCAATCGGCAAAGTCAGCCAGCGGCCCCACGTCACTCGGACCACCTTCGCCAAAAGCCCAGACCCGTACTACGCGCATGCCCGTTTGCGCAGCTTGCCGCAGCGTTTCGGTCATCCGTTCCCGGTCTTCATCCCGGTACATGATCGCGACGTTTGCGCCCACGAAACGAAATGGCTGTCCGTCAACTACGAAACGGCTGCCCCGAGTTTGCACGAACCCTTTGATTGCCGTCGGTCCCTGGCGATGGGAGGAACCCGAAGAGAATAGAAACGCCGCGCTCACAATAACTGCGAGCACGGCTATCAGCAGAAGTGTCTTTGCCATCTAAGCGAACTAAAAACCCCAAACGTTTCTAGCGCAGGCTGGTCAGTCGAATGAAACCCATGATCGCGCACAGCGCTCCCAATAACACGAAGACATTAAAGAACGTCAGGATCCCAAAGATTAGGGTGCTGTCTCTAGTGAGCAGACTGAAACCAAGCACAATGAACTGCAGATGAAACAAAATCAGGCAGACGGCTGCAAATGAAAACCATCGCACCGATGGACCAAAGGCTCGCGCTCGAGCAAATCCCAGGACCGCCGCAATCAGCCAGGCGACGGCGCCCAACACCAGCAGACCGAGCATGACCGGCGCAAAGTATCCAGGCTCATCAAACCTGTTCTCCGACTGTGCAAGCATTGCTAACATTGCGATCATCACCAAATCTCCTCAGGTTTTATGCCCTTATAACAACCAAGCGCCGTTTGCGCACGGCAGAAGCCGCCAACTTGTGCGCAAACGGCGTCAAAGACTCAATTGGTTCGGAAGTAGAAACTGACACGCCTTAGGCGCCGCCGGAGATAGATAAAACCAAGCCCCGCGCGGAGTGGTGTGACCCAAAGTTCCGGGCCTACTGCGTAATGTGGATCTCCTCTTCCTTATTAACGTGACCCAGGAAATATATCAGCCCGCAAACGAAAGCTAAGGCTGCCAACCCGAGCGAAATCCAGCCCAAACTTTGACCGCCCTCGGCTTCCGCGAAAGTTACGAACCTGTAGAAGTAATAGATCGCACCTGCGCCCGCCGCCAAACCTACGACCACGGCCAGTACGTCTTTAATGTTCATCTTGAACCTCCGCTAATGAGTTATGAAGGTTAAGGAAAAGCCAATACCTTAATTGTGGCCTGCATGTTAACGCCTGCGTGCGGATGAAAGCAAGCCCTTCATTTAAAGAATCGCGCGGCGGTCGCCCTCTCGTCTGGTTATCCGTTCGCGATCCAAAAACTCCAGCAAGGGAATTGCATATTTTCGGGAAACTCCGGCTAGATCCTTGAAGGTGGCAACATCAATCGTCCGCTCAGGCCCATGCTGGTCGCCAAACTCCCTGAGCCTGGCTATCAATTTATCGAGGGCCTTTCGGTGGAAAAACAATTCTCCCTGAACCCGGACTAAAGTCCCTCCATCGATCAGAAGCTGCAGCAATTTTCGCCCGTGGTTTCTCTGTGAACTTGTGACCATGGCCGCCTGCATCGCCTCCTCTAGCGAAGGCGGTTCGAGATCCGCCTTCTCATACACCTGCGCCAATCGATCACGCAATCCTGCGTCGCCGGCTGAGAGTTCGACAGTGTAGCTACGCGCGCGGACCATATCACGGTCGGAAACAAGCGTGCCTTCCCGCTCCAGCGCCAGCAGCACCGCGCGAAAAACTTCAGACGGAGTGTGAGCGAAACGTCGCTCGCGGAGAGTTTCGCGCGCCGCGCCTCGAGCCAAAGGCTCTCTTTGGTGATGCTGGCTGACTTCATCCACGGCTGCCTGTTTCAGAAGTTGAAAGGTTGCCGTTGAAACAAACACACCTTCACATTCAATCACTGCGCCACTCTGCTTTGCCTGATTCAGAGTTTGAGTGAGCGTGTCATCGTTCCAGCCGGTGCGAGCAGCGAGGTCCCCGAATCGTTGCCCCTGGCCCTCGAAGGATTCGACGAAAAGCGCAACTCGATCTGCCCCGCCCGCAACCATCAACTTCTGTAGCCGTTGACGCACCTGGGCCAGGTCGCGGCCCCGATGCCTGGCGGCAAACGGATCGAGTATCAGACCGCCAGCCGCAGTTTGCGAGGGCGAATGAGAACGAACAATAAATCGCTCTCCGGCCACCGTCACTACGGGAGCTTCAAGTCGCAGTTGCACAAAACCCGCATCACCCGGCGCTAGCTGACCGCCCTCGGTTAGCACCTGCACCCGCGCCAGAACTTCAGCCCCGTGAATATGCAGACGAACGCGAGCGCGGGAGCGTAATGCGCGAGCGGCGTTCGCAAGCACACTTAAATATGCATCAATAATTTGCGTGGCGCGCAGACGGGCGATTGGTGCGAGTACCATCCCGCGCTCAATCATCGCCGTATCGACACCTCCAAGATTAATTGCCGTTCTTTGGCCCGCAGTTGCCTGCCCCACAGTCTTTCCGTGCACCTGCAGCCCGCGCGCCCGCACACGAGTGGGCGAAGGAAAGAGTTGTAGTTCAGCTCCTTCGGCAATCTCACCGGCAACCAGGGTGCCGGTGATAACTGCGCCGAATCCCTTCATCGTAAAGGCGCGATCAACCGGCAGCCGGCTAACTGAGTCCGTGGAGCGGGCCGGTACTTGCTCAGCCAACATCTGCAAAGCAACCTTCAATTCATCCAATCCAGCTCCCGTCTTAGCGCTCACCGCCAGCATTGGTGCGCCTTCCAAAAAAGAATCCGCAACCAGTTCTTCCGCCTCAGCGCGTACGAGCGGAATCAACTCTTCCTCAACAAGATCCGTTTTAGTGATCGCAATCAATCCTGTCTGCACGCCCAAAAGGCGGCAGATGTCAAAATGCTCTCGGGTCTGCGGCATTACGCCCTCATCAGCCGCGATCACCAGAGCGAGAACATCGATGCCGTGCGCGCCCGCCAGCATATTCTTCACAAACCTTTCATGGCCAGGGACATCGACGAACCCAATGCGTAGATCTCCTAGCTCCAGATCTGCAAAGCCTAGATCGATTGTTATTCCGCGTCGCTTTTCTTCCGGCAGCCGGTCCGGATCCCTTCCCGTGAGAGCGCGCACCAAGGCACTCTTGCCGTGATCGATATGCCCAGCGGTGCCTACGATAATGGAACGCATAAGAAGGGTGCCGGGTGTCAGGTGCCGGGTGTCAGGTGTCACGTGTCAATTATTGCGTGCCGGGAGTAAGCTTGTTGCGTCAGGTGCTGATTAGTTACGAAACCTCACAACCTCACAAAGGAGACTGACAATGAATAGTTTTAGAGAGCTTAGAGTCTGGCAAGCAGCAATGAATCTAGTTGAGAAGGTCTACCGTCTCACTCAGAGATTTCCCAAACAAGAGACCTATGGGCTGGTAAGCCAAATTCAGAGAGCCGCTGTTTCGATACCTTCCAACATCGCCGAAGGACATACGAGAGAGCACCTCAAGGAGTATCTTCATCATTTGTCCATGGCGCAAGCTTCATTGGCTGAACTCGAAACCCAACTCGAGATATCCGGCCGTCTAAAGTATTTGCTTTCAGATCAACTAAAAGAACTCCTGAGCGAAGTGAATTCTCTAGGCAGGCAAATGTACGCACTCCGAAATTCGCTGACGAGAAAGTAGTTTCCCGGCACCTGACACCCAGCACCTGACACCCGTCACCCAACATCCGGCACCCGGCACCTGATTATCCGGCACACGGAACCTGATTATCCCGCACCTGCCGAGGCTTGCGCCAGGACGCTTTCATAGAACCCAATGTATTGGGGGATAACGATATCCGTTCGGTAGCGGGCTAGTGCCGATTCGCGCGCGCGGCGACCCATGTCCCGTCTAAGGTCGGCATCAGCCAGCAGGCGCGCTGCATCCTCAGCCATCTTCTCAATGTCCCCAACCTCGCTGAGAAACCCTGTTTCGCCATCGGTTACAACTTCCGGAACGCCACCGACTCGCGACGCAATTACCGGTACTTCGCAGGCCATCGCTTCGAGTGCCGCCAGCCCAAATGATTCCTGCTCCGAAGGAAGCAACAGCACGTCGGCAGCGGAGAGATAGTTAACAATGTTCGGTTGCTTGCCCACGAAGGAACATTTTTCATAAATGTCCAGGCATCGTGCTCGATGCTCGACATTCATGCGCTCGCTGCCGTCCCCCACCATCACCAGCCTCACTTTTGTTACCTTCTTCAGCACCCGCGCGAATATCTCAACGCAGTCGACCGGCCGCTTCACCGGACGAAAGTTGGATACGTGGACCAGCAGCGACTCACCATTTGGCGCCAGTGTGTTGCGCAATATGTCAACCGGATGCCTCTTGTAGTCTTCAGCACAGACAAAATTAGGAATCACAGTGATCTCATCAAACTGAAAGATCTCTTTGGTGGCCTGTTTTAGGTAATGCGAGATGGCCGTTACCCCATCTGATTGGACGATGCCATAACGAGTAATGGGCAAATACGAGCGGTCCGCGCCGACCAGAGTTATGTCCGTACCGTGGAGTGTAGTGATCACCGGCAGCCGGCGATTTGGTTTCAGAGACTCGCGCGCGAGGATGGCACTTATGGAATGCGGGATTGCGTAGTGTACGTGCAGCAGATCGAGATTCTCTGTCTCAGCTACTTTGGCCATAGTTGTCGCCAGCGCGAGCGTGTACGGCTGATGCTCGAATAAGGGATACGACATCATCTCGACCTCATGAAACCGCACGCGCTCGTTAAGCTCAGTCAGCCGCGTCGGCAACGCCGATGAGATGAAATGCACGGTGTGGCCGCGCGCCGCTAACTCCTTCCCCAATTCGGAGCCCACTATGCCGCTGCCGCCGTAAGTGGGGTAGACCGTGATGCCGATGTTCATAAGCCTGGTCAGTAGTCAGTGGTGGGTGGTCAGTTGACGTTCTATGCTTTTAGATTCTTGTCGTCAGAATAACGTAAGGATCAATCATTCTTTACGAAAGATCAAAAAAGCCAGGAAAAGCAATCCACGAAATCACACGAAGTACCTCGAATTAAGGCATCCATTTCGTGCGGTTTCGTCAGCTTTCGTGGATCGTGTTTGCTTTTTTCAGCAGTTCTGCTGGCCCTAAGCCTAGCTACTCACCGCAGCGCGTAACCGACCACGGCTGCGGCCGGGCAGTTTCGACCCTCCTTTTGTTGCCGTCGAGCGCTAGACAGCCTATCCTCTGATTACTGAAGGCCAGTTCAAGCCGCTGCCATCATGGGTGACTCTTCCGCACAAAAGGTGGACCAAAAGAAAGACTGGTCTCTAACTGCGCCCGCTTTTCACCGGATCCTCAAGTGGTTGGATGAGGGCGCAAGTTCCGATGGGCGAAAATACCTGGAGATGCGGCAGCGCCTGGTGGCCTACTTTGATCGCAAAAATTGCTCGGCGCCCGACGAGCTGGCGGATGAAACCTTGAACCGCGTAGCGCGTCGGCTCGATGAAGAAAACGTTACCGACAGTGGAACCCCGGCCGCGAAATACTGCTACATAGTTGCCCGTTTTGTCTTCATGGAATATCTGCGGGGCGCGCAAAAGGATCGGGTGCTATCTGATGACATCCGGCGACAGCGGTATGGCAATAACCTTGCTGAATCCAAACATGATAACGAAAAGGAAACGCAGGAGGAGCTGCTAAATTGCCTCGATCATTGTACGGGCAAACTGGATTCTCTGAACCGCAATATGATTCTTCGGTATTACACGGGTAAGGGGCGGGTCAAGATTGAGAGCCGGCGGGCGCTGGCGACGAGTTTGGGAATTAGTATGAATGCGTTAAGCATTCGTGCTTGCCGTATACGGGATAAAATCGAGGCGTGTGTGCGGCAATGTGTCGAGACAGAGTGAAATACTTTTCCAGTATTGTCTAATAGGATTGGGAGGGTCAGTGCGCCAAAAAAATGTTGGTAGACTAATGATGCCACGGGCTTGCCCCGTGGAGGCTCCCGCTTGCTGCTACAGGCGGTCGACCCCGGATACTGCGTGAGATGCCACGGGCTTGTCCCGTGGAGTTTCACGCATGCCTCTAGGCATCCACGCTCGACGAGCGGCAAGCGTGAACCTCCACCAGGCAAGCCGGTGGCATCAGGCAGATACTACTCTGGCGAGGCCAGAAGCTTACCGACAATTTTTTGGCGCACTGTGAGACGGTTGTGCCGTATGGACGATGAGTAAACAGACATATAACAATCAAACCATTACCGAGTATCTGCTGGGCTCTCTGCCCGAGACAGAGACTGAACGTTTTGATGAACTTAGCATCACTAACGACGAATTCGCGGACGCCCTAAAGGCCGCTGAAAGGGATCTGGTTGATGCTTATGTTCAGGGAGAGCTTACTGGAGCGGAGTTAGAACGGTTCAAGTTCCATTATCTGGCTTCGCCGCTGAGACACGAGAAAGTGGACTTCGCTCAGGCATTCCAGGTTCTCGCCGAAAGGAATGCGCCGGCGCAGGAAGCGGGAGCCCGGTTAGAAGTTACCACTAAACGCTCGAAGGAAACAAAAACCTCAGGCTGGTTTTCCACATTGAGCGTTTTCACCGATCGGCGTTTGGCGTTGCAGTGGGGATTTGCTGCTATGGCTTTGGCGTTCCTTATTGCAGGGGGTTGGCTGGCGCTCGAGAATGTGCGCCTGCGTCAACAAGTGTCTCAAACGCAAACGAGGCGGGATGCGCTCGCGCAGCGCGAACACGAACTGCAAAAGGAACTCGATGGCCAGCGTTCAACCAGCGCAAAAACCGAGCAGGAACTGGCGCAGGTAGCCGAAGAACGAAGACGCTTGGAAGACGAGCTAAAGAAAGAACAAGAACGGGATCGTCTTGACAGAAGACAACAGCCATTGCGGCCGGGCGAAGGCCTTACGGCTTCTTTCATCCTCGCTCCACAAATGCGCGGCATCGAACAGGTCCCAACAGTCTCTATCCCGGCCAAAGCCGATTACGTTTTTATGCAGCTAGAGCTGGAGCCCAACGATTATCCTGCTTATCGGGTGGCGCTTGTTGATCCCTCCAACAATCAGGTCTTGTGGCGCTCCAGTACCATAAAGGCAAGAGCAACGGGCGACAAAAAAGCTCTCAGCGTTCGTTTTCGCGCGGATCTGCTGAAACCTCAAACCTACCTTCTGCAGGTTTCCGGTGCTCCGGCAATCGGTGTGTCTGAAGTTGTTGGTGATTATCTCTTCCGAGTTGTAAGATAAGACACTCCAACCTGGCGTAAAGAGAAACAACACAGCCGGAAGAACGAGGCTCTACTAATGTTCAACCAGACAATCGGTTGCCTGAGTCCAAACTTCTCTGCTCGGAGAAGTCTGCGACTTTTTCTCTTTTTATTGCCTCTGTTCTGGACTCAGTTTGCTCACGGACCGCACGCACAGGCGTTGGGCCGTCGCCCATCACTGGCTCAAGTGGCGCGAGACAGGTCAGTACCGAGGTCGGACCGGGGTCCCCGGCGGGGCATCCGCGCCGCCGGGGTGGTGGTAGCGACCGGGTGGGGCCTGATTGAGACTCGACCTGAGCTATCACCCGCGCCCTACCCCGTCGCTACTGCTTCGAGTACTGATTCGCCGGCCATGCGGCTCGCCCACCGCCGCTCCCGCGCAATCATAGGCAAAACAGGCGCGCAGCACACGCAGGAGGTCACAACGCTTGAGCCGGGCAAACCGATTGAGCGCGAGTTGCGGCGGGCAGGAACACAGCTATCAACTCGCGGTGGCCGAAGGTCAATACGCAAGCGTAATAAGCGAACAGCGCGGCATTGATTTGGTCGTCACTCTGTTTGGAACAGATGGCAAATCAATCGCTGACTTCGATATTGAAATCACGAATCAGGGCGAAGAAAAAATAGAGTTAGTGGCCGAAACGGCTGGCAGCTATCGTCTGCTCGTGAAGCCGAAGTACCCAAAACTCCCAGTCGGACGCTATGAAATTCGGTGGGTTGGAGTGCGCGACGCCACCGAGACAGATCGTTTGCTGCACGAAGCGCGCGGACTACAGACCGAGTCCAAGCGACTGTCTGATGCCGGCAAATATACGGAAGCACTCCCGCCGGCAGAAAAAGCGCTTGAACTGCGAGAGCGTGTCCGGGGAGCAGAGCATCCTGATCTGTATCACCCACTCCTCAACCTTGCCGTTATCAACTATCTCAAGGGTAATTATGCAAACGCTGAGACATTGTGTCTGCGCGCGCTGATGATTACAGAAAATGCTCTGGGGCCAGAGCATCCGCTGGTGGCTCGATTACTTTACAATTTTGCCGTTTTCTACAGCACAAGAGGCGACGACGCACGCGCCGAGCCGTTGCTGCAACGCGCTTTACCTATTCAGGAAAAGGCTTTAGGCCCAGATCACCCGCATGTTGGTCACACTCTCAATAGGTTGGCTACTCTCTCTCTCAACAAAGGCGGCTTCGTGAGCGCCGAATCGCTCTTTCAACGCTCGCTGATGATTTCCGAGACGGCATTAGGGGAAGAGCATGATGATGTTGCTCAGGCGCTTAACTCCCTCGCCGGTTTGTACCGCGCGAAAGGCGATTACGTTAAGGCCGAACCGTTTTATCAGCGCGCGCTGGTTCTATATGAAAAGACGCGGGGAACGGACCACCCGTATCTTGCCCCGCCGCTGCACAATCTCGCCACCCTTTATCGTGATATGGGTGAATTCGATAAAGCCGAGCGGTTGTATCAGCGGGCAATATCAATCAGGGAAAAGGTTGTGGGGCCGAACCATCCCAATGTGGCGGGTTCCCGTGCCAGCCTTGCCTTGCTTTACTATAATCGAGGCGATTATGTGCAGGCGGAGCCTCTTTACTTGAGCGCGCTGGCGACTTTGGAGAAGGTGCTTGGGCCAAATCACCCACTGGTGGCGTGGCATCTGAGCAACTTAGCGAAACTTTACTTTGCGCTTAACAGAGATGCGAAAGCCGAACCGCTGTATCGCCGCGCGTTAGCCATCTTTGAAACAGCCTATGGAACAAACTCTTACTATCTTGCCGACATTTTCGTTGATCTGGCTAAGATGTCTGCGGCGGAAGGCAAGCGCGCACAGGCCGTCGCCTTTCAAGCGCGGGCCAACGCCATCATTGAATATCACCTTGACCTCAATCTCGCCACCGGCTCCGAACGCCAAAAGTTAGCCTACCTCGCCACATTACCGGAACAAATGAACCGAGCCATCTCGCTGCACGTTCGCTTCGCAGTTGACGACGGAGCGGCGCGCGAGTTGGCCGCCACCACCGTGTTGCAACGCAAAGGGCGCGTGCAGGACGCGCTGTCACAGAGCCTCGCTTCGTTGCGCGCCCGTTTCAGCGCAGAGGATCAGGCGTTGTTGGATCAGTTAAATGGCGTCACCTCACGATTGGCGCGGCTCGTCCTCAACGAGCCGCAGGGCGCGTCGCCCGCCGAACACCAGAAACAGATCAGGAGTTTCGAAGAGCGGCGCGAGAAACTCGAAAGTGAAATCAGCAGCCGTAGCGCGGGCTTTTACGAGAGGGCGCAGCCCATCACGCTCGCCGCAGTTCAGGCTGCGATCCCGGAGCAAGCGGCGCTCGTCGAATTCGCCGTCCATCGCCCGTTCGATCCGAAAAAGCCGGACAACGAAACGGCTTATGGCGAGCCGCGCTATATCGTCTACGTCATCCGCCATCAGGGCGAAGTGCGTTGGACGGAACTCGGCGCGGCGAAGGAGATTGACAGCGCGATTGATGCTTTGCGCCAGGCCCTGCGCGACCCGCGGCGCAAAGACGCTCAGCAGATCGCGCGCGCGGTTGACGACAAACTGATGCGGCCCGTGCGCGCTATTATGGGCGAAGTCACGCAACTGCTCGTCTCCCCTGACGGCGCATTGAACCTGATTCCTTTTGAGGCATTAGTTGATGAGCAGGGGCGCTATTTGGTTGAACGCTACTCCTTCGCCTATCTGACCAGCGGGCGCGATCTATTGCGCATGCAGGTGGCGCGCGCGAACGGCAGCGAGCCGTTGGTGGTCGCCAACCCGTCGTTCGGCGAGCCCGCCGCGGACCAGCTCGCGAGTGCGGCTAGGTCTGCTATGACCGGCAACAAGCGCAGGCGGAGCGTGACCAACGCCAGCAATTTATCCGAAACCTACTTCGCGCCGCTCGGTGGGACGGCCGAGGAAGCGCGCACGATCCAGACGCTCTTTCCCGAAGCGAATTTGTTGACTAGGGCGCGGGCGACCGAATCCGCGCTAAAGCAGATCGCCGCGCCTCGACTCCTGCACATTGCCACACACGGCTTCTTCCTGTCAGAACCGGGAGCGGTAGCGACCGGATCGGTTGCGCAGGTGACAGCGCGCGGCATCAACCCAAGCGCCCAGTCAGTACCGGGAGCGGACCGGGGTCCCCAGCGAGGCAGCCCCGCTGGGGTGGTGTTAGCGACCGGGTCAGTTGCCCAGGTGACAGCGCGCGGGATCAATCCAAGCGCCCAGTCAGTACCGGGAGCGGTAGCGACCGGGTCGGTTGCGCAGGTGACAGCGCGCGGCATCAACGCAAACGCCCAGTCAGTACCGGGAGCGGTAGCGACCGGGTCGGTTGCGCAGTTGACAGCGCGCGACATCAACGCAAACGTGCAGTCAGTACCGGGAGCGGTAGCGACCGGGCCAGTTGCGCAGGTGACAGCGCGCGGCATCAACGCAAACGTCCAGTCAGTACCGGGAGCGGTAGCGACCGGGTCGGTTGCGCAGGCGAGAACGCGCGGCATCAATCCAAACGCCAAAATCGATAATCCGTTGCTGCGTTCGGGGCTGGCGCTGGCGGGCGCGAACCTGCGTGGCGGCGCGACGAGCGACGACGGTATCCTGACCGCGCTGGAAGCCTCGGGGCTGAACCTGTGGGGGACAAAACTGGTCGTCCTCTCGGCGTGCGACACGGGCTTGGGCGAGGTGCGCAACGGCGAAGGCGTCTATGGCTTGCGCCGCGCCTTCGTCCTGGCAGGAGCTGAGTCGATGATCATGAGCCTCTGGCCGGTGAGCGATTACGCGACGCGGAAGCTGATGACAGACTACTACAAGAACCTCAAACAAGGGATGGGGCGGGGCGCGGCACTGCGACAAGTGCAGCTCGACATGCTCAGACGCAATCGCCAACTGCATCCATTCTATTGGGCCAACTTCATCCAGTCCGGCGAGTGGGCCAACCTTGACGGCAAGCGGTGAGAGCCCGACAATATGGCCGTTAATTCTCGCGTCACGCTGAGCTGCGGCAATGAGCGCAATGCAAGAATCAGAGAAGCTACTGGCCAATATGACTCGCGCGGAAAAGGCCCGGCTGTTGCAGTGGCTCGTCCGCGACTTGGGCGATGATTTTCCCGGCATCGAAAGCCGTCCGAACGTTGTCGGCGGAGTTCCCTGCGTCGTCCGCACGCGCATCCCCGTCTGGCTGCTGGAACAGGCTCGACGCCTTGGCACGAGCGAAGCCGACCTACTCCGCGCCTACCCAACTTTACGCGCCGAAGACCTCGCCAACGCCTGGGCTTATGTTCGCAGCCACCGAGAAAGCATCGAGCGCCAGATAGCCGAAAACGAAGTGGACGAGCCACAGTAATGTACAGGCTCTACGCCGACGAAAACTTTCCGCTGTTGGTGGTTGAAGAGCTTCGTCGTTTAGGCTGTGACGTGCTGACCATGTACGAAGACGGCCAGGCCAATCAGTCATTGCCGGACGAAGAAGTTCTTTCTCTTGCGACGGAAAAGCAAAGAGCGCTTATCACGACGAACCGCAGGCATTTCATCCAGCTTCATCGCCAACGCCCCGACCACAACGGCATTGTTGTGTGCACGTTCGATCCAGATTTTGTTGGACAGGCGCAACGGATCGCAACCGCGATAAAGAAGCAAGCTGATCTTGAAGCGCAACTCATCCGCGTCTATCGCCCTGCGTGAATATCTCATTAGACGCCCACGCGCAAATCACGTGGAGGCCTCAATTGGGACTGTGATAAGTTCACCTTGTGATGGCAGATAACATTCAGAATCAAACGCGTACGCCGCATGCTTCGCCTGCCTCTCCTGGTAAGATTTCCTATGAGGAATTTCTTCAGTCCAGCGAATACGTGTGGGCGGAGTGGGTTGATGGAGAGGTAGTCCCGTTGAGTCCTGCATCGAGAAAGCATCAACTGCTCGTCAGTTTTTTAGCCGCACTGCTCCAGCATTTTGTTGAAGCAAACCGACTGGGGCTAATTATTTCAGCTCCCTTTCAAATGAAAACCGGAGCTGATCTACCGGGGCGTGAACCAGACATCCTTTTTATCGCCAGTGACCATTTGGAAAGACTGAAGGATACGCATTTGGCCGGGGCGGCTGATGTGGTTGTGGAAGTCATCAGTCCTGAGAGCTTAGTGCGGGATCGCGGAGAAAAGTTCTACGAATATGAAAAGGGCGGCGTCGGAGAGTATTGGCTGATTGATCCACTGAGACCAATTGGCTGAATTCTACCGTCTTGACGGCGGAGTGTATCGTCTTGCGCCCGTCGATGAGAACGGTATCTACCGAAGCGCCGTAATGGCAGGATTATGGCTGCGTGTAGAATGGTTATGGCAAGAACGTTTGCCATCGCTGATGAGTATCCTCAAGGAATGGAGCTTGATCTAAGCTCTTACAGGCTGCTGAAAAACTAAGAACGATCGACGGAATCACACGAGTGGGCACGAAAAAGGCCGTTAGTTCGAGTCATTTCGTGTCTTTTCGTGGATCGTCTTACACTTCGCTGAGAATGGCCCACCCCTTTTTCAGCAGGTTAAGGATTGATTTTCTGATCTGCGTTCATCCCGGTCATCTGCGGCTTCCTCTGTGTATCCTGACTGAGCCACTACCCATCCAAAATCCTCGGTAAAAAATCGACTCCACAAAAATTCAAGCCGCCGATGAAATGTTTTTTCCGAAATGTCTTATCTGAGTGAAAGGCGTGATCTTGGCAAGCAAGGACCCAAGTTTGAGCGGTGGGGCGCGCCCCACCCGGTTGCTCCCGGTACTGACCCGCTTGCGCGCCTTGCCGCAGCCGAGGTAAAGCCAATCCTTGTGGAAAGACGAGGCCGGACGTTCCTTCTAACAACGGGTCAGTACCCGGAGCGGTAGCGACGGGGTGACACCACCTCCAACAACTCAGGTTGAGTGTGAACAAGACTCTACCCGGTCGCGGGACTGTGAATAAACTAGAGGATTGGACTAATTGGACTCAGTTTCACTTCAAGATGCCACCGGCTTGCCCGGTGGAGTCTCACGTTAGTAGCTAATGGGCGCCCTTATGTTCCAAGATGCCACCGGCTTGCCCGGTGGAGTCTCACGTTAGTAGCTACCTAAGCGCCCTATGATGCCAAGATGCCACCGGCTTGCCCGGTGGAGTCTCACGTTAGTAGCTACCTCCTGCTTATCCGGTTGTTTCAGCAAATCGCTACGGACAGACACGCGATGAGCCTGAAACCGCAACATATGGGCCTATGCTGAAACAAGCGGATAAGCATAAGCTACCTAAGCGCCCTATGATTGCCAAGATGCCACCGGCTTGCCCGGTGGAGTCTCACGTTAGTAGCTAATGGGCGCCCTTACGTTCCAAGATGCCACCGGCTTGCCCGGTGGAGTCTCACGTTAGTAGCTACCTCCTGCTTATCCGGTTGTTTCAGCAAATCGCTACGGACAGACACGCGATGAGCCTGAA
>JALZJF010000206.1 GCA_030859905.1 Acidobacteriota bacterium
TGCCGCCCGTTAACACGGGCTGATGCTCATCTTCGTTGCTTTCCTGGGGCTCACGCCCCAGGCTTTACGCTGCCGCCTGCTACCGCAGGCTGGATTGAATGCTGGTTCATGAATAATCCGGGCTAGAATCCCGGCGATGGCCTCTCTAACTTCAAACTGACCCACACCGCCCACACCGCTTCACTTGTTGAGTTTGATTCCCAATTACTTTAACGTATCGTACTTGAGAAGCTTACAGAGAACTCTACCAAGGTCCACAGAGATTGTGAGAAGGCGGATTCGCGATTAGATGACCCGAGGAGCTACAAAACAGCAGCGCTTAGCCTGGGAGGGCGATGCCAATCAGACAATGGCTGCAGAGCCTGTGGCGCTCGTTCCGAAAGGCGCTGCATCGGGCTTGCCCGACACTTGTCAACCTTCGGAAGGTGCAGAGCTTTCCGAAACCGTGTCTGCTCCGGACCATCAGAGCCCGCTGTCATTAGCCCAGGCGGCGCTTGCGGAAGATCCGACCGATCCGTACCTGCTTCTAAGAACCTCACTCGCAGCGCTGCTAGAGGAGCGGCCGGAATTGAGCCTCCGCTATCAGCATCGGTTCTCCAAGCGCTACCCCTCATTCTGTGGGGAAGACCAATTATTGCGGGCTGTAGCGCTGGCGCAACAAGGCCGGTGGCCCCAAGCGGCGCAGCTAGTCAAACAACACGGCAAGAACGAATTGCTTTTGGCAGTGTGGTACCTGCCATCGGACTCTTCGCTGGAAGGCTGGTTTCGCCGTTGGCTTACGAAAATCGAAAACGTGCAACTAAGGAGAGAGGGGCAACTGCGCGCCAAGGGAGCAGTTCGGCATCACCCTAAAGAAGGACACGCGTCGAAACACCCAATGGATTCGCTGCCCCAGCAGACCGCTCAGCCTGCGCCCGAAACTCGATACTCACTGCCAGCCTTCGAGTTTGCCATTCCCTTGTCAATCAGCTTGCCTGAAAAGCTAGAAGGCAGCGCGACCGCTAACGCCGGTGGCGACTTAGCTGACTTTCGGCTGCGATATGAATTAACTCGCTTGAAATCACTACAAGCTTTTGACGAGTTGCTCTGTCTGTCTCAGTTGCACGATGTTGACGCCTATTCCTATCAAATCGAAGCCGTGCGTAAGGTGCTCAAACAGTTTCGAGGCAGGGTGCTGCTGGCTGACGAGGTCGGTTTAGGCAAGACCATCGAGGCGGGAATGGTGCTCAAAGAATACCTGCTGCGGGGAATGGCCGAACGGGTCTTGATCTTAACGCCCGCAAGTCTAGTCAAACAATGGCAGGAAGAGATCAAGGTTAAGTTCGGCATCAGCTTTGCCACCAGCTACGATTCGCTCTTTCGCAAAGACGCGGAAAGCTTTTGGGCCCAACCCCGAGTGATCGCGTCGATTGCCGCTGCCCGGCGTCCAGAGCAGCTTACCCGCCTCGTGATGCAAGCCTACGACCTGGTAATCGTTGATGAAGCTCACCACTTGAAGAACCGGGCGACGGCGAATTGGAAACTTGTCGACGCGCTCCAGAAGCGCTTCCTCCTGCTGTTATCAGCGACGCCCGTGCAAAACAACCTCGTTGAGATCTACAACCTGTTGACGCTGCTCAAGCCAGGTATCTTCAAGACTGAAAAAGAATTTCGCGCAAATTATATGACGGCCGGGCAGCCACGCAAGCCGGCGAAATCTGAGCGGCTTCGCGATTTAATGCGGGACGTAATGATTCGCAACACTCGCTCAGCAGTTGATGTGCGGCTGCCATTGCGGCACGCAGCGACAATCATGCTGGAGCCGAACGAGCCAGAAGCAACCTGTTATGAACAATTGTCAGGCCTGGTCCAAGAGGCCCACCGCGCTGGGCCAGCAACGCGCCGGCTGGCTTTGCGACATCTACTCGCGGCGGCGGGTTCAGGGCCCGCCAGTGCCGCGGACGCGATTGGCCGCTTTCTAGGTAACAATGTCATGACCGAAGCATGGTCCAGGTTACTTGGAGCTTATGAGGCGCTAGACTCGGGTAGTAAACAGATAGGGCTCCAGCAGTTGTTGCGGCGCAATCCGAACGAGAAGAAGATCGTTTTCGTTCACCATCGGGCGACTCTCGCGGCGCTCCAGCGATTGCTGGACAAGCAAGGCATGCACTTCGTGGTTTTCGAAGGGGCGATGAGCGGTCCGGCAAAAGATCGGGTGATCGAGCGCTTTCGTGACGAAGTTCCGATTTTGCTATCGACCGAATCGGGAGGCGAGGGACGCAACCTGCAATTCTGCAATACCATCATCAATTTCGATCTGCCCTGGAATCCGATGGCCATCGAGCAACGAATTGGGCGCATTCACCGTATTGGCCAAACCCGCGACGTGTTCGTCTTCAATCTGGTCGTGCGGCACACGCTGGAAGAGCAGATTCTGAGGATCCTGGATGAGAAAATAAACATGTTCGAGCTCGTCGTTGGAGAGATCGGCGCTATCCTTGGCCAGATCGATGATGACCGTGAATTCGCGGAGATGGTCTTCGCCGCGTGGATGGAAACGACCGTGCTGGAGCGACAAGCTGCGTTCGGTACTCTCGGTGATCGTTTGGCTGCGGCCAAGAATCGCTACGACTCTGTAAAATCGCTCGATGCTGAACTATTCGGCGATGAGTTTGCGGCAAGCTAGACGAAATGGAGACAGCAACTCGAATTCGCAACTTCGCTGACGACCTGCTGCAGCGCGAAGGCGCACTGGTAGAGCCCCTCGGTACTCACTGTCTGCACGTGCTTTCGCCAACGCACGTTCAGCAAGCGCTTGGCGTCTCGGATTTGGAGCGGCTCGGCTTTGGATCCGATGCTCCAGCGGGAACACATTTGGTGAATCTCGAATCCGACTGGCTTGAGCGATTCAGTAAGCTACTGTGCCAACGCGGCACAAGCGCCCGTTGCGTGCTTCGCGTGCCAGCGCCGGCGCCGGCCGCCCCGGAACGTATTGTGGCTCATACACTCAATCTCCAGAACGCGGTTTATGACATCACGCGCGTCAGTTCCGCGTGGACCCGCTATCACATTCTCTTGTTTCATTACACGGCCTATTCGGACGAGGAGCGGGACGGTCTGCTGAAGCTAGGCGTCAATAACGTTAACGGGGCGGTTTTGGAAGAAACTACCACGCAGGATCTCTTGAACGTGGCGTTGGCACAAGAGGGGCAAGCAAGCGCCTTCACGCCCGAAGCTCAATTGCCGCCGGCGTGGGACGAGGACCGGCTTAGCCGCTGGGCCAGGCGGGCGCTGCCCGAACGGGTACAGGCGCACCTGGCTCCATTCGTCAATGGATTGCAGCGGCGTCTCGATCGCGACCTTGCCCGCGTGCGCGGTTATTATGGCGACTTGCAAACGGAATCTTCGCTGCGCCTGCGAAAACGGCAACTGGCCAAAGATCGGCTGCGGCTCGAGGCAATTGAGCGCGAATATCACGCCAAAGTAGAGGACTTACGGCAAAAATATCGCGTCCGAGTCGAACTAGTACTCAACCAAACGCTGGAGTTGATCATGCCCGTCCAGCGCTTCGAATTATTGATCAAACGCCGCAAAGCAAAGCGACAAGTATTGCTCGACTGGAACCCTCTGCTGCGCAAACTCGACACACCGCC
>JALZJF010000007.1 GCA_030859905.1 Acidobacteriota bacterium
CACCCGTTCCTTTAAAGGAATGATCGCGTTGTCGGTGATATGAATATCCTCAGGGCAGACTTCCGAGCAACACTTGGTGATGTTACACAAGCCGATGCCCAGTTCGTCCTTCAGCAAGTGAGTTCGAGACAAACCGTCCAGAGGATGCATCTCCAGTCCCGCAATGCGCACAAAGAAGCGCGGGCCGCCAAATTGTTGTCCTTTGTCGTGATCACGCAAAACGTGGCAGACGTCCTGGCAAAGAAAACACTCGATGCACTTGCGAAACTCCTGTACCCGATCCACGTCGCGTTGATCCATCTTCCACTCAACATCCGCGCGCGGCGTGAACGGAGGAATCATCCGGTTTACTCTGTAGTTCCAGGATACGTCGGTTACCAAATCTTTAATTACCGGAAAACTCTTCATCGGCTGAACAGTAATGGGTTCATTCAGCGGCAAAGCATCCATTCGTGTTTTACAGGTTAGGCGCGGATGCCCATTAACCTCTGCGGAGCACGAACCACACTTTCCGGCTTTGCAATTCCAGCGAACCGCGAGATCGGGAGCTTGATGGGCCTGGATATAATGAAGCGCGTCAAGCACAACCATTCCCGGAGCGATGGGCACTTCGTACTCTACCAGCTCGCCACCGACGCGATTACCACGGAACACTCTGAAGCTTGCGTTCGACATTGACTTGTTTCCTTCGTGTTCTCCGTGTCTCCGTGGTGAAGAAAATAAAGCCTCTATTCACCACGGAGGCACGGAGAGCACTGAAAGCACTTAGTGCACTAAGCGTCTCAGTCCGTCCTTTAGAACAACCACGTTGAAATTCATCAGCAAACCAACCTTCACTCCGGTTAGCTTGAGGTAAGTTAGCAATTGCGCTTCGTGGATAGGCCCCAAGGCTGCGACCGATTTGACTTCCACAATGACCGCACCTGACACCAACAAATCCAGACGATAACCACAGTCGAGTCTTACTCCCTTGTACTCCAATGGCAACGGCTTCTCTAACTCGAACGAAATCCCGCGAAGCTCCAGCTCACGGGCCAAGCAAATTTCGTAGGATGACTCGAGTAATCCGGGCCCAAGTTCACGATGGACCTCAATTGCCGCTCCGATGATTTCGCTAGTGAGTCTTTCTTCATAGAGTTTCCGTTTAGGCTTCATGGTGAGGTATCCGCCTTTCTCTTGTTTGACTTCTTCTCAGTACTCTCCGCGTCTCCGTGGTGATATCAGCCTTTCTTTTCTTCTAAAATCAGATGTACCTCATCCGGCATCACAGGCGTTGGCGACTGCTTCAGTTTCATCTGGCCGCCGTCCCGCAGGACGATATTGTTTCGCTTCCCCCCTTCTTCGTCATAGTTGGGATAGTCGATCCTGCTGTGTGCACCGCGGCTCTCCTTGCGCTCCAAAGCGCTCCGTGCCACGGCTTGCGAAACGGTCAGCATAGCTTTCAGATCACGCGCGAGGTGCCAGCCGGGATTAAATAGTCGTGACCCTTCAACACGCACCTCGTCTGCTCGTGCTTTCAACGAATCGAGTTCCTTCAAGCCTTGTTTCAGATCATCCTCATTGCGAAAGATGCCGACGTAGTTATGCATAGCCTCCTGCAAGTCCCGGTGAATATCGTAAGGGCTTTCGCCGGCCGGTCGCTCAAAAGGTTCAAGCATCTCGCGCGTTGCCTCCAATACGTCCTGTCCGTCTATCGTCACCGGAGGGCTTTGCTTTGCATGTTCCGCAGCGCTCAACCCCGCGCGCCTCCCAAAGACCAACAGATCGGAAAGCGAATTGCCGCCCAAACGATTTGCGCCATGTAGTCCCGCGGCAGCTTCGCCGGCGGCAAACAGGCCGGGCACGGTTGCCTGCGCGGTTTCGGCCTCCACCCGGATGCCGCCCATCATATAGTGACACGTCGGACCGACTTCCATCGGTCCTTGCGTAATGTCCACGTCCGCCAACTCGCGAAACTGGTGATACATGCTGGGCAGTTTTCGCTTCACATACTCAGCCGGCTTGTGCGAAATATCGAGATAGGCGCCACCATGCTCGGTGCCCCGTCCCTCACGCACTTCCGTATAGATTGCCCGGGCCACAATGTCGCGCGTCGAGAGTTCCATCTTCTCGGGGTCGTAGCGTTCCATGAACCGTTCGCCATCGTTGTTGCGCAGCACACCGCCTTCCCCGCGAACTGCCTCGGTCACCAGAATGCCCTGCACACCCGGCGGCCAAACCATTCCCGTGGGATGAAACTGCACAAATTCCATATCCATCAATTCAGCGCCGGCGTCGTAGGCCAGTGCCATACCGTCGCCGGTATACTCCCAGGAGTTTGACGTTATGCGCCAGGCTTTTCCGATACCGCCGGTGGCGATGACAATCGATCTAGCTTTGAAGACTACAAAACGACCGGTTTCTCGCCAGTAACCAAAAGCACCGGATACGCGTTCACCATCCTTCAATAACCTCGTGATGGCACATTCCATGTAAACGTCGATGCCGAGGTTGACGCCCCTGTCTTGCAGCGTCCTGATCATCTCCAGCCCGGTACGATCACCGACATGACAGAGACGTTTAAAGGTATGGCCGCCAAATGCTCGCTGGAGGATGTCTCCAGAAGTCGTGCGATCGAACAATGCGCCCCATTGCTCCAACTCGCGAACCCGCTCGGGAGATTCCTGGGCGTGTATCTGGGCCATGCGCCAGTTGTTGAGAAACTTCCCGCCGCGCATCGTGTCGCGAAAATGGGTGCGCCAATTGTCCGCCTGGTCAACATTGGCCATAGCCGCCGCGATCCCGCCTTCAGCCATGACGGTGTGCGCTTTGCCAAGCAGTGACTTGCAAACGACGGCCACGGTGGCGCCCTGGCCCAGTGCCTCAATCGCGGCTCGCAAGCCGGCGCCACCAGCCCCAATGATCAGCACATCATGTTCGTGAGTCTCGAACTTTTCGTTCACAGCAATCTCAAGTCCTGAATCGCCCCGCTGGCAACTAACCTGATGTACAGGTCGCTCAGACCGACCGAGAACAAGCTCATCCAGGCAAACAGCATGTGGTGCTCATTGAGAAAACTGGCGCCTTGCCAGGCCGAATGTCGCGCCCGGCCAAACGACACGCAGGAAAAACAGTCGACCTTGCCGCCGATGATGTGTCTTAACGAATGACAGGAGAAGGTATAAAACGAGAGCAAAACTATGTTGGCAAGCAAGACAAGTGACCCGAGACCGACGCCAAAACGTCCGTTGAACCAAAAAGCCCGGATCGCGTCGTACCAGAGAATAACCAGGAAGATGAGGGCAACGTAGAGGAAATAACGGTGGAGGTTTTGCAGAATGAAAGGGAACGCAGTTTCGCCACGATACTTGTGCGACCGAGGTTCGCCAACTGCGCAGGCGGGCGGATCAAGCAGAAACGCGCGGTAGTAAGCCTTGCGATAGTAGTAGCAGGTAGCGCGGAAGCCCAGCGGCGCCCACAGGATTAACAGCGCGGGAGACAGGGGCCACCAACTGATTTTAATGAGTGGCGAATAAAACGGGGAGAGATAAGGACCCCATTCGTAGAATTCATTCTCGAAGGCCCGCCAGGTGGCGTAGACACTGAACGCACCAAGCACCACGACAATTGGGACTATTTCGATCCACCACGCATCGCGCCGCATGGTTAGACCGAAGCGACTACGCGGCACTGCGGTTCTTGATTCAGCCATAAGGATGCAGGCGAAGTCACGCCAGACGAATCGAAGCCAAATTTTCCCGGATGCATTTTGAAGATGCCGAGTGTATGGGAGATTGCAGAGGCAGGCAAGGGTATTTAACGGGTTTGCTTCATTTTGATTCTGGAAGTTGAGAGTTCAACCTCTAGGTTGCGGCTAGCGGCGCAGACAAGGTAAGTAGTGCTTAGTTCCCGCGGTTCGGCTCGTTTCCAAACAAAAAGATTCGACACGATCCACGAACCTACACCAAATAACACGAACAAGATTTCGTGTCGCTGTAATTTCGTGGATCGTTTTGGGGGTTCGAGCGATTCATTTGATCTCAACAACGCTCCGGTTGAGGCGTATTCGAGCCTGCGCCGCTTCGGGACTGCGGGAATAACGCCGGATGAGTTCCCGCCAACTCGCGCCTGCGTAATGAAACCTGCGCTGATCGCGATCAAAGGCAAACCTGACACCCTGCCGGTTGTAACGATCAAGGCCGCCATAGTTCAGGAAGTAACTAAAGGCAGGCGCATCGTTGGCCTGCATTTCCTCAGGTTTAAGTCTGCGTGACGCGTCATGCGAAAGCCGAACGGCCGCCTGTTCGACTGCGTCTCCAAAAAGCAGAAGCACTCGAGGACGCAAAGGAGACTGCGGAAATGCATCGAGAAAAATGCGCGCGCGCGCCACGCGGTCGAAATCCGCGGAAGCATTTATGAGACGCAGCAGGCGTTCATCATCACCAGCCCGCCGCGGAAGGATAACGGCCTCCTTTTGCAGCCAGCCGCGAGTGCGTCTGCTGACCCTAACGGAATAAAAGAATATTCCGTCACGACTGCGGTTCTGACCGGTGATGCTCACAGCTCGGCCCCGGCCGATGCGACGCAGCAGTTTGCCGGAGAGATCCGGCGAGGCCCGCAGTACCGAGAGTCTTTCGTCAACCACAATACCAAGGCCCCGCCCGGGAACTCGTCCCTGAGCATTAGCTGATGTACAGAAAACGAGTACGAGACTAACTGTGGTCAGAATGAACGTCGAAACCCTGGGATGTGAGGAACAAGTGTTCATGATCCTGCCTCCTTAGAAGGTGAGGTTTACTAGAAGACTCCGGGCAACATGCACACAGCACTGTGAATGCCGCCTGGGAAACCGCCACTACCGAGACATTCGCCTGCGCGTTGCGACTGAAGCTGTGAATTTCATTCGCACTTCTGCAGAGATGATGCGTTGAGTGAGACCTGCATGATGAAAATGGCAAATGGCCACCGCCAGAGCGTCGGCGGCGTCTTGCGGCTCCGGCGCAGTGGATAACGAGAGCAGAACGCGAACCATCTCCTGGACTTGATGCTTTTCCGCGTTGCCGTAACCAACTACAGTTTGTTTAACCGTCCGCGGCGAGTATTCGTAAGTTTCCAGCGCCGCTCGTTCGGCTACCAGCATCGCAACGCCGCGGACCTGACCTAATTTTAAAGTGACTCTCACGTTGGTGGCTAGAAACCCGTCTTCAAGCGCGCAAGCCTCAGGGCAATGACGCGCGATTACCTCATCAATTCCATTTGAGATTTGCAACAAGCGGGCGGGAAACTTCAGTCGCGGCGAAGATCGAATTGCGCCATACTCGAGCAGACGATAATGCCGGCCGTCTCCTTCGATGACGCCCCAGCCGGTCGTTTCACTACCTGGATCGATTCCCAGAACGCGCATCTTTTGGCATTAGGAACCAACGTTTGGAGTTCGAGCCTGAGCGTGCCTTGCGCGAAACTCCAACCTAAAGATTGAAAAACCGTCGGCAGTATACTACAAGGCGCTCACTTTTATTCGGAATGCTATTGTTCGATGGTGGCATGTTTCGAAACTCAAGGAGGACGATCCACGAAATCTCACGAACCAACACGAAACTTAGTGCCATTTCGTGTGTCTTCGTGGATCGTATTGACCGAAGTCACGGATGCCCGCAGGGTTGGCAATAGTTTCGAAATCACTGTCAACGATGAGGTGGTTTCTTCGCGGAAGCTCTTACTTGCCACCGGCGTCGTCGATCATCTTCCCGATATTGAGTGGCTGAAGCCACTGTCCTTTGTCCTTCCTTCTTGGTTCTTTTTTCTTATTTGAGATCTGAGATCTCAGCTCAAGAGGCAGAGAGTTCAGTTCAAAACCCGAAGCTAGTGTCCCACCGATTCTTCCGGAAAAAGATCAACCCATGCTTTGCGCGCCAGCAACTGCCACTCTTCCCGCGTAAATTCCCGGTCAAAGTTTTCGTAGTTCAATTTTCCACGCTGCGGCGGCAGGGTAAAGTCATATGGCGGCGGTCGTCTGAATCTTTCCGGGCCGAGCGGGTTTCCTCTTATCGCTTCTCGCTGGGTTGCAAAGCACTCATACATCCGGCGTTTGAGTTCCTGAGCTTCTTCATCGAGCATCAAGGTTGTTGTCTCGCGACGCGTGCTGGGAAGGAAGTCGAGCACTCTCTTTTCTCCGTCTCTCCCTGGATGCAGGGCCATTTCAAAAAGCATAGGCGGGTTAAAGCCGTGGCGCCTCAACAAACGGACTGCGGCATTCGTGGCAAAAGCTGCCGCATCGTGATCAGGGTGCCCACCTTCGTATGGATGAGTCAGGACAATGTCCGGGGCGGACTGTTGCAACAAGGTCGTGATCCTTTTTGCCAGGTCGGTCAAAAAGTGAGGCGCTTGATGGTCAAAAACGGCTAGATCGAGGATGCGGTCTGCAGGCACGTTGGCAATCGCTAAAGCCGAAATGCATTCTTTCCGGCGCGCTTGAGCATAGTCCGCGCGACCTTCAAATCCGGCTTCATAAACAATTTGAATGTCGTTCGGCGCGCCGTCGGTCAGGTGAATTATAGTTACATCACTCAATTTTGAGATCAAACCCCCGGCGCCAAATATCTCGTCGGCAGGATGAGCTACGATAACCGACAAACGAAACTGACCCACCAATGCACCCGTGCCAAAGAGACTGGCATGTGCTAAGCGTCGTTTGCTTGTGTCCATTTGTCGCCGACAATTCGGCGCACTATCTATCGGGTATTCTGTTTCCCTTTGAAGTGTGCGAATCCTTGCTCCCTCTGTATTTCGGCTTCGTCCCCCGATTTAGTTAGTCAAGATGCATACCAGACCCAACCGAAACGTCAGTTAGAGGAAAAAGAATCTTTCTAGCAAGTTACTTAAAAAAGTGATGAATAGTCTGGAAGCAGCAAGGCGATCCACTAAATCACACGAAATAACTCGAATTAAGAAATCCATTTCGTGCGGTCTTCGGGTGGCTTATCAGTTACGTTAAGAAGCGTCCATTAACGTGGATCGTGTTTGTTTTTCCAGTAACCTGCTAGACAGCAGATTTGTCCTAGTGCTGGTCACCTGTGACTCGTTAGCGTGCAGTTCCAGAATTATATGTTCAGCAGTGATTGGAGGTGAGGAAGGGTTACTTAAGGTCTGACTGAGAGACCCGACTGACTCGCTGCGGTAGTTGAGTGCCGTCGCTATCGTTCCCGGTTCTGTAATTGATCGAAGCCGCATTGCTTAGGCTTCTTATCTGGCCGCCAACGCAGAAATCTGGTTCCGTGACGGAAACGACCACCGGTAAAGTGGTCATACTGAACTTCAGCTACAAGCTTTGTCGCCAGAGGTTCCCATTCACTTGTCTTCTTGGTACTCCAGCGGCTAGGTCCTCCGGGTTTATTGCCGGTGAATCCGGGCGGCTTAACCAGCGCTTCCAACTTCGTCGTTAGCTCCTTCTTTTCTGCCGCGTTAAAGCTGGAAGTAAAACCTACGTGATGCAGCAAACCGTCGTCGTCAAACAAACCCAGGAGCAACGATCCCACATTCTTGCCGCTGGAGGCATAACGAAACCCGCCGATTACACAATCAACCGTGCGCAACTTCTTGACTTTGTGCATGCCATCCCGCTCGCCCGACCGGTAAGGCAAATCAAGTCGCTTCGCGATCACCCCATCGAGTCTGACACTCGAATCAGACAGCCACTTGAGAGCCAGGGCAGCATCCGGAGTTTTTGGCGAAAGTTCGATACTAGCGTTGCTGGCAAGGTGCTCTTTCGCGAAGCTCTCAAGCTTTTGACGACGTTTCACCAGCGGAACTTGGAATATCCCTCTGCCGCGCTCATCAACCAACAGATCAAAAACAATCAGACGCGCCGGCGTCTCGTGCGAGAGTTTTGTCACCCGGCTGGCTGCCGGGTGGATTCTTTGCAACAAGTCGTCAAAGGAAGGCTCGCCCTTGACCGTGATTATCAACTCACCATCGACCACAAAGCGGGTGGCTTTTACCTTCAGTACTGCCTCGACAATCTCCGGGAAATAACGCCCCAGCGACTGACCAGACTTCGATTGAAGTTCTACAGTTTTGCCGTCGCGGAATGCGATGCAGCGAAAGCCGTCCCACTTGGGTTCATACTGCCAGTTTTTCCCGGTTGGAATCTCCTTTACCAGCAAGGCTTCCATGGGAGCAAAAGGCGGTTTGATAGGTAAACTCATAACTCCCTTTATCGAAATACAGCGAGGCGCCGGCAAGTTTCGTGTACCGCCCAGAATTCCCGGCATCTTCTTTGCTAACTCGATCAACAAGATAACTAAGAGCGAGAATCCAGCCTTTTGGGTGCTTAAATAAGGACACGCGGGGAATCCTTTGTACCGGAAGACTACATTTACGAGTTTTACGTCTACTCAAAATGCCAGCTAATTCTAAAGGATTGAATACGAAAGTAAAACACTGATTACGGATGGCTTTGTTGCTTGCGGGCGCCGGGCTGGCGCATGTCGCCTTCAGAGAACCGCCTTCAGAGAAAGAGGGCGCAACGGAGACTACGGTCCGAATTGATCTCTAGCGCAAAGGGCAATTTAATGGAAGACGACACGAAACAAACGGTCTCAGTCTGGATGGACACCTTACCGCTACTGAACGAGTCTCCGCTAACTGAGGATGTCCGAGCAGACGTGTGCATTGTAGGAGCAGGCATTGCCGGAATGACGACGGCTTATCTGCTATCAAAGGAGGGTAAGGCCGTCATCGTCCTGGACGATGGACCGATTGGCGGCGGCATGACGGGACGAACGACGGCTCACCTGGTCAACGCGCTCGACGATCGTTACTTCGAGCTCGAACGTCTTCACGGGGAGAAAGGCGCTCGCCTGGCGGCGGAAAGTCACACAGCGGCGATCGATCTCGTGGAAACTATAGTCAAAACGCAGAAGATCGATTGCGAGTTTGAGCGACTCGACGGCTATCTTTTTGTTCCCCCGGGCGACCCGAAGAAGATTCTTGATGATGAACTAGAGGCAGCGCTGCGGGCCGGACTAAAGCTCGAAAAGGTTGAGCGCGCGCCGATTGATAGCTATGACACTGGGGCGGCCTTGCGTTTTCCGCGTCAGGCCCAGTTTCATCCGCTCAAATACCTCGCCGGCCTCGCTGCAGCCATCAAGCAAAATGGCGGCAGCATTCATACTCAAACACATGCCACCAAAATAGAAGGCGGAGACCTTGCGGTCATCGAAACGAGCGGAGGAGCTGTAGTAACGGCTGACGCAGTAGTTGTCGCCACCAACTCGCCCGTGAACGATCTCGTTGCCATTCACACAAAACAAGCGGCTTATCAAACCTATGTAATCGGCGCCCGGGTGCCACCTGGCTCGGTAAATAAAGCGCTTTACTGGGACACACCTGATCCTTACCACTACCTGCGAATTGAAACCATCGGGACGGTAGCCAGCGCTTATGACTTGCTGATTGTCGGCGGAGAAGACCACAAGACCGGTCAGGAAGATGACGCCAACAGACGATTCGGAATTCTCGAACGTTGGACGCGTACGCGGTTTCCCATGATCGAAAGTATTGAGTATCGCTGGTCGGGAGAAGTGCTCGAGCCGATCGACGGGTTGGCTTTCATCGGTCGTAACCCTCTCGACGAACCCAACGTCTTCGTAGCCACCGGCGATTCAGGAAATGGCATAACGCATGGGACGATTGCCGGCATTCTCATCACTGATCTGATTATGGAGCGCGAGAATGAGTGGGCCAACTTGTATGAGCCCTCTCGCAAGACTCTGCGAGCGCTTTCTGAATTCGCGCGGGAAAACTTGAACGTGGCCGTGGAATACACCGGACTAGTCACGCCTGGCGAGGTAGATTCCGTTGCTGAGATTGAGCCGGGACGGGGAGCTGTCATGCGCCGCGGCCTGACGAAAGTAGCGGTTTATAAGGACGACGCCGGCGCGGTGCATGAGCGGTCAGCTATCTGTCGCCATCTCGGATGCGTTGTCGGGTGGAACACTTTAGAAAGCACCTGGGACTGTCCGTGCCATGGTTCGCGGTTCGACGCTTTCGGTCATGTTATTCAAGGGCCGGCTAACAGTGACCTCCTGGAGGTCGACAGCGCGGAAGAAAAAGATATTGTGAACGCCGGCCGCCGCCGACGTGCGTCAAGCTAGCAAGCAGTTTATTACGGAGGACCCAATGTCAGACAAAGATCGCCGGAAGAAGGACGGTCAAAACAAAGACAAGAAGAATCAGCGGATGAGAGAGAATGTCGAGGCCCGCAAGCAGCAGAATCCCACCGCTCGACAAAAAGAGAAACATGAGGCAAAGATGACGGACACGGTGCCTGAGGGGGCGGCGAGGATGCGGAAGAAGTCTTGATCCGGGCAATCAAGCCCAAGAAGCGTGGCGAAAGGCTAAAGCCTGGGACGTGAGTCCAGGACCAATGGGCATTTGGTTCTCAAGCGCGCGAAGAGGGCGGCAGCGGTAACAAGAGGGACATCGTGATGAAACCTGATCCTTGATCTGCTATCGCCCGCTATCGCGGGCTGGTTGAATTTGCTTGTTCGTAAACCTGGGGTTCCGCTGCGCTCCACCCAGGCTGATATGCTGTCGTCCCGCTTCGCGGGGCTTCTGGTGACAATTGGAAAATGTTTTTGACTTGGCGGCGTGCCACTCACCCTACGCCGCGGCCATGTCAGCTTCGCTGATATTAAAATTCGCGGAGACTTTTTGCACGTCGTCGTGGTCTTCCAGAGTTTCCATTAGCTTGAGCATCTGTTTGGCCTCGGTTCCTTGGAGTTTCTTGTACTCTTTGGCTACCATCTCAACCTCAGCCATCTGTGGCTCAACACCCGACTTCTTAACCGCCTCAAGCACGCGATCGAAGTCGGCGGGAGCTGTGATGATTTCGAAATTGTCTTCGTCGTCGCGCAGGTCTTCTGCTCCCGCGTCGGTGACAATTTCAAACAACTCGTCCTCTGATTTCGCTGCTTTGTCGACTACGATGTAACCCTTCTTCTCAAACATCCAGGCCACTGCACCGGCCGCAGCAAGGTTGCCGCCATTTTTGGAAAACGCGTGGCGAATCTCGGCCACGGTGCGGTTGCGGTTATCAGTCACCGACTCAATCAACAACGCCACGCCGCCTGGGCCATATCCCTCGTAAGTGATCTCTTCGTAGTTCACACCCTCCTCTTCGCCCGTGCCGCGACGGACGGCACGGTCAATTGTCTCATTCGGCATGTTGCCGGCTTTGGCGTCGAGGATAGCCTTGCGCAGACGGGCATTCCCGTCCGGATCACCGCCGCCGGACCGCGCCGCGACCGTTATTTCTTTGATGAACTTTGTAAATAATTTGCCGCGCTTGGCATCGAGCGCGCCTTTTTTGTGCTTGATACTATGCCATTTCGAGTGTCCGGACATTAAAATAGGTCCTTCAGGTATGCGCGCTATGGGTTTGCAGGTTGGGAATATATCATAGGAGTCAGGTCGCGGATTAACCCTGAGAAACTGAGCAGAACACGCTATAGAGAAATCGTTTTCCCCTGGTCATCGATATCTTCATCATGTTGATCGTTTTTGCTTCCATACTCTTTTTCAATGTCAATTATGGATCCGATGGGCCGCAATTTTAGAGAACCTATGGAGATGCCGGGTCCGGCGCCTAGCCGATCAGAGTTCCCGCAATGGCTCGCTGAAAGATTTGCAAGATAAACAGGACGATGATCGGAGATATGTCGAACATAGCCAGTGGCGGAATTATCCTGCGAAAAGGACCAAGAATCGGTTCCGTTACGCTTACGAGAAAACGCATCATGCGGTTTCCATAGCTTAATCCCCAAGCCAAGACAATCCGCGCCACGATCAGCAACGAATACACCGCCAGGACACCAAAGAGTAGATAACCGGCCAGCGATACGAGCGCTCCCCGCTGCAAACTGGTAACGACGCCGCTTACTGTAAAAACTACCGAACCCACCAGTTCTAAAAGCATCCAGCCTAATAGAATGGCGATCAGGATCGTCACGAATGGCGCCAGCTTTTGGTCGAGGCTATAAGAAATCAAAACGCGGCGCACCGGATTCACCAGGGGATCGCTGAACTGCCGAATAGTAATAGCTGTGCGGCTAAATGGATTCATGTCTGCGTAGTTCACAACCACTCGAGCGAGAACCAGCAGAATGACGCCGACGATCGCACTGACTACGAGGTACCAGACGAGGAGCCACACTAGATTGATAATTATCATGGCTTATGGAATACGTTCCCCGAAGATTGCGGTCCCCACCCGCAAGATCGTGGCGCCTTCTTCAATCGCCAACTCAAAGTCATGACTCATTCCCATCGAGAGCTCGCCGCGGCGGTCGCTGAAGTGTCCTGCCGTTTGAAGTTCATCACGTAACTCGCGCAATCTTCTGAAAAATGGGCGCACCCGTCCTGCATCTTCAAAAAACGGCGGCAGAGTCATTAAGCCCTGTAGGCGAAGTCGCGAACATTGATTCAACGCCTTTACCAATTCAGACAACCCGGTGACCGGCACGCCCGATTTTGTCGCCTCCCCAGCAAGATCAACCTGAATCAGGACTGGCAATTCGGCGCGATTTTCTTCGGCACAAGCACGATCAAGACGGTCGGCAAGGGAAACTGAATCAAGCGTGTGGACTATGTCAAATAGCCTTACGGCGCGGCGTGTTTTGTTCGCCTGCAGATGGCCTATGAGATGCCAGCGCGCCTCGTGTCGTAGTGCAGGAATTTTCCACTCAGCTTCCTGTACACGATTTTCACCAAAATCGTTTACTCCAACATTAATCGCCTCTCTCACAGCCGAGACCGGATGAGTCTTGCTAACCGCCACCAGGGTGATCTCTTTTGGTTCGCGACCGCATCGTTTGGCCAGAGCCGCAATTTTTTCGCGAACGTCGTCAAGGCGTTCGCGTAGACCCGCTGCAGTTTCAATTGGTTTAGCCATTCGGACCTCGAAATGAAATCGAAAGGCATCCGCAACAATACGACTGTTACCGGCGGACAATCGCGATCCGAGCGTGAGCCGCCCTCCTAACAGTGGCTAATGCCCCCCGGAGAGACCAACCCTCCCGGATCGGTCTGACCTTTCCATGCGATGCGGGCTCCTGATTCCACCTTATGGTGTAGGAAACGGAACCCAATCACCGTTTTCCAACTGCAAACGACTGGCACGATGGTTGTTATCCAGTAGAACCATGCGTTTCGGTAGAACTAACCTGACTGACAACTGATTGCGACAAACAAATCGTGGGTTGCAAAAGCGACCTGCCAATCTGGAGGATTGTATGAGACTTCCGAAGAACAGACAAAACCTGGTATCGATTGCAATGCTGGCGCTGCTGCTCACGCTGGTCCTACCTGGGACAGCTTTCGCTGATAAGCGCGACAAGGGGCAAGGTCGTGACCGCGACCGGCGCGACCGTAAGTGTGGCAAGTTCGTAAATTGCCATGATGCCCGCGACGGCCGCTGGGACGGCAAAGGGCCGCGACGAGACTGGGATAATCGTTCCGGCCGCCGCCACAATCGTATACACAACCGATTGGACCGACGACATGATCGCTATCACGATCGTGTCGGCGATCAGGACAACCGGCGTCATACGCGATTTCACCGGCGACTGAGGCGGGAACATTCCCAATTTCACAACCGGACCAACCGTCGGGTTAACGTTCGGGAAGTGAATCGCACAAACACCATGCCGTTCCGCAGGTCTCGAGGGTAGATTCGGCGCTCTAGAATGCGATCCACGAAATCGCGAAGTTACACGAATCAAGGCATTCATTTTTTGCGTTTCGTGTGGATTCGTGGATCGTGTTTTGTTCCAGCAGCCCCGCTAAAGGGCGTGTCTAGCAGTCTGTCGGAAAAAAGCTTCTCCGTGTACTCCGTGCCTCCGTGGTGCATCTTTCTTAGCAATTTCAACACGGAGACACGGAGATCACGGAGGTTACACAGAGAAATCCGATTTTTCCGACAGACTCCTAGGAGCGACTTTTGCTTTCTTGACAGCCTTTAGCTGCCTTCGCATAATGAAACTCCACTTGCGGATGTGGCGGAACTGGCAGACGCGCAGGTCTCAGAAGCCTGTGATGGAGACATCGTGGAGGTTCAAGTCCTCTCATCCGCACCAAAAACCTGTAAAGGAAAAGACGCGAGCCTATTAATGAGGGCTCGCGTTTCTTATATTTTTAGGGAACTATGTCCCCCGCGCAGCGTTCTTTGAATCAGAATAAAGTTGTCACAAGAAGTTGGGGGCCGGTGTCTTTATGTTGTAAGCGGAATTTAGAAGGTACTTTTACAGAGGTGGAATCTCATGACTCTTGAACGTGCGGCCGCTGTCGAACCTGTCAGTTACCCAAGATTGCGAAAATCGTCTTCATCCCCCGGCACCCCGATACAACTAAGAATCGCCGATCATCCGATGCGCGACCGCGTGCAGCGGCTGGTTACTCTGGCCTTGTCGCTCCTGAATGAGGCCCAAAACCTTGCTCGCGACAAAGCCTTTATCGAAGCCTCGGCTCAATTGAGGAGTCTCAACATGTCAGAGGGCATCGACTTCTACAAAGAGGTTGAGCGCTTCGAGATTGAGTTGATCAGGCTCGCTCTGGATCGGACTCACGGATGCCAGGCTAAGGCCGCCAGGCTACTGCGGATCAAGCCCACTACTCTGAATTCCAAGATCAAGCTGTTGGGAATTGAGTACTAACTAATTGACAGCCTCCGACGCGCTCTGGGTCTGCCCCTCGCGACCATCGGAAACAGTCAACGGCTGCTCGTCAAAGAGATTCGAGTCAATCAGCGTTTGCACCCAGTACTGCCCGGCGGTCGGAAAAGTAACGTTAACGAAGAAACTGATGTTGTCGGCAAAACCTCCCGCTGTAATTTCGAAGCGAGTAGGTTGAGAGACTACTACCGGGTGTTTGCGATCAGTCGTCAGAATGCGCACTTCAGACAGGTGCACGCCTTCGCCGCGCCAATGGTTGACGACGGCAAACTTAATCAGTGAGACCGGTAACTGCTGAACCATTATGTTTTGAAAAACGCCCATGAAGGAGAGCTTGTTACCAACCTCGAGGCGAACGTCGTCGCAGAAAAGAGTATAAAGCAGTTCTAGTTTTCTGTTCGTGTCTTCCAACCTAGTCATATTGTCTCCACCAGTAGGACAAGAATGCTGGTCTTTAATTTGCAGCCATGCCAAAAGCGCTGTTCGAGCATCTTACCCTATCATTCCTTTGAACGCCGCTTCATCCAGTACTGTAACCTGCAACGTCGTCGCTTTGTCTAATTTAGAGCCTGCCTCGACGCCTGCGATAACGTAGTCAGTTTTCTTACTGACCGAGGACGTCACGCGGCCGCCACGACTTTCGATCAAGGCCCGTGCCTCATCGCGCGAATATCTCGATAGCGCGCCGGTGAGAACAAATTGTTTGCCCGCGAATCTTTCATCTACCGCCGCTTGATCCTTCTGCTCGATCTTCGTGCGCACGCCGGCGACCTGCAAACGCCGACAGAGGCCCGCGTTGCCCACATCGGAAAACCAGCCGCGCACGCTTTGAGCTACGGTTAAACCAATTCCAGGAATATCGTCGAGAGCGGTCTCACTCGCTTCTGCTAGCGTCTCAAGGGAGCCAAAATGCCTGGCGAGTATGGCCGCGGTCCTGTCGCCTACATGACGGATGCCCAGCGCATAAATCAGGTTGGAAAGATCGCGGGATTTGCTTGCTTCGATTTGTGCCAGCAGATTTTCCGCTGACTTTTTTGCCATCCGCTCGAGACCGGCTAGTTCCTTTAATGTCAGCTTGTATAGATCACCAGCGTCGCGCACCATTTTTTTCTCCACCATTTGATCGACGAGCGACTCGCCCAACCCTTCGAGACGCATAGCCCGACGAGAGGCAAAGTGGAGCAGGCGACCCATCAGCTGCGCGGCGCAATCCGCCGCCACGCAACGAGCAACTACTTCGCCTTCCAATCTTGAGATTTCGCCTCTGCACACCGGGCATTTCCTGGGCATGCGAAACTGCTTTTCGACTCCCGTGCGCTTTGACTCGATTACCCTCAGCACCTTCGGAATTACCTCGCCGCCCTTTTCTATCAACACCCAATCGCCGAGGCGCACTCCCAGGCGTTTAATTTCATCGGCGTTGTGCAGCGTGGCCCGCGAGACTGTGGTTCCGGCAAGTAACACCGGCTCCAGATTGGCCACCGGCGTTAATGCGCCCGTGCGCCCTACCTGAACAGTGATCGTGAGCACTTTTGTGGTCGCCTGCCGCGCCGGATACTTGTAAGCCGCGGCCCAACGCGGCGCTTTCTGAGTCGCACCAAACTCGTCCTGCAACGGAGTGGAGTTGACCTTTACTACCAGCCCATCGATCTCGTAATCAAAATCGTCGCGCTGCGTTTCCATTCGATTGCAGAACTCGATTACCTCTTCTATTGAGCCGCAAAGCTCTCGATGAGGATTGACGCGGAAGCCTGACTGTTCGAGCCAATTGAGCGCTTCCCATTGCGTCGGAAAGGGCTTGCGTTCGCCGGCGATCAGGTCGTAGGCAAATAGATCAAGTTTGCGCGAAGCAACAATCCTGGAATCGAGTTGGCGAAGAGTGCCCGCGGCCGCATTGCGCGGATTTGCGAAGCGCGCTTCTCCCTGCTCTTCTCGTTCAGAGTTAGTTTTCTCGAACACGCTTCGCGGTATGAACACTTCGCCCCGCACCTCCACTTCTCTGCCAACTGAATCTCCGTTGGCCCGCAATCTGAGCGGCACGCTGCGAATCGTGCGCGCGTTCTGAGTCACTTCCTCGCCGATACGTCCATCGCCGCGAGTGACGCCGCGCTCCAGTATCTGATGATCATAGTGAAGCGAAATCGACACGCCGTCTATTTTGAGCTCTGCGACATACTCCAAAGCCCTGCCTTCCGCCAACTTCTGACACCGTTGATCGAATGCCCGCAGCTCTTCGATGTTGTAACTATTGTCGAGTGAAAGCATGGGCCGGCGATGGACGACTTCGGGAAAACCCTCGGCCGGTCGCCCACCAACGCGCTGGGTGGGGCTGTCAGGAGTTATCAGGTGCGGCTGCTCCGCTTCGAGTTTCTGCAGCCGCTCGAGCAGTTTGTCATACTCCGCATCTGAGATTTCGGGGTTGTCTTTGACGTAATAGAGTTCCTCGTGCCGCCGAATCTCCTCCCGCAGTTTTTCAATCTCTTTTGATGCAGTGGCCAACTTCGTCTCCGACTCTCTCCATTTTCCTTTATGGCAAGTGAGCGGCGGCCTTTCCTTCCCGGGTCCCACTGGTCCTGGTGATGCTGCTGGTGCTTGATCTTATTTCCCTGGTGGTCTCGCCGAGACTATTGATCACCCGCCCGATAAACTTGATGCTCTGCAAAAAATCATCCACGCGTATGTTTTCGTCAGGGCCATGCGGATTCGACCCGGCATAACTGATTCCAAACGACACCACTGGCGTAGCCGGGAAGGAAACTCCGCAAACAGCGCCCACCGGTCCACTGGAAGGATCCATCGGATAAACCAATGGCGGCACTCCATAAACTTCCATCGCGGGTTCAATTACCGCTCGCGCCACTAGTGAAGTTGCGGAGGCCTTGGCCAGGGGCGCGCTGCCCAGCTCAATAATCTCGATATCTTTGAACCCGCGAATATCCAGATGCTGCCTCAACAATTTGTGCACCAAGTCGGGAGAGAGATCAGGCACCAGCCGGAAATCGAGTCGAGCCATCGCCGTGCTGGGAAGGACTGTCTTGGCGCCGGCGTCGGTATGTCCGGTTTGAATTCCGCAGATAGTGCAGGTGGGACCAAAGATGTGCTCCTTTACGAGGGCCTGCCCCTTCATGGCCCGCACCCATCCGCCTATGCGAAACTCCTTCTTAAGCCCTGCTTCATCAAGCTCGATTGCTTTTAAGGCTTCCGCGTCTTCGTCACAGATGGGCGCCACATGAGAAGAGAAACCGTCAATAGTGATCACACCTTTGGGAGAAGTAATGGTGGCCAAAGCCTGAACCAGCCGCCAGGCGGGATTGGGAACAATCGCGCCCCACTTCGAATGAAGGTCTGACCGGGCGCCATGGGCTCTCAGCTCGAGGAAAGTAATTCCTTTGAAACCCAGACTGATTACCGGACGCTCCTTCGTATCGCGATACCCTTCATCCCAGATGCAACCCCGCGCGGCCAACAACTCCGGATGCTGCGTTGTGAACCGGTAAAGACTCTGACTGCCCAATCCATCCTCCCCTTCAACGATAAACCGGAGCGATATCGGTAACTTGCCAACCGTTTTCTGATAAGCCTCGACTGCTGCCAACCGCGCCACCAGATCTCCTTTACTGTTTGCTGCCCCTCGAGCGTAGAGTTTTCCATCTAAGATGGTGGCGGCAAAGGGACCGACCGACCAATCAGTCAAATGGCCGACGGGCTGAACATCATAGTGGCCGTAAACAAGAAAAGTATCTGGACCACCTCCACACTCTCCGTAGATGATTGAGTACCCGGTACCCATCTTGAACGCACGTGTGCCGATTCCGACCCGTTGCATCATTTGCTCAACTGCGTCCGCCATGGCCCGCATGCCTGTGCCGCGTGCAGCGACTGAAGGCATGCGACAGAGAATCTGCAAGCGCTCCGTAAAATTGCGCGCATGGCGGTCAACGTAACGATCGAAGCGAGCAAAAGTCATGTTCACTCAATCCATAATCGAGAGTTCGAGCCCTGTAAATTTGCAAGTCGGAAAGGGGTGGAGCTATTTCCATTTCCATTACTCATTTGTCATTCGCGATTGAAAATCCTCTTGGTCGGGGGAGTCCTCTTGGCGTATATGATCCGCAACAAATGGAGATGACTAATTCGCGAGGTGCAAATGGAAAATGGAAACTAGTCCCCCCTTGCTAAGCTGCGAATTACCATAGGCCACCCTAAGTTTTCACACAGCGTCGTGGTACAGCAGGTACCGGGGATGTTCGGCTGAGCGCTCGAATCCAGCGCATACAAGTCCCGCCGAGAAAGCTCGCTCGAATTCTCGTCGCACCTTCAATTGTTTCTGTTTCGCCAGGTTCACATCTCGTCTGATCAGCCCGGTCCAGTCTGCGGGAATTTCAATTGCGGCAACCGGCGCTGATGGAGGAACAGGCACGTCCCCGCCGGCTAGTTTTACGACCCTGGGGGAGGAAAGCTCCCATCCTGCAAAGAGACGATCGCTGGGAAGTCCCTGGGCAGCGAGAGATTGCTGCTCGGGATTCGTCGCGTAGTCGGCGCCGTAAAAGTTCTCACCATAGGTCCGCACAACCACGCCGAGACGGTTTAGATTGAAATGCGCGTTGCGGGCCTGCATTGGCTCCCACGTCCACTTAATAAAGCGCCGGCCTTCGGCAAGCGCTCGCCGCCGTTGCGCCCATTTCAGCCGCGCGCCGAGTCCCAGGTTTTGATAATCCTTACGAACGGCCATCATATGCGAGTAGCCAATAATTTCATCCTCGCCCCGTATGGCCACCAGATGATGTACGAAGCCGACGATGCGGTCGCGGGCGTGTTTCGTAAAGGCCCCCAGGGTCCAACCGCCCGCCTGACGAGATACGATTAAATGACGGCGCGGGGAAATCTCGAGATCAGAGAGTCCGAAGACTTCACGCTGCAGTCTCACACACTGATCGAGCTCCTCAATCGTCACGCATTCGCGGATGTCGATCTCTTCCATGCACCTCTCTGCTATTCCTTCATGGGACATACCGGTAACCGAATGAGCACCCTCAGGCCCCCCGCGTCGAGATTCTGCAGCGTTACATTGCCACTAATCAGGTCAATCAAACGGTGACTGATAATTATGCCCAGCTCGTTCACGCTTGCCTCACGTCCCCCTGAGGGTCCTTCCGGATCAAACACTCGCGCCAGATCCGCCAGATGCTCGCCACCATCGTCGATTCGGATCTGGATCAAACCGGGGTCCCCAGCGGGGCAGCCCGGGGTCCCCAGCCGAGCATCTCGGCTGGGGTGCAAGCCCCGCTGGGGTGGAAGCGTCGCATGAATCAAATCTGCGTAAACACTAACTTGTCCCGAACGACTGCGGCTCACCGCCCAGCCCAGGAAATTGTATAGAATCTGGCGCAGTTTTCCCTGGTCAGATACCACGGTCGTAACGTCAGGAGCGAGATCAAATTCGAGTCGCACGTGGTTCATCTGAGCAGGCCGGGCCACTGCCGCACACGACTCGCGCAGCACTTCGCGTAATGAAAACTCCTGTAGAAAGAGCTCTGGCTGCTCCCCTTCCAACCGCGAGAGGTCTACCAGTTGATTCAAACTAGTTTGAAGTTGAAATCCCGAATCCTGAATCTTCTTACAGAACCGGCTTTGCGTAACAGTTAGCTCTTCCTGCTCGAGCAGAATCTCGCTGAATCCAAGAATTGATGTGAGCGGTGTCCGCAGCTCGTGCGACATCCGCGCCAGGAACAGGGAGCGATAGTGTGAAATGCGACGCAGCTCGCGGTTGGCCTCTTCCAGTTCAGCGCTGCGCAACTCTAACTGTTCGATCAGGTGCTCGACTCTTTGATTGGCATCGGACTTCAGTCCCGGCTCGCTTGCTGCATCATCGCGTTCGGAGGTCCCGGTTTGAACTTGGTTGTTATTGAGTAGCTGACCCATAACATTACCAACGTTATCCACTGAGGCTAACGATCTCGGCCGCCGCAGACTTAAATTGATTGGGGTCTTCAATATAGAACGCCATGGCACCTGTGTCAAAGCTCTACTTCTTTTTTTCCAGATTCGTGCGCTATGATGCTTTCGCGAAACTCGCACGCACGCTGTATAAGTTAATACCAGACCGTTTCGCAACCACTGATGAAGGGCCAACTAAGTGACCGACCGCTTGCCGAACTAGTGCATGAGATCTGTTTGAAGGACCTGTCGGGCGCCTTAAGACTGCAGCATGAGAGCGTCAAGGCCGCTGTTTATTTTGATAAGGGTGAGATCATCTACGCGGCTTCAAATCTTCGGGAGTTGCGTCTCGCGGAGTATCTCAAGAAACAAGGACTTGTTTCTGAACCAGAGCTTTCAACCTCAAGCAATCGTTCGGACGTGTCCCTCGCGGCTACGCTGGTCAGCGAAGGTGTCATTGATCGACTAACAATAGAACCCATCTTTACGAGGCAAGTTGGCGACATCCTCCGCGTGGCTTTGCTTTGGGCAAAGGGCACCTGGGAGTTTGACGACCGCAGCCTGCTCGAAGACTCAATCCGGGTGAGACTCAATACTCCGGGCCTCCTGATGGAAGCTGCTCGCAGGATGCAGTGGGAATTGATTGCCTCGCGGTTTCCTTCTGAAGAAGAACTGATCTCGCCTGCCGCCGTCTTACCCGATTTCAACGCCCTTTTGCCCGCTGAAGGCTTCGTGATCTCGCGCGTAGACAGCCCAATAAAGCTTGGCGAACTGATTTCACTGAGCGGTCAGGGTGAATTGGAGGCAAGGAGAACGCTCTACGGTCTTGTTCTGGCGGGCTTTATAGAACGAGAGCAAAAACCAAATGTGTTGCAAGCGAATCCACGAATCTCGGTTAGTCATCCGCGGGCAGTTCTCCCAGCGACTCCGGATTCTCTTACGAGTCAGGCTAAATCGTCAGAGCAAACTCAGGGATTAGACCTGGCCACATTCCTGGCAAGGCTTGAGAGCGCCAGCAATCACTACGAAGTACTAAACGTCACTTCCACCGCACCCCGCGAGCGAATAAAAAACAGCTACTACGCCTTGGCCCGGGTTTTCCATCCTGACAAATTCCACTTGCAGACCTCGGCCACACTGCATGCCCGCATCGAATCGGCGTTCGCGCGAATCACTCAGGCATATGAAACCCTCATGGATCTGAAACGGCGTTCAGGCTATGACGCTAAACTCGAGGCTTTGGATAAGTCCCGGAAGCTCGCGCAGGCCGTTCCCAAGAAAGTCGTCACAGACAGTGGCTCAACCAGCGTCGCGGACGCATCGAATGCGGCTGTGGTTGGAAGTGAGTCAGAGCGGGCCGAGAATAATTTTGAGGAAGGATATGGAGCGCTCTTGGAAGGCCACACCAAGTGGGCTATTCCCAAGCTCGCGGCGGCCGCACGCGCATTACCGCACGAAGCGCGCTATCGCGCTTACTATGGCCGTGCTCTGGCAGCGAAGGCGGAGACGCGCCGCCTTGCCGAGGCTGAAATTCAGGCAGCATTGAAGCTCGATCCTGCCAATGCTTCCTATCGGGTAATGCTTGCTGAATTGTGTTTCGACCTGGGCTTTTTCAAGCGGGCCGAAGCCGAGCTCGTGCGCGCAGTGTCCCTCGAACCGAGTAACAAGGAAGCCCGAAAACTAATGGACAAACTGAAAGCGAATCGTACGGTCCGGTAAGATCGCGTAGATCATATGTCGGCTACTTCGATCATAAATGACACTGTTGCCAGCGAAGCATTTTCGCGTTTAGCCGCGGCCGGCGATCAATTTGAACGGTATGCCAACCCCCATGCCGTTCGGATAGCGGTTATCGCGGACGAAATCGCAAAGCTGCTCAATATAGGGGGTGAAGACCGTAGATCATTGCGCGTGGCTGCCTTGCTGCACGACTTGGGTGAGACGGCGATGGAGCGAGACTACATTTCGCGACCCGAGCCACTCACTGAAGAGCAACGAATCGACCTGGCAAGACATCCGGTAATTGGCGAGCGGGAAGCTTCACGGGCCGGGGCGAGTCGCGCCGCGCAGTTGCTGGTGCGCTGGCACCATGAATGGTGGAATGGTTGCGGCTATCCCGATGCTCTCAGGGGGGAGGAGATTCCCCTGGCCGCCCGAATTCTGCGTCTTGCCGATTCCTACGCGGCATTAACCGATGCGCGTCCGTTTCGTCCAGCTCTGACCGCCCCCGAGGCGCATCAACAGATCAGCGAGTGGGCGGGGATAGAGTTCGATCCACGGGTTGTAAGTCTGTTTCTATCGCTCGACCGCCTGCCGGAGTTGGAGTCGTTTCACCAATAGCTATGGCGTATTCAGATTCAGGCACGTTTTCCAGCGGCTGGCTGGCCTTTGAATTGGGCGTGCTGCGGCGCCTGAAATTTACCTCGGCCGCCCTCCCTTTCACTGGCGAGCCACACCTTTCGGTCCAACTGAAGCGTTGGAAAGTGCGCGTGGCCGCAAACGATCTCATGATCTGGTCGTTTACAAAAGCGACCGCTCTCGTGGAAAACTTTGCCGAGCGCTTAACGGGGAGTGATCAGTCGCTTGTGCTTGACGATGCTTACGTGCCTCGCGACCTGCCGGATAACCCAGCCCTGGCAAACTGGTTTAATGAGACTGATGCCTGGTGGCTGGACAACGTGCGCTTCAATGCCGAGCGGCTCGACTCGGAATACAAGCGGGCCACCGCTTTGACTCTGGGAATGATGGTTGGCGACTACGTGCTCTCGTTTGATAAGGATACCCGGATTTTGCGCCAGCCTCTGTCTCTATCGAAAGTCTTTAGGCAACTGAGTCAGATGCTTCCGTTACCTTATGACAATTCACTGCGCAACCTAAGCACGAATCAGGATGTGCGCAGGTTTGTCGCCGAGCGCCAACATACTGACTTGCTGTTCGTCAGGTTACCTTCGCCGGTCTTACAGTCCGAGCCATCTCGAAAAACGCTTTCCGGCTGGCGAGAAGTATGGCTGCGTGGCGGTGATGATTTTTGGAACGACTTTAACCAGCAGCAAGCAGGCAAGCTTGGGGCGCCGGTACAGAGCAAACAGCAGTATCTGGGGTTTGTCGAAGACCTGCTCAGAACGGCCTCTCACATTCCGATCTGGGCTATCGCCCAAACTGAGAACGGTTTCATCTCAAGCGAGGAGCTGGTAGAGACTGTGAGCCGGATCCGAAAGGTTAACGCGATTTTCACCAAAGATTTCTCGGATCTGCTGGGCGTGCGCGCCACAATTATTACCGCAGGTGGTTAATCTAACGAAACTGGATCAGTTTCTGACGCACACGTCCTTCGCAGTCAACTTCTTGCCCATACCTCGACAATCGTCGTGTTGTCTTTGTCGACGACCGGCGACTAGATCTCAAGGTAGACGTTACATATGGAGGTAGGTTTGATGGTAAGTCATAACGTACTTATTCCGACTAGAGACATTCTTAAAGTAATCAGCGCTCTTGTGTTTCTAATTGTTTTGAGCCTTTTATCCGTTGCGTGCAGGCGCCAGACTCCCAGGACGATCGCCTCCGCATCCCCGGCAACGGAGATAACCGCCGCACCCCATTCTGGCCCGCAAAATTCTTATGCGGATGTGGTTAACCGTGTGGCGCCGGCCGTGGTCACGGTGCGTTCGGAACGACGTGTGCGCACTGCTGAGCAGTTTCCCTTCTTCAATGACCCGTTCTTCCGAGATTTCTTTGAAGATCGCTTCCGCAATCTGCCGCGTGAGCCCCAAGAACGCGTGCAGCGCGGACTCGGTTCAGGGGTGATCGTTAATGCGGATGGGTACTTGTTAACCAACCATCATGTCGTCGATGGTTCGGCAGATATCAGAGTCGAATTGACCGACAGGCGCACGTATTCCGCGAAGGTTGTAGGTTCAGATCCGCCCTCAGACCTGGCGGTGCTAAAAGTGGATGCACGAGGTCTGCCCGTGTTGCCGCTAGGCGATTCGGATCGCGTGCGCGTGGGAGACGTGGTGCTAGCTGTTGGCAACCCCTTGGGTGTTGGCCAAACTGTTACGATGGGCATTATTAGCGCAAAGGGTCGTTCGACGGGCCTCTCGGACGGCAGCTTTGAAGACTTTCTACAGACTGACGCACCCATCAACACCGGGAATTCGGGCGGTGCACTTGTCAACACTAACGGTGAACTCGTCGGCATCAATTCGCAGATTCTATCTCCGTCCGGCGGCAACATCGGACTGGGTTTTGCCATCCCGGCCAACATGGCAAAAAGTGTTATGGATCAGTTGTTGAAAACTGGCAAAGTTCGTCGAGGAATGATTGGCGTGACGATTCAACCCGTTACTTCTGATGTTGCGTCCAGTCTCGGTCTGTCTGAGGTGCGCGGCGCGTTGGTTAGCGCCGTGCAACCGGGTAGTCCCGCCGAGCGCGCGGGGATCCGCCGTGGTGACGTAATCGTAAGCTTGAACGACGCGCCCGTGTCGGACAGCAACTCCTTGCGCAACCAGGTTGCGCGCATGCAACCGGGCTCCGAAGTGACCTTGATGATCTCCCGCGACAATCGCGAGCAGGAGTTGAGAGTGACGCTGGGCGAGCTGCCCGCAGATAGAAGGACAGCGGGAGATGATGCCCCCAGCGGCGGAAGTGATTCCGGAAAACTCGGACTCCGTGTCGAACCACTTACGCCGGCGCTGGCCGCGCGCCTGAACCTAACAGGCGTTGCTCAAGGGTTGGTTGTTACGGATGCTGATCCGGCAGGCCCAGCGGCGGAAGCAGGAGTTCGAGAGAACGATGTAATCGAGGAAGTGAATCGTCAACCCGTGCGTTCCGTCGGTGATTTACAAGCTGCAATCCAGCGTACAGGAACGAGGCCAGCGTTGTTGCTCATCAACCGTGGAGGTGCGAGTATTTTTCTCACTATCCGCCCACGCCAATAACTGCAGTAGTCGTTGGTCAGGAGAGGTCTAAGCCAGGGTTTAGATTAGCGGGAGGTTTTCGTCGCTCCGGCTACGAAGCGGTAACCGACGCCTCTCACAGTCAGCAGATGACGGGGATGGGAGGGCTCGTCTTCGAGATATTTTCGCAGGCGGACGATAAAGTTGTCGATGGCCCGCGTGTCGGTGTCTTCCTTCACCCCCCAAACATCTTCCAGAATCGCCTTCCGTGAAACTACCTTGCCTTCGTGACGGATCAGATAGCGCAGCAACTGAACTTCCATCAGAGTCAGCCGCACGGTTTGATTGGGAGTCCGCAACTCCAGAGTTCCGAGGTCGATAGTTTTGCCGTCAATCGCAAACACCTCCTCGTCAGGACTGCCGCGAACCATATTCTGAACTGGCTCACTCGCCGCGTGAGCCGTTTCGGCGCGGTCCCTTTGAAACCATTCGCGCCGGCGCAGCAAGGCGTTGAGGCGGGCCATGAATACGGAGAGTTCAAATGGTTTGGGAAGATAGTCGTCGGCTCCGGATTCGAAACCGCGCAGCACATCGTCGGGACGCCCACGAGCCGTGAGCATCAGCACCGGAACAAATTGTCCCGATGCCCGCAGCTCGGAGGCCACCGTAAAGCCATCCTTACCAGGTAGCATCACGTCCAGCACGACCGCGTCGAAGGGCTGCTCTGGTTCCAACAAAAGTGAGAGTGCCGCTTCGCCGTTGCTAACGGTGTCCACTGTGTATCCTTCGGCTTCCAGGTTAAAGCGCAGCCCGTCCGCCAGGTGTTGTTCATCCTCAACGACCAGTACACTACTCATGCATCATGCTTTCGGAAGTTGAATCGTAAAAGTGCTGCCTTGGCCCACTCCTGCGCTTTCTGCGAAGACCCGGCCGCCATGTCTCTTCACGATGGAGTGAACGATGAAAAGACCCAGACCGGTACCCTTCACGCGGGCCATGAAAAGTCCCGGGGCGCGATAGAAGCGTTTGAAGATCCGCTTCAATTGCCCGCGCGGGATACCAATGCCGCTGTCGCTAATGCGCACTGCTACCAGCTTCTCATCGAGCGTCGCCACTTCAACGGAAATCTCGACGCTTTTGTCCGAGTACTTGATAGCATTATCGAGCAGGTTGGAAACCGCCGCCCGTAACTCGTCTGCCTCCCCCGCCACGCAAGCGCGATCGCCATCCATTGGCTCTTCAAACTTTAGCGACTCCGGCGCCAGGTTGTAGCGCACCCGCGTCAGCTCCAGACACTCGCGCACTATATCTCTTAGATCAATAATCGTCGGGCTTAGGCGGCGCCGCTTGTGTCCCTCTTGTCCGGCCCGCAAAACCTGCTCGACAGTGCGCAGAAGGCGGTCGCTGTCGGCGAGCATGATCTCGTAAAAGTCTTCTCGCTGCGTCTGGTCCAGTTTTCGCGTTCTCAGGGTTTCAAGATAGAGGCGGATGGATGCCAGTGGCGTCTTGAGCTCGTGAGTTACCGCATTGATAAAGGCATCGTGCTGCTCATTGCGTCTAATTTCACGTATCAGGAAAGTAGTGTTAAGAACCAGGCCCACAATAATCATCGCGAAGAAGATGATGCCCAGGACCAGGAGCGCAACCTGCCGCCAGTTGAGCAGAATCCAGCCCACATTGAGAGCAATCGCCACCGCCACCAGACAAGCGCCTAAAGTTATAAAAAAGGCTATTGATTTGCGACGTCCCCTTCCAGCCATGGCCCATTGTAAGGCAAGCAGTGGGCAGTTGACAGTGGGCAGTGGGCAGAAATGCTGGAAGCAGACGGCGAGAGGAGGAGCCAGACGGCAGGTGCAGAGGCAGGGGCAGGGGAAAAACAATAAAGGCAGTAAGCAGATGATGTTCTGCCTACTGCCTACTGCCCACTCTGCCTACTGCCTACTGCCTACTGCCTACTGCCTGCTGCCTACTGCCTACTGCCTACTGCCTACTGCCCACTGCCCACTGCTTTACGCGGCTTTCTGCAACTCTCTAAGCCCGGGATTCCTGGCTGCGGCTATCTGTTCCTTGCTAATGAGCCTGATTCCTTTTGCCAGGCCAAGGAACTGCATTACTCGAATGCCATACCAATTGATATCAATCTCATACCAGGTTAAGCCGTGCCTGGCGGCGCGCGGGTGCGCGTGATGATTGTTGTGCCAGCCTTCGCCGAAAGAAACTAAAGCTACCCACCAGCTATTCGTTGAATCATCATTCGTGGCAAAGCGTCGGGTGCCCCAGAGGTGAGTTGCAGAATTTACCAACCAGGTGAAATGCAGACCCACGGTAACTCGTAGGAAGACACCCCAAAACAATGCCGGCCAGCCGCCTAGGGCAAGTAGAACAATGCCGGAGAGAATTAATGGCACAAAGTAAAGGTTGTTCATCCAGACGTGGACGGGATCTTTCATCAGGTCGGGCGCGTAGCGTTGCATTACGCTCTTCTCATGCTGTTGCGCGGTGCCGCGGAGAATCCATCCCATGTGTGCCCACCAACGTCCATCTCGCGGTGTGTGTGGATCACCGGGGACATCGGTGTGAGCATGGTGAATGCGATGCGTTACAACCCAGTTGATGGCTCCGCCTTCCAGGGCAAGTGCGCCACAAAAGGTCAAAAAGTATTCGACTGCCTTCGGGGTCTTGAAGCCACGATGTGTAAGTAGCCGGTGAAAGCCCATACCAATGCCGAGGCTTCCGGACACCCACCACAGCACCAGCGTGGTCACCAAAGCCGGCCAACTAAACATGAAGAGGGCTGCTATTGCTCCCAAGTGAAAGATCACCATGAAGCTTGCTGTGATCCAGTTGATGCTTTCCTGCCGTTGATGATTACTTATCCGATTATCCGTCGTGTTCATGGTTCTTACAGTAGTACTCATGGCTGACTCCCGGAGTAAAATTTGGTCGCATTTCATTTGATGCAAACCACCGCGGCCATCGTAGCAAGTTGGGACCATGTCGTTTGTAATAGTTGTGTAAGAGGGATAAGAGGCTGTTTTATAAGGGGTAAGGTGCCGGGTAAAAGTGTCGAAAGTGTTGACTTGCGCGCGGGCGAGTGGACCATTCTCCAATTTTTGAAAACTTGCCAGCCTAATTTAGATCGTGCATCATTACGGCATTTTACTCCTTCTCTCAGGCATCAACTATTCTCAAGGAGGCTTGTGGACAAACCGACTTATGCGATTGGGGATCGCGTCGAGAAGCTATGCGCGGTATGTGAGGAAGAGCGCGGCCACGTTGTCGCTTCCGTTACCAAGCGTGGGTTGGTCTCACGCGTGACCTGCCCCAAATGTGGCACCCGCAGTTCTTTTTCGAGCGCCGCCAAACTAACCGGATCCCGCTCGAAGTCAGTCCAAAGTGAACCTTATGACATGTCCCGTACCTATCGCACGGGCCAGATGCTGATCCATCCCATGTGGGGTCCGGGAGAAGTCACCGCGGTCATTGAGCCGAAAAAAATCGATGTGCTTTTCGCGGATCGTATTCGCAGGCTTGTTCATTCCCGAGCTGAGGCCTGAAAGCCTCGAGTTCCGGCTGTGTACATCTGATTCCATCACGATTGCGTAATTTTTCCGATTCTTAGCGAACGCACGCGCCCACAAGATGTTGAGAAGACTTTCGCTGATATGGAGAATCAGCTAGTTCCCTGTTGACTTGCTCGATTCGAACTAAAACATTCGCCACAGAGCACCGGTCGGCCGCTGGATGGCTTGAAGGGTACGGTGTCAGCCTTTCCGCATTGGTCGCAGGTGATGTCGAATCGCTGACGCTCTCCACCTGATCCCCTCGAGCTACCAAAGTTAGCTCGCCGCGCATCTCGGCAAGGCTTGCAGCGTTTCGGGTGAGTGAGATTGCGCTCTTTGTAATACTCCTGCTCGCGTTCGGTGAACTGGAAGGGGTTTCCACATTCCGTGCAAGTGATTTCAAGGTCTGGCATGACACTTTTTTCTCCTGGAAGGACTGAGGTATATCTTCCCTCTCGGGTTTCGGAGCGGTAGCCCTGGCTTTGTCTCGTGGCTTAGCGATTGGCTGGTTCAGAGTGACCAGAAACTTGTAGCGGCTCTCAACCTAACACCTCAGGCATCGCGTTCCGAAACGGTTTAAGTGGGGTGAGTTTACTCCACGGTAATGCTTCTATTCAAACTTTTATCCGGGTCTGACGCAGCGGGAATCGTGTGAGCGCTCTGGTACTAATCTCTATATAGTTCGGTAACGTGAGCGCGGACCGTTTGACCAAGCGTGCGGAGGTTGTACCCACCCTCCAGGCACGAAACGATTCGACCCTGACAGCTATTTCCCGCCCATTGCTTCACAGCCTGTGTCATAGCAATGAAGTCCTCGTCTTCAAGCAGCAGTTCACCCAGGGGATCGCCTTGATGCGAGTCAAAGCCCGCGGACAGGATCACCAGATCTGGTTTGAACTTGGAGGCTATCTCATCAAGCGCTGCGTGGAACATTCGCAGCTGTTCTCCAGCCCGCGTTTGAGCTTTCACTGGAACATTCAGCGTGTAGTTCTTCCCCCGACCAACGCCAGTTTCGCCATGCGAGCCGGTCCCTGGATACCATGGATATTGGTGCATTGAGAAGAAGAAGACAGTGGGGTCGTCATAGAAAATGCCCTGCGTTCCGTTCCCGTGATGTACGTCCCAATCGACAATCGCCACCCGCTCGATCTCGGCATAATGGTTTTGCGCGTATCGAGCCGCCACCGCGACATTGTTGAAGAGGCAGAAGCCCATCGCGCGCTCGGCCGTGGCGTGATGACCGGGAGGGCGCACCGGAACAAAAGCATTGTTTGCTTTGCCACTCATCACCAGGTCGATGGCCTGACAAGCAGCTCCCGCGCCGCGCAGAGCTGCATCCATCGAGCGCATCGAAACGACGGTGTCGGCGTCCAGGTAACCAATGCCTTCGCTGACAGCGCGCTCCACGGTCTTGTAGTGCTGTGGCGTATGGCACGCCTGAACATCCCCTCGTGGTGCTTCCCTCGCCTGAGTCTCAAGTAGCTTGGGCCAGAGTTCAGTATCTTCACGCAGCGCGTCCATTACCACGGTATACCGTGAGGGAGACTCCGGATGGCCGGGGCCGGTGTCGTGCTCATGGAACAACGGGTGGTAAATAATTGCGGTAGTCATCGTGAATAGCGTAAACGTGAATAGTGAATCGTGAATCGTAGATGGGAAATGGGAATTTGGGAAACTCTGAAAGAGCGGCGTGCTATTCCGCGCCTCTCAGGCCCTAACCGACTTACGATTCACGATTCCCGATTTACGATTTACGCCTCTTTTGGGTGTCTCAATCTGACAACAACAACCAAGGCGGAGAATCGAAATCATACGAATGCCCCCAGAGCCAGTGCCGACAGGCCTTAATGACATCCAAACCCAACTTCTCAAGATTCCGCAGCGTTTCTGCATGCACCGAAGCAATTGTAGCCTTTTCATGCGCGGGAATGCCGATTGCTCGTTAACTAGCGGGTACAAAAGTGTCCAATCATTAATCAGCTCCGGACCTGATGTTTAGGTCCGAGCTTGGGATCGTCTGAATCATTAGGAGGAAGCAAATGTCTGACGAAGAAGAGTCGAAAAAAAGTAGGGTAGTTGTTGAGACACCAACGGCCCGGCGTGAGGTAACACAAACTGAATCGGTCCGAAATCCTGAGCGCCAAGGCATCTCTGGAGCTACGGTGGGGGTGATCGTGGTGCTGGCAGTCGCCCTAGTCACGATACTGGTGTTGTTCATGATGAATGGCCAGAGAAACGATACAGCGAACGCCAATCTCGCGGCGCAGCAAACCGCACCGCCCCAAACAACCATCGTGCAGCAACCTGCGCAACAGCAACCACCGGTAATTATTCAGCAGGCGCCCGCCGCACCGCAGCAAGCTCCCATCATCGTCACCCAACCTGAAGCAGGGGGATCAACTTCAAGCGGTTCGAATGATGCAGCGATCCAAATTGAGATAGACAAGAGGATTCTGCAAGATCCCACTTTCTCGCCTTTGGGAATTACCGTGTCCGTACTCGACGGCAAAGCGACGTTGATGGGAACTGTAAAAAGCGAGGACCTCAAATCGCAGTTTGAAAGGATGGTCCGGAACGTCAACGGCGTGAAGCAGGTCGATAATCAGATTATCGTGAGCGGCTAATAAAGTACAGCATCCTAAATCAGTAGTGCGCCGCAGCTTCTAACTGCGGCGCATCTATTTTTGAAGAGCCACCTTGTCGCCGTTATCTTACGGGTAGGAAATCATTGTAGATCTCAAGGCCTGACTGTCGCGTCCTCGTCATCTGACTAATTTCCGTTGGCCGCTTTCAGTTTGACCATGTATATTGGATGCCCCCAACACTTTGTGAGCCCATCAAGCCGTCCGCTGGTTACACTTCAGTCTCCGCCATCAACCTGGAGTTGCATTAAGACAAATACACTTTATAGTGGAAGACATCTTGTAGAAACAGGTTTTTTTGATGTCTGCTATTAGTCCTGATCTTCGCCCGCTCGAACGGGAAAAATTCGATCACTTTGTCTGCGCGCAATTCCTTTTCATGCACCTGGCTTGCCTGCTGGTCATCTGGACGGGCGTGAGCACGGTAGCAGTCGGCACCTGTCTGGCGCTTTACGTAACGCGTATGTTCGCCATCACCGCCGGATTTCATCGACTCTTCGCCCACCGCTCTTACGTCACTGGCAGAATTTTTCAGTTTTTGATCGCGTTTGCTGGAACGGCGTCCTATCAGAAAGGACCCCTTTGGTGGTCGGCCCATCATCGCCGCCATCACCTCCTGGCCGACACTGAGCAAGATCTCCACTCGCCACTCACCCGCACCTTGTGGCGGTCGCACTTCGGTTGGTTTCTGTCCCGCGATAGTCAGGTGACCGACTGGAAGTTGATTAAGAATCTGATGAAGTATCGCGACCTGCGCTTTTTGGATCGATACTACTCACTACCTCCAGCCCTGCTGGCCGTTTCGGCATTTCTGTTTGGTTCATTGCTTCAGCGGTATGCTCCCGGTCTGGGAACCTCGGGCTGGCAGATGCTGGTTTGGGGATTCTTCATCAGCACCGTGGCCCTCTATCACGGGACTTTCACGGTGAATTCTCTCGCACATATTTTCGGGAAACGCCGTTTCGCGACCCATGACAATAGCCGCAATAATTTCTTTGTCGCGCTAATCACTCTGGGTGAGGGATGGCACAACAATCATCATTACTACCCTTCATCGGAGCGTCAGGGCTTTTACTGGTGGGAGCTTGACGTTTCACATTACACGCTCCGTGCGCTCTCGTGGCTGGGAATAGTTTGGGACCTACGAACACCTCCGCCAGACCTAACCCGCCAGCGGATCAGTTCGCCAAAGGAGTCGCTCGAGCCCAGCGGCAGCTTGTGAGACCCGGAACGATCAATTGGAGCATGGGGATTGCTCGTCGGTCGCGAATGACCTACAGCCGATTTCGCCGTGCAACCGATCAAGGCTTTTGTTATCTATTTATGGTTCTCAGCTGAGAAGTTTTGGGCGGGGTTTGTTCAGCCGGATGATCGTGGAATGGCTAACCAATAATCATTTCCTTCAGTTCTCATAATTCTCTGGATTTAAAGTCCGTCAATGCCTCATAGGCTTTTAACTATTCCAGATAGTGTTCACCCAACCTCGTTTGCAGCGTTACCGGGACGGCCTTCCAACTGGCCATAGCTAGTGACTGTGGCGTGAAGTCTGCCGCAATAACGCGTGAGACCCGCCATTGGTTGGCTTTCTCCTCATAAAGCCAGCGATAATAGGGGCCATTCCCGCGTCGGCTATAGAAGATCTCTTGGCCGTTACGCAAGTCTGTTCCATTGGGCTTGATATAAACTCGCAATCCGTTCATCGTCATGTGCGTGCTCTGCAGGTGTTTACGCTATCGATTGTGATTTTCCACTCAGAGGTCGATCAAAGCCTCCGTCGTTGTCCTTCATAGCCGGGACGGTGAAGGGCACTAACCCTCGCTTAACTTCTTCGAGCGCAATAGTAGTATTTCGTCGTCTCAGCGGGTCAGTCTCGATGCGTGGTTTCGAGCCGTGCAGTAGTTGCTTTGTTCGCAAACCCGCTACGATAATCAGCCGGAACCTCGAATCTATTCCCGGCCAGACCCCTTCGTTGGCAACATCGCTGAAATCATTTCTCGTTGCTTTGTGTGTTACAGCCATAGTATGTTCGTTCTCGATTCTCGTCAAAAGTTGGCCCACCCAGTCAAAGTTGGTTGCCATTCCGCAGGATTAGGGCGAGCTGAGTATGATCTAGCGCACGACCGCGGCTCAGATTGATGGAGGGATCCCTTACCAGCCAGAAGCAAGCTCTTCCTCCATCCGTCGTTGTAAGGTTCACAAAAGCCGCCTCATCCAGCGCCACCGGTCTAAAGCATTCCATTCCGGCCTCACGAGACCGCGCTATCATGGCTGCGCTGGCGCTATGAAAGACTGGCACTCGAAACCTGCCGTGATCGTCAAGCGCGAACCAGTCACCATTGGCGCGTTGCATGGCGAATAAGTCGCTAATTGCCATCTCCAGGAGTTTTCTCTTCTGCGCATAGAGCCTCTTGCGGAAAGTTTCTGGGCGCGCTGCACCTCAGCCGCTGCGGCTCGACCATGTTGAATTGTTTTTGTATTCCTGCGGGCATCAGGGCTGCTTAGCCTAGTCGCGTTTTTGCGAAACAACAGACGGCACAAGGAAAGAGGTGCGTTTCGCGCAATCCTGATGTCGAGAGTAAGTTTCTAGAATAACCAATCAGCTTAAAAAGTATAACATGGATTGTACAAACCCGTCCCCTGCAATGAAGGGTGCTTTGTTCAGTCACGTAAAGGGCGGACCACTTCAATCCGCCCCCCTCCCCGGTGAAAAAAACTGGCTTATCAACCCTCCGCGCTTTAGCAGGGCCGCGCCCTGAGCCGCGCCCCACTCACGGCCCTACCCTACGCCTGACGCAGCTATATGTCAACTACAGAATATATCTTGTATATAGACAATATTGCGCGTATATGGTAAATAGGGTTCACGGAGGATAGATTATGATTGAAATTCGAGTCGACCAGCTATTGGAGGCGCAGGGGCGAACCTTCTACTGGTTGGCTAAGGAAACGGGAATCAGCCACACCACGCTCTGGCGGTTTAAGAAAGGAAAAGCGCTGGGAATCAATTTCGAGACCCTTGAGAAAATGTGCCACGTGCTTGGCTGCCAACCCGGCGACCTCCTCACCTTCGTCAACGAAACGCAGAGGCGTAAAAACCGCACCAGGAAAAAACACGCAATCGTAACAGTGGGACATCTGTCTGCTCGCCGGGTACGGAGATAAAAACGGGCTATCAACACTGCCGCCCAAGACACCCGAATTTGGCCAGCCAGACCGCCGCACACCAGAAAGAGTAAAACTTGCGGTTTGGATAATCCGCGAGTTGATTTGCGCCGATGAGGTTAAAGTCTCGGTGTCGCGAAATCACTTGCTTTAGATTTCGAAGAAGCGATAAGACCTTCCTTTAGTCACGCAATCGCGCTTCCCCTTCGTTTCTAATCACGGTGCTCGGTGACCTGAGTTCGGCTGTCCGCGTACTTATCGCGGTACTCAGTACCGTCATCAGTCGTAATGCCTCTGAACAGCATGGCTTCATCTGCATCACTGCCTTTTGCGCTCAGCTCGGCCTGAACCTGATTCCAACTCATAGTGCTACCAAGGATTTGGTTCGGACGCTTCACCCGATAGTGTCTCGTGTCTCGACTGACAAGCTTTTGTCGGCTCATAGGATTCTCAGACTATTCATGCGGCGGTGGTTAGCTGCTGGGCTTTTTTGTCTTGCATTACTCGAGCTTTCGCTTCATGCCAATTCTCTGCCATGCGCACTAACTTATCTGTGATTGAGCTGTGGGTTTCAGGTGATCTGGAAGATCCCAGAGGAACTGAGAAGAGAGTAAGCTGGACTCGGTTCGAAGTTACCTTACGCTAACGAATGCTATATGTCAAATGTAGGATATATCCTGTATGGGTTTGCTCGTGCGCCTTTCACGAGCCTTCATACGCATCGTCTGCTTACGAAAAGCGATAGGTAATCAGTTGACCCCAGTATCGGCTGCACCCGCGAAACTTATCCTGCGGTCTTTGGTCCCGGCCGGGAATGCCAGACGAATTATTCCTTCGCAAACTTCATAGACACACCATTCATGCAATAGCGCAAGCCCGTTGGTTTTGGCCCATCCGCAAAAACATGTCCCAGATGCGACTCGCATCTCGCGCAGAGCACTTCCGTACGAGTTGCTGACAAACTGTTATCCACTTCTTCAAGGACATTTTCCCTGGCAATTGGTTCCCAGAAACTAGGCCACCCAGTGCCTGAATCAAACTTAGCTTTTGATCTAAACAACGGTAGCCCGCAGCCAACGCACTTAAAGACGCCCTGCTCGTGGTTCTCATTGAGCGGACTTGAGTAGGGCGCCTCAGTCCCCTTCTTCCGCATCACGTAATACTGCTCTGGAGTCAGGATGCTTTTCCACTCGGCGTCTGTTTTGGTCACTTTTCTGACTCCTTTAGAACCCTTGCTCTTGCTCTGCGTATCTTGACTGAAATAGGCCGTTCCAATCGGCAGCCCCGAAATTGCTGCCAAACCGGCCCAGGCGATGCCTGTTGAAATAAAGGAACGTCTCTTCACAAATCAAAACCTCTGTGACTGTCGACCTCAGGCTAAAGCCCTACTTACACTTCGAGTAACCACAATCGCGACAAAAGTCACAGCCACTAGCATGTTCGAGCTGGCCTTTGCATTCGGGGCAAGTGCCTATCATTGTCGACATGATCGCGCCAGTGACCGGTGTAGTCGGCGCCTGTGCATTGGCCCGCGCTTGCTGTTTCCCAAGGGCGCGCACCGAGTCGGGGAGCATCTGCAAACGGCGGTTGGTGATCATGATGCACTCGGCGACGGCTTGTTCGGGCGAGGTCAGAAGACGCTCGTTGAACCAAACGGCGTGCGTGCCGGTGACCTTGTTAAGGCTGTAAGCCACCTCCGCGGCGTCGAAGCCACCCCTTAGCATCTTCGATGCGAGGAGTCCCACACCACCGCTGATCGGTCCGGTGGCGAATACTTCCTGGATCATGCGGTCATCGTGATTGACCGTGACGTAGAGATTCTGACCATCAAAGGGAATCTGCCACGTGGCGCCGCTTAGCTCGCGCGGGCGCTCGATACGAATCGCCGTCAGTTCCGGCGCCGTAATTCCATCTGCAGACCGCAGTCTCGCGGCGCTTTCCGCCTGCGCTTTCGCTTCATCGTCGGCCTGTTCTCTTACTAATGCCCCGGCTTCAGCTCGAGCTAGCCCTTCCACTTCAGGGTCAATGGCCCCGACCTGCTCCGCCTCAGCGTGGCTGGCGAGGGGCGAGTCAATCACTTCCGCAGTAGCTTCGGTGTTGCAGGCCGTTTCGCTCTTCGCGTCCAAATCTGGGGCCTTCATCGAAGTGAGCACCTGATTGTCGCGGGAGCCATCGCGATAGTAACTGACCGCTTTGCAACCAAGCTCGCGTCCCAACCTATAAAGCCTGTCAACCGACTCGACGGTATCGTCAATCGCGCCGTTGCAGGTCTTCGAGACGCTGTTATCCACATTGCGTTGGGCCGCGGCCAGCACCTGAATGTGTTGTTCGGCGCTGATATTCATCGCCGAGATAAAGTACGGAGGCAGTTCGCTCTCGTGCTCACACACGTAAGCGGCAGCGGCATCGATCGACCCCTGGTCGGTTTGGTCGACATTAATTCCCAGGGCCTGCGCCGCGAGGGTGTGTACATAAGTGCGCGTGCCCAGCGTGTCTTTGCGTACATAGGCCCATGAAAAATTGGGCTCAATGCCCGAAGAGGTTTCTGCAACGAGGGAAATCGTTCCGGTGGGTGCGATGGTCGTCACTTCGTAATTGCGCGGTGTTAGCCGCACATCGCGGGGAATGCCGATCTGGTTGTAGAGAAAGTCCTCGTAGGCCTCGCGGTTCGGCTCAAACTCCGGGAACGTTCCCTTCTCGGCTCCGAGTCTGAGGCTGGCAATCCACGACTCGCGACGAATGAAGCCCATCATTTCATCCATCAGGTAAATGGATGCCGGCGAGCCATAGGTGACTTTGAGATTCAAACACAGATCGGCAAAACCCATGATTCCCAAACCGACGGGCCGAGTCCGATTGACCACGTCGTTAATCTCAGGGAGCGGCCAGGCGCAAGTGTCGATTACATTGTCGAGAAACCTGGCGCAAAGATGAGTAACTTCACGGAGCCGGTCCCAGTCAACTCGATGCTCAGCGTCATAGAACTTCGCCAGATCAATTGATCCGAGATTGCAGGAGTTGGAGAAATGAAGAAACTGTTCACCGCAGGGGTTGCATGAATAAATCGGCCCCATCGACTTCATCATATGGTTATGACGATTCACCTCGTCGATGAAAGCTATGCCCGGCTCGGCATACTTGTGCGCGCTGGCGACGATACGGTTCCATATGTCGGGGGCGAAAACCATGCCCGGCCGCGGCGGTTCTTCGATTGCGCATTTGGCAAGATCCGCATTCACATACGAATGCCTGTCCGGGAAAGTCACAGTTGAGCCATCACTACCCCGGTAGATAACATAGTCCCCGTCTCGCACTGGATCGTAGATCGAGTCATTCCACGGTTCGCCGTTGAACTCGAGCTGAAACCACTCAGTGTTGTCCACCGCTCTCAGAAACTTGTCAGTGACATTGACGGAGATGTTGAAGTTAGTCAACGAGTGCTGATCGTTTTTGGCGTGAATAAAGCGCAGCACATCAGGATGAGTGACTCGTATCATTCCCATGTTTGCGCCGCGACGCACGCCACCCTGCTTCACCACGTCTGTCACCTGGTTGACGATATTCATGAAAGAAACCGGACCAGAGGCGACGCCTCGGGTGGAACCAACTAATGCGCCGGACGGGCGGAGGAATTCATACGTCATGCCGGTTCCGCCGCCGGTCTGATGAATAGTCGCCGCCGCCTTAGCGTGGTCCATAATGCCGGTAATCGAGTCAGGAACGTCAAGCACAAAGCAAGCGGCTAATTGTCCGTTAACTTTTCCGGCATTAACCAGGCAGGGCGTGTTGGGAACAAACTCCCGTGCGAACATTACCTGACTCATCATCTCGAAGAACTGATCGCGCTTCGCAGGATCTTTTTCGGCAGCCGACACATGACCCACTACTCGGCGAACGATATCTGGCCATTCCTCCAACGGGCGCGACTTGGCGTCCTTCAATGAATATCGTTTGCTGACTACACGCTTAGCATTAAGCCCGAGCGGCTGGCTTCGACGCCTGGTTCCAGGGATCGACGGAGACGGGTTTATGTCGGAGGTTTGCTTGCCGATGACTGCGCTCATCTTCTTTGCCTTTCTCGCGGGGGCACACGAGCATTGTAGGAATTTCAAAAACACTTCGGCGCAACAATACTAATACGCCAATCTAAAGTGTGGTAGCGGATACTGCGGTTGGCTTTTTTCGAAGCGATAAAACGCTTGCTGAGCAGCAACTCAGGGGGCGTGCAGCTGCTCCAAATCAACCCGCCTCGTCTTAAGCGGAGCGCAATATACATCTTTGTAATACCCATGTCAATATGTTGTGGTTAGCTTTTACCTCAGTGCAATAGGGTGTGCTATAAGAGGGCCGCCCAGGCTATTTTGAGGAGGAGCTATTGGAAAGAAGAAGTTCGTAATTGCCGATGTCGCGGTTATGCGTATCAAGTGCAGCGAAAGTGTCTGAAGTTTCTTCAAGCATCTGCTTGGTCATGGCAATCGAATCACTGAGTTGCTCGAAATCAAGCGAAGAAACCCTTTCCGGGGTCGGCAGGGTTACGACCTGATCGTTTACCAATCCAAAGAAGTTTTCGATGGACTGCAACTGACCTTCTACAAGCTTCACAGACCGCTCGATATCCTTGAAAGCAGCAACCCTTCTCCGGAGAATCTCGACATTTGATTGCTGTATGCGCTTCTCGCGATCATCTCGTGAGGCTTCCACCGATCGCTCAGCCTGCACGAGTTGATTCTGCACCGCCTGACGGTTAATCGATCTGAGATGTTGCTTACGCCTGCGATAAACATCCAAAAGGTCCACGAAATCTTCCCACCGCTGGTCTAAGCTTTGAATGTTCGAGGGAATCTGTTTTGTGCCGGTAAACTTCTGGTAATTGGAATAGATCTGATTCTTCATCCAACGCAGGTATTCCACGGCTTCCCGCTCGCGTGGATCGAACCCTTTTATTTGAGCTTCGCGCTGCTGCTCGCGCAGCTTGTTGAGCCGCTGCTTCTCGCGGCGGTCAACCAGGCGTCGGTAAAGGGAAGTGGCTGGCACGGTAACCAGGTAGACTGTTTCCGCGGCGAGTGCTGCGGCAAGTGGGGTCACATCTTGAACGTAGGCGGCTGCGACGGCAAACCCTGCCATCCCCCAGAAATTGAGGGGTTCCTTAAAAGCCTCTTTCAGATACTTAACATCCAACTTCGGAAACTCGGCCATAGACTTGAAGGGCTAAAAACAAGGACCATTTTTGGATCCACCTGAGTAATTGTTAGGCTCAGTTATTATGACGGCCATTATTCAACACAGCACTCTTCTGATCGCTTGCACTAGTCTCACCAACTGCCGGCAGAGCTTGCTGCTCACCGTCAGAGGTTGAAGCTGGCAACAGTCCCATATCCCGTTTGTAGGACAGCAGCTTATCCTGCAATTGCATATCCATCGCTTCACGCTCAATATCCTGCATTTGATTGTCAACGGAGGCAGCGCCAAGTTGCATTTTGGCCTCTGCGGCGGCTGCGCGACGATCAATTTTGTCCCGCATCTCATTAAACGTCGAAGCGTCGTCGCCGATCTGGAAAGATTCCATAGTCTGCGCCAACTGTTCCTGGAGCTTTGCCTGCTTCGACTGATTAATCAGTTGCATGGCCTCGGCGGTACGCCGCTGCATTTGCAAGACATAATTATCGCGAGCTTTAAGCGCTTGTTTGGACGCCAGAGTGGCATGCTCAAGTTGCTGTGAAGTTTTTTGCAGGTCCATTTGCGCCTGCTGAAGCTGGCCGATGTATGCGGTGGCGATATCGTCGCGCCCCATCTTTACCGAGGCGCGAATCCTGGAATCGAGGTTAACGACCTGAGTTTCAAGGCGTTCTTTGCTCTTGCTCAGAAGCTTCTCTGTAGCCATCACCTGCGCCACAGAGTTGTTCAACTCAGGGACGCGGTCTCGCATGTCTCTGATAGTTTGCTGAAGTACTAGCTCGGGGTTTTCAGTCGCCTCGACTAAGCCACCAAACAAAGCGCGCATTGAGCGTTTAACTCTGCTCCAAAGTCCCATTTGTCAACCATCCTCCAGGCAATAAGGTGTCCGATATCTGCGTAGACCCTGCTTGCGGGCCGGTGCCACCAAAATTCTGTCCGGCCGCATATGTTTCTTTACGATGCTTGACTGCGGGCGGTTCAAAGTACTAGCGGAAAACGAATCCGGAGTATAGCAGCACTTGCGGGCAGTCTCCAGAAAAGGGCGCGCTAACCTGGCATCAGAACAGGCCGAGGGAATGTCGATAATGAGAGCCCATCCGCTATTAGGGGTTAGGCCGCTCATACGCGCGTATCCCTTAGACCCGCTCAGCCTCTTGTTTGGACTGAGGTTCCCTAAATCTGCCGATATCGCGCCGGTACTGCATCCCTTCCCATTTAATTTGCGCGACCGCGTTGTAGCAACGGCCCAGTGCCTTTTCCAACGTCTCGCCCCTGGCAGTCACTCCCAGAACTCGTCCGCCTGCGGTCACCAACTCACCCGCTTTCGATCTCTTCGTGCCCGCATGGAAAACTGTAGCGTCTTCAGGGAAAGCGACGCTATCCAGCCCTTCGATTGGAATGTCTGTTTTGCACTGAGCCGGATAGCCCTGGCTTACCAGCACTACGCAGGCTGAGTAGTCGTCAGTCCATTCGACGTTGAGGTCTCGGAGTCGTCCCGTTCGGATAGCTTCAAAAATACTTACGAGGCTGGTCTTCAGTCTTACCAGGATCGCCTGAGTTTCAGGATCCCCCATGCGCACGTTATACTCCAAAAGCTTCGGCCCATCAGCGGTTAACATCAATCCTAGAAAAAGAACACCGCGAAAGGGAAAACCTTCCGATCGAGCGCCCGCGAGTGTGGGCTCAACGATCTCGCGAACAACGCGCTGGAGGGTCTCTGCTTTCAGAATAGACGCTCCGGTAACAGCGCCCATCCCGCCGGTGTTTGGACCGGTATCATTCTCTCCGACGCGCTTGTGGTCGCGGGCGGGGGGCATGAGGGCATAGTCGCGTCCATCCGCGAACAGCAGGAGAGAAGCTTCCCGGCCCCAGAGAGCCTCTTCGATGACAACTTGCCTCGCCGCCGCGGTGCCAACCAGCTCGCCGCTCATGAGCATGCGGGCAGACTCTTCTGCCTCAGCACGTGAATTAGCTACAATCACTCCCTTACCCGCTGCGAGCCCATCCGCCTTAACAACAGTGCGCGAATCGGCCGCACCAAAAGTTCCACTCCGCAGAATTACCTCGGCTTCCGCGACCGATCTAACAACACGATAGTCAGCCGTCGGTATCTTGTGACGACTCATGAAATCCTTGGCGAACGCTTTACTCGATTCAAGACGAGAAGCAGCCTTGCTGGGTCCGACAATCGCGAGCCGGTTACGCTCAAACTCGTCCACTATGCCATCGGCGAGAGCCGCCTCGGGGCCCACAATGGTGAGGTCGATTGCCTCTGCCTTTACCATCTCAATAAGGGTTGAGTGGTTGGTCAAAGAAATGGGCTTGCACGTAGCAATCTCAGCAATCCCCGCGTTCCCGGGAGCGCAATAAAGATCGTGGGTAGCTTCTGACGTGTGATTAAGTGACCAAAGGACCGCGTGTTCGCGGCCACCCGAGCCCAGCACTAACAGCCTCATTTGGTCGTAGCCCTCTCGGACATAAAACTGTTCGTCAAGGTTGAGTAAGTTCTCACGAGATTCGTGTCTTCACAGTGAAATGTTCCAACTGCTCACGTTAGGCAACTGATCGGATGCTGCACGTGATCCCCGGCCGGTCAAGAGTCACTCAAACCTTAGCCTGTAAAGTCTTGACACAATTTTGCCATAGTTATACCTTGCCAACTACGTCAGCACCAGGCGGCTTCAGCCTACGATGATCAGCGGAGATCAGCGGCTTCTTTTGAGTCGATCTGAAGCTAAAGTGGTTCCACCCGCGTGGCGCCATAAATGAGCGATCCAGGGGAGCTAAGATCATGTCACAAATAGAATCCGTCGGCCAAACACAAGCGAGTACTGACAGCGAGTATCCAGATCGCGCAATCAAATGCGTGGATTGCAGTGAGAGTTTTGTGTGGACCGGCGGAGAGCAGGTCTTTTTTCATGACAAGGGTTTGAAGAACGAACCTAAGCGTTGCAAACCTTGCAAACAGGCCAAGAATGAGCGGCTCGCCGCAATCGCGGCGGCTCATGCATCTGGAATTCGCCAACGCATCGAAGTGTCCGTTCAATGCGCTCAGTGTGGACAAGAAACAACCGTGCCTTTTTATCCTTCCCAGGGACGCCCGGTTTACTGCCGCTCCTGCTTTTTGGCAACTCGCAACGGCGAGAACCGGGGCTAGAGATCGATAGGTGCGATAAACCCGAACACTTTCATTGGACCAGCTAACCTACGAGGGTTGATCTGCCGCAGAAAAAAAGCGGGCGGGGGCCTCCCACAGCCCCCACCCTAAGGCCACGTGTCCTCACCCCACGCGACCACTTCGTTCACCGGGGAGGTGAACGCAGGCGGATTATGCAATAGTCTTCTTAAACTTTCAACAACTGGGCTAAAGTTAACAATCGCGGGATACGTTGCGTGGCTGGGAACATTAAAAGGCAACCATGACCTAGTGTGCGAGGAATCCACGTTGGCAACTCTCAGCGCTGACTGGTTCGGGAAGAACTTATCCCGCTTCCAATAGCTGCTGCCTCGTCTGCTGGAGGTGATTCTGTAGAAAACTTCTCATGCCGAGACAAATCCGCGAATGCCACGACAATTAGGAGGGCAGTCACTCCAAGAGTAGCAAGGATGTAGAGAACAGATGTCAGCTCTCGATAAATTAGAAAGACCGTAAGCAGAGTGAGCGCAGCTAGCCACGCGAAGGTGATAAATCTTCGGTTGCGTCCCCTGTTTGCTTTTCGACTCATTAAAACATGCCCTCGTACTGTACGCTTCAGAATCCTATCGGCGCCCGCTTTTGGTAACGGCTGCCTCTGAACCGTTGGGTTCGCGATTGATCAATAAAGAACTCGCGTGGGCAACACCTGGCCGCTGGCTGCAATAGCGCTGTTGAAGACTCCAGAGACAGCTCCCATTAATGTAGTCCCGATACGAGTCGAAGAAAACATTCCGGCTTCTGGCACTTCAATAATATCGTAAGCCTGCAGTAGAACATCCGGTTTCTGTTTCTTCTTGATCGCCGCGTAGTCTACATGAATGGTGTCTTGTTCCGCGGTTCCGGGCTTTTGCCGGTAGATCCTAATGTCTGTTGTCTTAGCCTCTTTCCTTGGGCCCCCCACCATAGCGAGAGCTCGACCAAGCGTAAGTTGCTCACGCATGAAAACACCCTGAGGAGCAACTACACTTCCGGTGATGTATACAGGTTCCGCCTCGGTTACCAATATGACGTCGCCTGGGCGAATTACAGGATTAGCACCGAATTTACCGGCGCGGAGTTCAGAAATTTGTACCAGCCTCAGCGGAATCTTCGTCCCATCAATAGGAGCAGCATCGGCTTCCTCACCGGGCGCCGGGCACATAACCGGTTCCGTGTGAAGAATCTGAATCGTTCCGGCCGCCCGCTCGGTGAATCCCCCTGAAGCAGCCATCAGCTCATTGAGACGCACCTTACGCTGCATCTGAACTCGCGTAGGTTGTCGCACGGCGCCAAACACAGTCGCTGGCTGGCGACTATTTCGTTGCGTTATTCGAACGCTGATCTGAGGCTTCTTGAGATATTTACCATAGGCGGCGGCAATATCCTTTTGGACCTCTTTTTCGGTGCGACACTTTGCGGGGATAGGCGTTTCAAGAAACGGAAGAGAACTAATGTTTCCGTCGCTATCTATCTCGGCGGTAGAGTTGAGGTCCGGTTGTCCAAAAATTCTGACGTCTAAAATATCACCAGGCCCCAGCAGATAGTTCCTGATTCCCTGACTATCTACCGAGGATGAAGACTGTGTTGGTGGCGGGGCTTGATCCTGGGCCTGCCCTGCCGCCATTAGACTAAGGCAAGCGAAAATGGTCGCAAACAAGAAAATCCTAACTTTCATAAAAGCACCTCAGAAACCAAAGAGACGATCGTCAAGATCGAGTTACCGAACCGCGGAACCGAGAATTAACGATCTTCAGTGGGGGCGTTGTTCATTTTACCTTGCCGGCATGTTGACCTGCCGCGGGACGGAGCCTCTACTGCGCTTTCGGAGCCCGGTACTACAATGCTGGTAAAAGCAAGCTGCAATGATCGCACAAATGGTTGTAGATGCCAACCATGCTTAAGCAGGGAAAGCAGGGATGCGCGACAAATTTATGGGAGAGATTGTCACGGGCGAGTAGGAGGGAGCCCTCTTCTCGCTGTTTAACAGCCGGTCTCTCATTCGGGCTTTGCGCGGAATTTCAGACGGAGCCGGAGTGACTCGATTTCTCGGCTGATTCTCTCCGCGCCAGCTACTCTCACGTCATCTTTAACCGATTCGCGCTCCAGGTAAAATAGCGCATCCTGGTATCGATTAATCGCCCGCCGGTGGTGGCCCTTGAATGCGGCGCGCTCAGCGAGCTCCACCCAATGGGCGACCTTTACGGAAGCGATGAACTGCCTAATCGCCAGCTTCGACTCGTTTAATTCGTGCTCTTTCGGAAAAACCTTGAGGGCGGAGTCCAAACAGTCAACCGCGCGATTGGCCGTTTCGATCTTATCTGACATTCGAACGCGCCTTTGGGCCTCTTGGATAAGTGTTCGCGAAGAGTCTCTGGCCCAGGAGAGCAAGTGATGCTTCTCTAGCTTACGAACCCGCTCCTGTCCCGCGCGCATCGCATTTCGCTTTCCCGGCGTCAGATTGTTTGCGCGTAAAGCTTCTTCGGTGCCCTCGAGATAATTCTGACAAAGATGAAAAACGTCCAGATGAGAATCGGGTGAGGAGGCTGTCTCCGCTTCTGCAGATTGTTTTTGAATTGCCGCCAGCGCCGCCCCGTGCAGTGAGGTGGAATAAGTTCTACCCGAGGAGTTTGGCTTGTCACTACTTACCCGGGCCCCGCCCTCCCGAACGCTGTGCTCCAGAAAATAGCGAGTCCAGGCACGACGCATTATCACTTCGCGCGCCGAGAGCGCCACGAGTAACACCACACTAGCAAGGCCGGCTGGAATCCAGGGTGCTTCGTCGCCTCCAACAACCAACCATAGAGCAAGAAACAGTGCGATCGCGGCTGCCACTGCCGCGATCATGTATCCTGTGCTCGAAGGCGTGCGTTTCCGAGAGGGGCGTCTGCGGGCCGTATCTCCTGAGCTACGCACACTTGAACGCGCATTTCTGGGAAAGAATTGATCAGCAGAGTTATTGGCCAAACGATTCCCTCTGGGGGATGGTCTAGGATTTTAGCTGCAGTCGGTCCAATGGTTTCACCCCCTGCGCCCCTCCACCCATGCGGGGTTTGGCACATAGTCAGCTTTTTGGCTTTACCTGTCAATATTATGGTGGGTTCACGAATCCTAAATTCAAAATCTGGCTTCCGCCCGAGCTTCATGGATCACTGGGCCACTGATTCCATCGATGGTGGCCGGGCTCAAACCTGCGCCCGGTAACGGTTTTGACGGAACCCGTTACGCGTCTGCATTCTGCAAAAAGATTGACTTGTAAAACCGAAATCTGGATATACTCTGCAGCGCGTCTACCGATAACCTGCGCGAGTACAATCGAGCGGCTAATGTCTCGGAACGGAATGCGAGGGACCAAAGATGAATGCTCAATATTCGAATCCGGCCCCCGTGATCAGACCCTCGAGTCACAAGAACGCGCTGCGCATGGTGTTCACCGTAGCGACCGCACTTATAGCACTACTGCTCGCGCTCATGGTTCTCCTGCTGATCGGATTTGAAACTGGACCAGTCGCTCTGCTCATCGGGCTCGTGTCCGCCACTATTCCCGTCCCACTATATCTGATGCTCGTGCTTTGGATCGATCGTTACGAATCCGAGCCTCTCTGGATGCTGGCTACGGCTTTTTTTTGGGGCGCGCTGGTCGCTGTGTTTATCGCCTTACTTTTCAATACCGCGAGTAGTCTGATGGTTGCGGTCATGACAGAAAGCATGCAGGCGGGCCAGGCCTTTGGCGCTGTGATTTCCGCGCCCATTGTTGAAGAGACCGCAAAAGCATTGATTCTCCTTATCCTGTTCTTAAAAAAGGATGAGTTTGACGGAGTCGTGGACGGTATTGTCTATGCGGCCATGGCTGGTCTTGGGTTTGCCATGACCGAGAATATTCAATACTACGGACGCGCGGTCATGGAAGCAGGCAGCGGGGGTTTGACTGCGGTTTTTATTCTACGCGGAACATTGTCTCCATTCGCACATCCGCTATTCACGAGTATGACTGGCATTGGGCTGGGCCTGGCGCGACAATCCCACAACACTTTCGTCAAGTTGCTAATGCCGGTTCTCGGGTTGTTGACGGCCATTGCCATGCACGCCATCTGGAACGGCTCAGTTGTGGTTTTTGGGGGCTTGGGTTTTCTGTTCGCGTACCTGGTTATCATGGTTCCTGCTTTTGTCATTATTCTTGCGATAATCTTTCTCGCTCTCCGCAGGGAGGGAGAAGTTGTGAAGCAGTTTCTTCATTCTGACTTGCAGGGAGGGAGACTTACGAGGCAGGAGTATGATCGACTCTGCACTATCAGAGGGCGCATGGGAGCTTCATTCAACGCCTTCTCGCGCGGCGGCATTGGCAGTTGGCGCGCATCCAGACAAGCGAACCAGCTAGCCAGCGAACTTGCCTTTCATCGCAGCCGTGTGGCCCGCGGTATTTCCTGTCAGAATGCGCACGAACGTGAGGCAGCCTACCAGCTAGCCTTGCAGGACCTGCTGACGCATCTGCGTCAGACCTAATATCGAGTTCGAAGACAACGGCTCGCGAGTTTTGTTGCTGTTCGCTTATACTGGTTAAGCCCGCGTCTTTTTCACCCAAGACAGACCGTGAGAGTTCAACTTCTACCCAGCACTTTTGACGGCCAGGGCCAGGCAACCTTGGAGCAGTGTCTGACCTGTTATCTCATCGACGATTGTGTGGCGGTAGATGCGGGAAGCATCGCAATAGCTCTCACCAAGGATCAACGCCAGAAGGTGAGGGACGTGATTGTTACGCATCCGCACATGGACCACATTGCCAGTCTGCCGATTTTCATCGACGATCTTTACCCCACATTAGAAGAGCCAATCCGCGTCCACGCCACCGCCGAGGTAATTGCCCTTCTGGAACGCGACATCTTTAACTGGAACGTCTATCCCCGGTTTTCTGAGCTTAAGAACGACTTCGGTCCGGTAATGGAGTACGTTGCCATTCCCGAAGGTAAGGAATTTAAGTTGGCCCACCTGACAGTGATCGCCTTGCCGGTGAATCATATCGTACCGACTGTGGGTCTGATTGTTTCCGACGGCAGTAGCACGGTGGCATTCAGTTCTGATACTGCTGAAACGGAGGAGTTTTGGGAGGCGGTGAACAGGATTCCACGCCTTGATGCTCTCTTGATTGAAGCTTCGTTCCCCAACTCGATGGCCCGGCTTGCCGAGGTCTCGCGGCATTTCACGCCTGCTTCCCTGAGTCGGGAACTAACCAAACTTCACCATAACGGCCTGGACATTCTCGCGGTACATCTCAAACCTGCTTACCGCGAATTGATCATTGAACAACTGGGCGCGCTTAATCTTCCTAACTTGAATGTGATGGAACCCAGCAGGACATATTCCTGGTAGATGCATCTAATTCGGCTTTCAGGCTTCAACGAAAGGCACAAACTCCTTCTGCGCATGTTCACCCATTGCGTCATCCAGTGTGACCCGCCCACTGGGAAGTAATTCTTTGACGCGGAACGTTCTTTCCTGGCGGTCGCGGCCGGGCATCAGCTCAGCTCGAAAAGTAACCATCATCCCTGGCCGCGCCCATACGTCAGCGTCATGGTTTCGGTAAAGTTGCTCTTTCGTTCCCATGTTCTTCTTTCTGGCCAAATACGTTAGAGCGGCGCCAAATGCGCCAACCGTCAGTGCCAGACCACCCAGCAGACGCTTAGTTCCCTTCTTCATTTGCCTTACTGCTCGCAAAGCGGGTCGAGCCGGGCGGTGATCGTCGGCAAACCGCTGAGGGCCCGGTCCGCGTTTAATTGAGTGAAGTTGACCCACTCGGCCGGCACCTTATCTTCTGCGAAGACCGCTTCCACCGGACATTCAGGAACGCACGCGTCGCAGTCGATACAGGTTTCGGGATGAATTACGAGCATATCGTCATCGAGATGAAAAGCCTCAACAGGGCAAACCAGCGCGCAGTCAGTGTACCGGCAATTGATGCATGGTTCTGCAACGACGTAGGTCATTCAGATGTAGCCTCCTGAAATACAAGAGTTGGGCGTCGAGCATTGGTGAATGGGCACATTGCATCCTCGGAAATCGCTGAGGGCGAGTTGCGAAACGATGAGCCCACGGGCGACTAATTCACTCGCCTATAATTAACCACGAATCGGGAAGTTTTGAAAGACGAATCTCTTAATTTCAGTTATCTTTGTGCCTCGTCATATGTGATCCACAAAACTACACTAACAAACACGGAATCTTCTTCGTGCCATTTAGTGTGATTTCGAGGATCGTGTTTTGACGCTGCTATCGTTATTCAACAATTAAATTGATTCAAAGGAAGGATTTACATCATGCGCTGGAGAGAAGGCCGTAAGAGTCAGAACGTAGAAGATCGACGCGGTATGGGACGCGGGGGAATGGCGATCGGAGGTGGCCTCGGCGGTATTGTAATTCTCGTGATCGCATTACTGCTGGGCGCAGATCCGCGCCAGCTATTGGAGCAGTTGCCCAGTGAGGGGCAGGTACCGGCCACTCAGTCTTCGCGCCCAGCTAACCCGGAGGAGGAAGAACTTCGGCAGTTCGTCGGGGCCGTGCTCGCTGATACGGAGGACGTGTGGAACGAAACCTTCCGCCAAATGGGCCGGCAATATCGCGAACCTACACTCGTCTTGTTCACCGATCAGGTCCAGTCCGCTTGTGGAGTCGCCGGCGCAACGGTTGGTCCCTTCTACTGTCCGGGTGACGAGAAGCTCTACATTGACCTCTCATTTTTTCGTGAATTGAAGACGCGCTTACGAGCTCCAGGCGATTTTGCCGAGGCCTACGTCATCGCCCACGAAGTAGGCCACCATGTTCAGCATCTTCTCGGAACGATGGACCAGGTCAACTCGTTCCGCCAACGGATGAGCGAAGCTGCGGCCAATCAGCTTTCCGTTCGGTTGGAACTCCAAGCCGATTTCTTAGCGGGCCTTTGGGCGCATCATGCCCAGAGGCGAGGTGTGCTCGAGGAGGGTGATGTTGAGGAAGCGCTCGGGGCGGCCAGCGCCATCGGCGACGACCGGCTCCAGCGCGAATCCCAGGGATATATTGTACCTGACTCGTTCACCCATGGCACTTCGGAGCAACGAATCCATTGGTTTCGGAAGGGACTCGAGACGGGAGACATTCGTCAGGGCGATACGTTCAATGCTAGAGGTTTGTAGCTGCTGCAACAGACGGGGGACAAAGGCAGGCCGCAATTTGATTTAAAGCCCGCGTAGCGTGGCGAAAGCATAAAGCCTGCGGTGGAGCGCAGCGGAACCCCAGGTCAACGAACAAATAAGATTCGACCAGCCCGCCGAGCGGGCGACAGCGGATCAAGGACCTTGTTCGTGACTTTAATCTTCATCAAGGAAGTTCTTTTGTTGACGCTGCCGCCCGCATTGCGGGCGGGGAACTCAAAATGCGTTTGTCCTGGGGCTCACGCCCCAGGCTTGATGCGGTCGCCCGCTATCGCGGGCTGGTTGAGTCGTTCAACACTAAATCTTAAGCTGGGCCAGCAGCGGAAAATGATCAGACGCGCCGGCAACCTCAGCCGGCGTCGTTATCACTTCGCAAGCTACCAGGCGATCGGCAAAAGTCCTGGGAACGAATACATAATCGAGACGCAGGTGCGGATCCCAGGTAGGAAAAGAGTAGCCCTGGACCTCGGCGTGCAGCAGCCGGAACCCGTCCGCATAGTTGGCATCCAGCATGACTTGAATGGTCTCACGCTGAATATCGCGACCGCTCATCCAGACCAGGGCTCGGATCCACGCCGGCATACGCCTGACATCGAGCACTTCGCCCGGAGCCAGCGTATTAAAATCCCCGACCAGGACATGAAACCCTTGCTGGTGCCGCGCGATGCCGTTTAGCAACGCCCGGATCTCTCTCGCTCTACGCCGTTCGCTCCACTTGGAGAACATCGAACTAAGATGTAGTCCAAAGATGCGAGCTTCAGTTCCTGCCAGCACGATCTCCAGAAAAGAATGTTTGGCTCCCGCCGGGTAATGCCATTCATGGTAAGAGATTTCAACGCGACTGAGGTAAGCGATTGAATGTGCTCTCTGTGCCGCCCAAAACGGAAAGTCGGTTGCTTTTGCTAACCCTTCAATGACCCGCGTGTCCGTCGCTTCCTGAAACACCACCAAATCAGGTGCGACTGTTCGGATGACTTCGGCCAGACGAGATTCTCGCCCGCCACCTCCGAACCGAATGTTGTAGCTAAGCAGCTTGAGAATCACGAACCGGCCTCTGCCTCGATCAGAGTAAAGTAGGGTTCATTAAACAGAACGTCGCGTGTATACAGCACCAGATTGGCGGTAGCCTGAAAGTTAACTGGCCGGCCCACCAATTCTTGCAAAGCCTTGCGGAGTTTGTTGAGGCCGATTGCAATTGCCGGCTCTTCATCGCAGAGCGGCTTTGTGTGAAGACCCGGAATGTAATACGCATTCTTGTCCCAATATTCCATCACTTTGTTTCCCACGAGGGTAACGTCGAGGTCGCTGGTTCCCTGCCCGTCTGCATCAAAGGGCTTCCCATCTTCCCAGCGTTTATTTGTAATCACACTGCCGCGCAGTACGACTCCGGTACCGGATGGCAGGTCTGCCTGAAGCCGCTTATGAAACGCCATAAAGAGTCGTTGATCCCCGCCGAACCCGAGTAGTAAAACTCGTTCGCGGATTTCCTTTTCGTTCATGTCTTTCACGTCTTTGGCCATGCCTGGTTCTAACTCTCCTTCACACGATGATTAGTTCTTAACAAGATACAGACAATGAGTCGATCAACGTTGGGACAGGGTGGTATCCGCAGATTACGCAGATTTCACATCGTGGCTGTTAGTCGCAACAAAGGAGACGATCCACGAAATTCCACGAAAAGACACCAAGGGCAATTAGTGTTAGTTCGTGTGATTTCGTGGATCGTTGATCTTATATGATTTCGTGGATCGTTGATCTTATGTAATCTGCGGATAGTCGAAATCAGCTTTTACTCTTCCCAGTATCAACGTCCGTTGACGCAATCATAGCCCTCGTCAAACGGATGTTCCCATTAATACCGTTGGCCTTGATGGAACTTCCACCTGAGCCTATATGCGCAGAGTAGCTACCATGCTTCGCCTTCTCCAGAACGAAGCCCGGAAGATCGGATACTACATTGCCATTCATGCCGCGGGCCTCGAGATTAACATTGAGGCCTTCACTCAAGCGGAGCTCGATGTTCCCATTCACGCCGTTAATGCTGACTCCGTCTTTCTCGAGTCTATTCAGAGCCACCGAGATGTTACCGTTGATGCCGTTGAATTCCGCCGAGCCCGTGGCTTGGGCAACTTCAACCCGACCATTGATTCCGTGAATTTCGATCGGCCCATCAATCTCTCCTACACTAACTGCGCCATTGACTCCCTCGGCAACTAGAGAGATTTGACGCGGCAGTCTCAAGCTGACCCGCTCGGTAGGGCTTGAACCAAATAGACGTGCAAAGAAGCCGGTATCACCTTTTTCGCCGCGAATCTTAAGGCTGTTGGGGCTGTTTTCAATTGTGATCTTGCGCCGACTCAGGGCCTCAGGGCTTTTGGCTATCCGCTCGATGTAGACGTCGGCGGTTTTGATGTCGGCAGTCTCAATCTTGATCGCGCCGTTTATTCCGGCCACTTCCACCTTCGCGCCCGGAGTCAATTCGTAATTCTTCTGAATCTCCTCCCGGGTCTCGCCTTGCGAGTTGGAGTCGCCACTAATTGCTCGGGGGAGATCACTGATGCTGTGGCCGGCCTTCGAGTACGAACGCACGATTCCGGCTACTCCGGCAATGCCCACAAGCAATACAACTAGAATTATTCGTTTCATTGGGGTCTCCGTGTTCTGAAAATCCTGAAGAGCCTGGTGCTGGAACTTTCAACGTCAAAAGTGGGCTTTTAGTTTCGCCGTAATTCAACTTTAGGCACATCATGCCGGAGGGATGTAAAGTTAATAGCCGGGGGCGAGCGTTGCGCGACGCCCACGGGAGTCGAAAAGAAACATGCCTGACCCTGAAGGGGTCACACCTGTGGGCTTTCTTTGACCCTTCCACGGTCAGGAATCTTTTCTCCGATCATCCGTGGGCGTCGCGCAACGCTCGCCCACGGCTATTAACTTAAATCCCTTCGGGATTCGAAGACATATTGAATCTTGACCTTGCCCTCCAAGTGTCCACTACTCGATTTTCGTACTGCACTGTCCGATTTTTACCTCTCTTGACATACGCTCAGCCACAACATCACAGTCAGGCTATCCAAGATTTCCGTAATCGAATTGGCCCGGAGACGAGACTCAGTGTGAGCCCATTTCCAGGCGAAACCCGGCTTGTAAACTATGCCTGAGAAGGATTCGGAAAATTTAACTGTCCTGATTGTTGAGGATGTGGAGGATACCCGCTATTTCATGAGGTTGGAACTCGAGCAGTTGGGTTATCTCGTTATTGAGGCGAGGATGGAGCGAACGCGGTGGAGATCGCCTGGCGTGAGCATCCGGACATTATCTTAATGGACCTCTCAGGTAAGGTCCGGCGTCAAATCAGGGCTTCTTGTTTTGAGCAATATATTGCTCCAGCTTTTTCTTGTCCGGATAATCAGGTTTCTTCTTTAAGAACTCCTGGTACTCGATCGCAGCCTGCTCTTTGATTCCCGCGCCATTGTACAGGGCCGCCAGGCGCAGATGAGCATCAGCCATTCCGATCGGATCTAGTTTCAAGGCTTCGTTAAAATAACCCACCGCTTTTGATCCCTTCTTGACCTGCAGGTAAGCTTCACCAAGATAATAATTAGCCTCTGCCGAGGCCGCTTTCACTTCAACTGCTTTCGTAAGCACGGCCACCGCTCCATCGAAGTTCTTCTGCAGGAGCTGCAATCTGCCAAGATTCATGAGGGCCAGAGAGAATGTGGGGCGCGTTTCAACTGCCTTGGTATACGCCTTTTCCGCTTCAGCGTAATCTTTCTGCATCAGATAGGCTGTACCCATTTCCGTCCATGCCTGGAAATCGCCTGGGTCAACTGAGACAATCTGGCGCAGCAACACGATGGCCCGTGCGTAGTTCTTTTTCGTAATCTCCTGAGAAGCTTCGCTGAATGCCGATTTAGTGGCCGCTCCCCGCTCGTAAGTATCCTCAACCGAAATTGTCCCCGGCCGCGGACGACTCCTGGTGGAAAAGCCTGGCTTAAGCTCGAGAGCAATGTCCTGTCGAAAATCAGTTCGGTAGAAGGACTGCACCATCACTCGAATACGACCTATCTCCGCGGTCTCGTGTTCTATCGCTAGATCGTATTCGCCATTGCGAACGCCGGAAAACCTGAACCTGCCGTTGTTAAGTACTACCTGCCGACCAACTATCGTTCCGGAAGTTGTGTACAGGATAATATGAAGGCTGAGCAGACCGGCTGGTCGGCTCATTTGACTTTCATCGACCCTAACGTCGCCGAGTAAGACGTGAGGGCCGGCGCCAGCTTGACCTAAACAGGATAGCGGCCGAAAGAAGACAACTGCTAAGAGCATAAGGAAGCCTCCAGCCGACATTCTGGCTAGGCCGAGACGAATATTCCCGCGGCATGGGATTCGGGCGGACCGTGTTCTCCCTAATGCAGTTCTCATTGGTGCCACATTTAGAAGCGAAAGACTGACGGAGAAGCGGGCTGAAGCTATTGCCTCAGCCCGCAGTTAAGATACACCAGATCATTCGGGGTTAGAACTCGTAACGGAATCCGAACTGCATCACACGGGGTGTGCCCTGGATGCTGACAAAGTTGGCCCAGGAGGCGGGGGGTGTTCGATTCAGGCGCGCTGGATCCAACGTTAGGCCGTAGCCGCTCCTACCGCCGGCGATCAAACCCATGTGCTGCGTGTTGGTAATATTGAACGTGTCCCAGCGAATCTGGAACTTATGTCCTTCGCTCCAGGGCATCGTAAACGACTTATAGAGTCCCATGTCCAACACCCAGAATCCAGGCAAGCGAAGCGTATTTCTTTCACCTGTCTCGCCTGGCCTGGCGTTTCGGAATGAACGGTAGATGTTCGTGCGATCACAGCCAAAAAGGTTTGGCGCACTCACTCCACCTCGGTCGGGACAACTCTCGAAGCTTCTCACCCGCGTGGTATTGCTTTGGACGTTCCAGTTTGTCGCCCACCGAGCGTCATCGAAAGGAGTCGAGATCGGCAAGCCACTGTTCCAGCGGAAGATCCCACTAAGTTGCCAGCCTCCCAGAATCCCTTCGACCACGCTGTTTGTGTCGCTCAGCCAGGGCTGGCCTTTTCCCAATGGCAACTGGTAAACGGCGTTGACATTGAGTATGTGTCTAATGTCAAAGTCGGAATTCGCGTAGTTGTCATCAGGACGGATCGGGTTGAGGATAAACGCTGAGCCAAAAGTAGTAGCGGTTTGCAAGCCTGAGGCATTGTCCATCGAATGCGACCACGTATAGTTGAGGTCGTAGGTCAGCTTCTGCCCCAACCGCTGCCGGAGTGAAAGCGTGCCCGCGTGGTAGTTGGAGTAAGCGACCGTACTAAAGGCAGAAAGTGCGCCATACTGCGGCTGATAGAACAGGTGCGGGCCAAGGTTGGACAGGTTGTCGATGTCGAGTTGAGCGCTCACCCAGTCATTTCCGTAGTAGTTCCGAGCGAGGTAGTAGACCAACTGCGTCTGATTCAGGTTCGTCGGGATGCTATCCCCCCAGAAAGCGTTGTAGTTCGCCGCAAGTGCGGCCGGGAAGAGGTTAGCGAAGTACGGAATCTGCTCGATAGCGGATACGGGCGTGCCGGCCGCGCGAAGAACTTCGAGCACCGAAGCCGCGGTGTACCAATCAACTCCGGACGCGGGGTCTACAATGTTGTTCAGCGCCATAATGTCGCGAGTCGCCAGTAGATTTCGCGCCGCACGGCCGATATACGATGCTTGAACCACCATTCCCTTCGGTAACGAGCGCTCGAATGTCACATTCCAGCTATAGTTGATCGGTGAAACCAATTCCTGATCAAGCGACGATTCGATACGCGTCGAAACCACCCTGGCGCTTTGCTGTTGCGGGAAGATTAGCTGGCCCGGAACGGTTATACCCGGCAATGGACGTACTTGCTGAGTGTAGCCGGTGAATAACGGTGCTGGTCGGGTTGTCGTGTTATAGGTATTGGCAGCAATTGTGGTGTTCGACGTAAAGCCCAGAGTATTGAGGCCGTCGAAGGTTACTGCGAGCTGATTTCCAAAGTAGTCATTCGTGATCGCAAACCCACCACGAATAACTGACTGGTTCTCCGCGCCAAATAACGATCGCAGCCACCCGCCCTTGGGGTTGGGCGACCAGGCAAGAGAGATACGCGGCTGGAAGTTATTCTTGTCCCAGGGATAAATCGGCGGGCCGCCATTAGCCGGGCCGGTTCGGTTCACGGTGATGAGCTCGTTATAAGGTCGCCCTGCCGCAGCGGCTGCCAGGCGGCGACGAAAATACTCGGACAAGGGAATGTTTGGCGTAGTTTCGAACCCCTGAGTCTCGTAAACCGGACGGCTCAAACCATATCGCAAGCCGAGGTTCAGAGTAAGATTAGGTCGAATCCTCCAGGAGTCCTGGGCGTAGACGTCATACTCCTCAGTGGCGAATGTACGTTCCGCGCCGGTACCGCTTGGCAACAAACTGCCGTCACTGCCAAAAGTGAAGCGCGCGGAGTACTGTGAAAAGCGTCCAATTAGCGCCGTAACGGCGTTCTGGACATCAGAAACACCCGCACCAATTGGCGAGAAGGCGGTAATGGCATTCGACTCCAGGGTACCCGATCCAAAATAGAACGATGGATTGGTAATCGCTGTATCGAACGCATTGCCAAAAGAATTTCGCTGGTTCCGGATGATCCGAATGTTGGTTCCGAACTGGAAGTTGTGGTCGCCCGTGATCCAGGAAATGTCGTTGGTGAAGTTGTGGACGGGAGTCGTGCGCGTCAATGTTCTGGAGAAGAGGAGGGGTGAGAAAACGAAGCGGAACGAGACCGCGTTCTCAGAAGAGTCGCCCTGCGAACTGAAAGCCTGACGAGTCAATCCGTAGCGAAAGTTGTTAACCAGACTGTTGTTGATCGTCCAGTCGTGACCGACAACGAAGCCATAGGGGTGATTCCAGAAGTTCGGCTTCGGGGTGTCCGGGAAAGCCGGAATGCCACCCTGTAGATCGTAAATGTAGTTTCCTCGCGCGAATAACTTCTGAGCGCCGGTAAGGTTAAAGTCGAATCTTGCCGAGTGGGAGTTGTTCTCTACAGGCCGCGGAGCGTTGAAGCGAAAACCACCTGTGTTTAGCCCGTCGCCTATCGTGAGATCGTTCGCAGGGTAACTGGCCGCCGCGGCCGCCAGTGCCGAAACCGCCAGCGGGTTGATTCCAACTGATGGGAAAATCGTGTTCAACTGCGCCGTGGTCAGAGTCGTGATTCCTCCCGAAGGATTGCGGTACCGAAGCTCACCCCGTCCCAGGCTCGCCAAGGGTACGGTCTGGGCTCCTGCCGGTTCCTGGCTAGCATCACGCCGTCCTTCGTAGCTGTAGAAGAAGAATGTGCGTTCCCTGATTATGGGCCCGCCAACTGCGCCGCCAAAAACATTGCGTAGCAAGACCGGTCTTTTCAGGCCGATCCTGTTATTAAAGAAATCGTTTGCGGTCGTCACCGTATTGCGATGCGACAGAAAAAGCGCCCCATGGAAGTCGTTAGTTCCGCCCTTCGTTACCAGCGAGATCTGGGCGCCAGAAGAACGGCCCGCCGAAGAGTTCGCGTTTGACGTAGTGACGCGGAATTCCTCAATCGCCTCTGCATTAAGCCTTAAAACGGGACTGTTAATTGAGTTAGTTTGGGCCTCGTTTATGTCAACTCCGTCAAGCGTGATGTTTGACTGGTCGCTTCGTGCCCCGGCCACGTAGCCCGAGGGGGTTACTGCTGGCTGCAGCGTCAAAAGTCCCAACACATTTCTCGACTCGAGCGGCAGCTGTCTGATCTGCTGACCGACGAAGTTGTTGCCAAGGGTGCCATCATCGCGATTGATCAGTATATCGCCAGCCCCTGCTGCCACTGTAACGGATTCTGCGACGTTCCCAAGTTCCATCTGTACATCCACCGTTGTCGGCCTGGCAACGAGCGCTTGTATGTCTGTCACGATCCCCTTCTTGAATCCTTTCGCCTCAACCTCAAGGCGGTAGTCGCCAGATTGGATTAGATCAAAGGCGAAAACGCCGGCATCGTTGGTGGTCGCCGTACGCGAGGTACTCGTCCCGGGATTAGTCAGGGTCACCGTCGCTCCCGCGATTGTATTGCCCTGGGGATCGGTCACAGTGCCGCGCAACGAGGTGTTGCCCTGGGCAAAGGCGGTAATTGAAGACGCTAGGACTACAAGAAGCGCGCTCAGGACTAGAATTAGGCGGCTTCCCAGAAAGCTCTGGCTTTTCATGGGGGGTCCCTCCGATTCGAAGATGTTTGAGATCTTGGGGTCGCCTTATTGATCCAAGAACGACCGATGCGAAGTATTTATCCGGTTCTTGCAGGAACTCAGCTTCTGAATTCCCTGCTGGACTGTGAGATCGACAGCACCAAGCTGCTCTAGTTCGAAATGGTTCCAATCAGCAGACTGGCTGCCTGGCAACAATTTCGGGCACCCGCAAGGGCCTTAGCCAGTCAAAGACTTTGTGTTCACTTTATTCCTTGCAGATATTATTCCGCTCGAAACAAGTGGCAGGCGTGAAACTTAAACTACTCAAACCGTAGGCCTTAGGAAGTTCGACGATTTTTCAGAACAACATTATAGTCCGAAGTTTCGATTAGGAATACAAAAATTTGGATAGGAGTATTGAAGAGTCATCAAAAATTGGAGCCAGTTCCAAAGCAGAGTTGTTAGAGGGAGAGCGCCCTAATTTGACGGTCCGGCGCTTACCAAACAAACGTAGCGTCAGATACGATCTACGAAGTCACACGAAATGGCACTAACAAAATTTCGTGTCGGTTCGTGTCATTTCGTGGATCGCCTAGCAGGCTGCTGAAAAACAAACACGATCCACGCAGTCACACGAAACCGCACTAAGTGAAAACCTTAATTCGTGCTATTTCGGTCGAGTAGACGAGGTGCTCCCTAAACGTAGTGGGTGAGTTAACACCCTTCGTCCAGTTGCCGCCTCGTCCCTCACAGAACCGGACAAGCGGATTTCCCAGCATCCGGCTCTTCAGCCTCCCTTCAGGGCCGGTAAGTAGCGGAACGTGTTCAACTGATGTTTGATGTGCACTGCTGGCCACCTAACCCAGGCGAGAGCGTCATTGAACCGCTCCCAATCGTAGCTCCGTTTCTGACTTTGCCGGTTCAGCCAGTGGTACGTAAGCCGCGTCACCTCGATTCTGAACGCGTTGCACATCTCCCAGTTGTCCGTGATGCCGTAGTAGTTCAGATGCCCCACCAGTTTCAGTTTGGCCCGGCGCAAGAGTTCGCCTTTCTTTAAGCGGCTGCGCTCTCGCTGTAGCCATTCCTTCACCTCTTTCAGTTTCGCCCGGTACTTCTTCTTCGAGGTCTTCCGCTTCACCTTGAAGCGCCCGTCGCCCGTCTGCCCGCAATAATGCGTGAAGCCCAGAAAATCAAAAGTCTCAGGCCTCCGGCCACGACGCCGAGCACTTTCCGCAGCAAAGCGGCCAAACTCCAGCAGTCTCGTCTTGCTTGGTTCTAACTCCAAGTGAAACTGCCCCAGCCTCGCCTCCAACTCTTTGCGAAACGCTTCCGCGTCCTCGCGATATTGAAAGCAGGCCAGGAAGTCGTCCGCGTACCGAAAGTAGTAGGCCTCTCCCCGGCACTTCCCTTTGAACCGCCGCTCGAACCAGAGGTCGAGCGCGTAGTGCAGGTACACGTTCGATAGCAGCGGTGACAAGTTCGCGCCTTGCGGCACTCCTTCGTCACTCGCTCTTACCAACCCGTCTTCCAACACTCCGCTTTTCAGCATCCGTACTATCAGCCGCAGAATCCGCTCATCGCCGATGCGGTGGCCCAGGAACTTTATCAGCCATTCTTGATTAACATGGTCGAAGAAGCCCTTGATGTCCGCCTCAACTACATAGCTTACTTTCCGCTGCTGGATAGTGCGCCCAAGTTGGTCCAATGCCTGGTGTTGCGTGCGCCCGGGCCGATACCCATACGAACTTTCTGCAAAGTCCGCTTCGTATATCTGCTCCAGCACCCGCACCAGCGCCACATTCACCAGCTTGTCCTCAAAGCACAGCATCCCTAACGGTCGCTGCTTGCTCGTGCCCGGTTTCGGAATATAGACCCGCTTCACTGGTTGCGGCCGATAGCCCATCCGCCCCAACCGCTCGCTTAGCTCCTTAAGTTTGCTCTCAAGGTTGGCCCCATATTCTTCTTTCCCTACTCCGTCTATTCCTGGCGCGCTCTTCGCGCTCAGCTCCGCATAGCAGGCTCGCAGATGTTCCTGGTCGGTCACATAGTGATAAAGCGATGTGAATCGCTCCTCTCTCATCCGCCGCGCCCGCTCCCCTATTCGTGTTAGGTCTCTTGCCATCTTCTTTCTACCTCTGCGTGTAGCAGATGTTTGTCCACCCACGATCGAAAGCTGTGGAGGCCTTCACTCCACCGGCATTACCCGGCTTCATCGCTATCCCGGCCTCCATCCCTAGCCATTGTCCTTTGCCGCCCTCCTTTTTACTGTTGGTCCGGCATACTCGACGGTGTTCACTCCCCGCCAAGAACTTGATGACCAGCCTGGCTCGTTCAGGTTCACTCTGTGTTGCTCGATGCTGTCTGCGACCCCGGAGCGGAAGGCCTTCACTCGTCATTAGCGCTTTGGCCCTTGTTGCCTGCGTCTACCACAAAGGATTCGGCCCGCCCGAATTCACCACGATAACGGGGCTAACTACCAGATTCAGCGTCTTACGCTTCACCTCGCAACCTTTGTTCAACTCCGCCTTTCTCCGCCACCCTTAGGGGTAGAGTTTCCGCTCTGGCTCTTTCGATTGCCAG
>JALZJF010000008.1 GCA_030859905.1 Acidobacteriota bacterium
CAAAGGGGCAATCGCTGGGGGGTCGCCCGGTGACTGAAACAGTCACGCCGGTAAATATGGGGAATCAACCCCATTGCGACAACGGGGAGGGAGTGGCCTTCGGCCTCTCCCTTACCCTCTCGGCAGAATAGAGCCTGGGGCGTGAGCCCCAGGGTAAGCCCTCGTATCAACGCCAAGCCCGTGGGAGCGGGCGAAAGCGGAGACGATTAGGACCAATCGTAGACGATGAGTTTGTAGGCACTGTCACCCGTTTCACGGGCTCAGGACCTTACTCGCATGATCCTGGGGCTCACGCCCCAGGCTCTATGCTTTCGCCAGCTCCGCAGGCTCGTTGAAGGGTTCAACTAATAACTTGCCCGTTCCGAACCTATTGCCCCGGCACTCTTACAAAAGTCTCCAGCCGAAGCTCCTGGCCATCGGTCGTCACGGTAATCATCCCGCTCTTGCCCGTAGTTAATACCTCCGCGCCCTTGCTCTGCCAGCGCTCCACGACTTCCCTGTGTGGATGGCCAAACATTGAATTCTGACCAACCGAGATTACGGCTAACTTCGGACGAGTGGCGACGACGAACCCATACGTCGATGAAGTCTTGCTGCCGTGGTGCGCCACCTTTACCACATCCACCGGAAAACCAGGCTCCCCCGAGAGCAGCGCAGCCTCTGCCAAACTCTCGATGTCGCCAGTGAGAAGAAATGATCGTTCGCCGAATTGCAAGCGCAGCACTATTGAATCGTTGTTTTGGGATCGCGTTTCAGATTTCGCTCGTGCGCGGGGCCACAGCACTGAAGCGGTCGTGCCATTGAATCGCAGAACATCTCCCGCACCAACTACGGTTATGGGAAGTCCTTTTGCAGTCGCGGTGTCGTAGAACTTCACGAATTCAGGATCCTTGCTTGAGGTTCGGGCCACGAGAGCATTACGCACTGAAAAATTCCGCGCTACGTCGTTCAGACCATCAATATGATCCGCGTCGGCGTGAGTTGCAACTATGTAATCGATCCGATCCAGGCCGCGCCACCACAAATATTCCGACACTACTGCCTCTCCGACACTGCGCGTGTCGCGGGCAAACCCTTCCTGGTCGTCCGCATCGCGCGTACCGTCCTTGCTGAAGAAATCCCGTCTGCCGCCACCATCCACAAGGAGCGTTGTTCCATCAGGCATCGTAATCAACGCCGAGTCCCCCTGACCGACGTCTATGAAGTCTACGCGCAGTCGTCCATCGGAGCGGCCGGCGCTAAGGGGGTGCAGGATAATCGTGGCGAGTAGAATCACCTGGGCTAGTATTGCGCCCTGGACTACCCGCGATGCTCGCCTTCCGTTCACCAAAGTTGGCGGACCCACCGGGTTCCAACAGGAAAGTGAAACTGCGAGAGCCACCAGAGGCAAACAGTACAGGAGATAGATCAAGGTGGGCCAACCGGAGTACGCCGGTAGTCGCACCGATGCGATTCCCCACCACGTAAAAGGATCGACACTGTGGATCATCAACCAGTTGAGGCCATTAGCCAGTCCGAAAAACGGTGTGGCGACCGCTGCGCTGACCTGCTCGACGACTAATCCGACAACGGCCGCCAGGGCCAGCACCGCCATCAGGACACTAACGCCCACGTTGAGAATGAGCGACGAGATAGAGACTCGATGAAAGTAGACGATGAGCAAGGGCAGCATTGTGATCTGGACGCTGAAGGACACAACCATGGCTCCCAATGCGTAACGTAGCGGCCGCTGTAGATAATAACGTTCTAATATACCTGCGATTGGTGTCTTGAATAGCTTGTAGCTGTAGTTTAGCCTCGCTATCTCCTTTTTCCAGTTTCGGTCACTCCAAAAGAGCGACTCGGAAAAGCTTCTCAGCCAGGCAGAGCAAGCGGGAGGGTAAGGGGTCTCGCGGGTAGGGCGCCATGAGCCAACTTGCGAAATTCGCTGCAACAGTGGCCAGCAGAAAATCACAATCGCCAGCACCGATAAGAAGGTCAATTGAAATGAAGGATCAAATAAATCGCCCGGCCGCCAGACGAGTAAGACCAACGCCGCGGCGCCCAGTGAATTCAACGGGGCGCCCCTGCGCGAGACGATCGGCGCAAATGCAATTAACGTAAACATCAAAGCAGCGCGCACAACTGATGTCTCAGCGCCAACGGCTAAAGCGTAACTCCAGAGGATCGTGGTAGCCAATAGAAACTGCCAGACCGTGTTTTTGGTAATCCGACGAGCCAGCAGAAATACCACACCACCGATGAAACTTATGTGCATGCCACTGATGACCAGCACATGGAAGGTTCCGCCTTCGCGAAAACGTTCAGCAGTTGCCTGCGAAAGAAAATAGCGATTGCCCAGCAGCGAGGCGAGGAGAACGCCTGCCGTATCAGGTGAAAAATGCGCAACGATCTGAGTCTCCAGCCGCTGACGCCATTGATAGAGCCAGGCGAGGGGCAGAAACACCGGGTCATCATCCAGGCGTTCAATCAGCAGCGGGCTCTTCACATAACCTGAAGCGTCATAGCCTTTGCGCTCCAAATATTCAGTGAACTTGGAGCCTCCCGGATTTCGAAAGTTGTCGGTGCGGTTAAGAACGGTCATCACGCGCACCCGCGCTCCGTAACGCAACTCCAGTCTTTGGTAATCTTCCTCAGCGGTCTTTTCATGAACCGGCAACAGCAGCGTGGCAACTCCGGAGACGATCTTCTCCTCGTCCTTCAGTCGGAGACGCTCCGCACGAAGCGCTAGATAGAAGGCCCAGGGAGCTGATTCGGGGTTGCGCTCCAGCACGCCAGTTAATTCAACTGGCTCGCCGGCAGCGATCGTTCCGTGATCAATGAGGAGCTGCAATCTATCGGAGCTAACACTTAGCTTTTCCATCGCAGCCAGACCGGCGCCGGCTAGCAGGAAAGCGATCGTGACGAAAAGTGTGGAGGCGCCTGGTTTTTGTTGGCACAGATAGATCGACGCAAGTAGCGACGCCAGTAAGCAAACGAGGATTAAAAGAAAGATCGGCACTGAGAAAAAGTGCGCACCCAGAATTCCCGCGGCGAACGCACCGGCAAGGCAAGCTAGAGGATGAGCTACAAACGGTTGCTGGTGAGGAGCAGTTTGCATCTTTGAGTCGGATTTGAGATCCGAGATCTCAAATCTAGAATCTGGCCGCCAGGCGCACGACGGTTTCCACGTGATGAGTCTGGGGGAACATATCAAATGCCGCGACAGAGTCAAGAAAGTATCCGGCGGCCAGGAGTTTCTTGAGATCACGCGCCAGGGTGGCGGGGTCACATGAGACGTAGGAAATCTGACGCGGACGCCGCGCTAGAATTCCTTTAATCACGCTATTTTCCGCACCGGCGCGCGGCGGATCGAGCAGCAGGAAATCGATCGCTTCGGATTCAAGTGACTGGCTATTCAACCACTCGCCCACACGCGCAGTGATAATCCTTGCGCTCTCAAGCTGAGCGTTCCGTAGATTCAGTCGCGCAAACCGGGCGGCAGTTGGATTTGATTCCACGCCCACAACGCGTTCAAAGCCGCGAGCGAGAGGAACTGTAAATAACCCCACGCCGCAATACAGATCCATGGCAACTGCACCTCGCGCATTGCCAGCCGCTTCGTGGATTAGTGGCTCCAGCAGTTCATGATTAACCTGGAAAAAAGCATCGGCACTAAAATGGTAAGCCTCATCTCCAATTCTGCGACTAACATTCTTTGTCGCGAAACCGCCCCCACCCGGCGCCATAGAAACTCCCTCGTCACCGGCTACGACTTCGACATTCTTCACCGTGGGAAATGAGTCGTTCCGAATCTGTGCGCGCAGATCTTCCAAAGTATTCTGTAGATCGGGAACCAGAACTGCGCATACCTCCACATCACATACACGATGCGAACCCGCCTCGAAATAGCCTAAGTATCTTGTGTGCGGATCAAATTGCCAGTTCGCGCGAGCGCGGTATTGCCACTGCTTGGGCGACGGATGAATCGCAATCTCTGGGGGGTCTGCGATGTTGGCAATGCGGCGGAGGCAATCGCGAATAATCTCTACTTTCGCTTGTAGCTGCGTTTCATAATTCAGTTGCTGAAAATCACAGCCGCCACAACGACCGAAGTAAGGACAGGGAGGCTCAACGCGCGCCGGCGAGGGTTTGATGACCTCGATGATTGAAGCAAAGCTAACCTTACCTCGCCGGCGTTCGATTTGCACGCGCACCATGTCACCAGGCGCAGCGAGTGACACGAACAGCGTCAGTCCTTCGGCGTGCGCCAACCCCACGCCGCCCGGAAGCAGGCGCTCAATTTCCACCACGAGAGTTGGTAAGGGCTCCAGGTCGTCAGTTGAATTCACGTCTCGCGAACTGGGGTTTAAATTGCCGTCCCACATTAATGCCTCGGCTCTGTCAGAACCGCGAACGGTAGTGACTGGGTCACAACTCGAAAGGGCCCGACGGTAATTTGCAGGTGAGGAAGGGGCAAAGCGGAGCGCGCCCCCGCTTCAAGCCGCAGATTTGCTGGGTTTGAATTGTCAATTCAAGGTGAAGCGACTGCGAATCTTGAGCGGGGGCGCGCTCCGCTTTGCCCCCTTCCTCACCCGCAATTTGGCGGGGCCTTGAGTCGTCCTTTTTGGGATCACTGAGTTGTGACCCGGTCGCCACTGCTCGCGGTTCTGACATGGTCTTCACAAATAAAACAGACTAAGCCGGGGCACTGCAAACTGCTCACGCAGACCCTTTAGCAGTAAGTTATCGAAAGTCTGTTCGTAGACTGCAGCGTCCATATGTTTCCGATAGGGCCGCAACTGTTCTTTGACTGTTTTGGTGACTGCTTCGAGTTGATCCGCAGGAACAACCGAACGAATTGCGTCGCTCAGCATTCGCTCCAGCCCGGTCAGTGAGACTTCGAGTTTCTGCGCATCTGCAGTCGATGACTCTTTGAAGTCTCGTTCCAACTCTTCCAGCAGGCTGGCAGCCCTTGTTAGCGCGTCAGTGAAATCATCTTCGGGCAATCGCTTTCGTTCTCCGAACGCCTGCGCCAGAGCTGATCTTCCTCGCCGCAAGTGCTCCAGGATCGTCTGCCGCGGAAACGGCAAACCTTCATCCCTATTTCCGGCCGCAGCTTCCGCCTCACCGTCAGTACCCGTTTCGGCTCCGACGTGAGCCTCTAACCACTCGGCGTACTGAGCCTCGACTTCTTCCTGGCAATAAAGAAGAGTCTTGACGCTGCGTTTGCGAGGCTTTGCTTCCCACGAATCGAAGGCCTTCTCGACTCCGCGAAGTGCGACGTGAAGTGGAACACCCATCTCTTTCCAAGTTTCTATGAGAGCCCAATCAATGGAGCTGACGAGGAGATGCTTACCGCGGCGGCGAACGAAGGCGTCTTCGATTTCGGTGAAGTAATTGAAGTAGTTCAATGGGCCAATGTCCAAAGTCCAATGTCCAATGTCCAATGCCTAGATCAACGTCTCACCAAAAGCCGCTCATACTCTTCAAGCATGGTTTTAGACTTTGGACATTGGACGTTGGACATTGGACTCCGAACTTGAATTCCGTTCGTACACCAGCCTCAGCCCTTCCAATGTCAGGGTGTCATCAACCAGTTCGATAAACTCCGAACCAGTGGCAATCAAAGAAGCCAGTCCCCCAGTAGCAATCACACGAGCCCTGCCACCCATTTCCTCGAGCATCTTGCGCAACACTCCATCAACCAAACCCACGTAGCCATGATAGAGTCCTGACTGCATCGCGCTGATTGTTGATGATCCGATAACTTTCTGCGGTCGTTTGATGTCCACACGCGGCAGCTTCGCCGTCCGATCAAATAAAGCGTCAGAGGAAATCATAATTCCCGGAGTAATCACGCCGCCGAGATATTCGCCTTCCGAGTTGATAGCATTGAAGGTGGTGGCCGTGCCAAAGTCGACGACGATGCATGGTGCGCCATACTTTTGAATGGCAGCTACCGCATCCACAATTCTGTCGGCGCCTACATCTGCAGCGGGCTGGTAAAGAATCCGGACTCCGGTGTCGACGGTGTGGTCCACGAAGAATGGCGTCAAATGAAAGTAGGTCTCGGCCATCGTCTTCAATGTGTAGTTTAGCGGCGGTACTACTGAGGCGATTGAGATCGCGTCTATGGCCTGGAAGTCGAGGCTGGCAAGCTCGAACAGGTTGCGCGCGTGGACACCATACTCGTCAACGGTGCGCGCGCGGTTGGTGGTCAGGCGCCAATGGGCCACCAGCTCAGCACCACGGTAGACACCCAAAGAAGTATTGGTATTTCCGACGTCAATTACGAGAAGCATAGGCGAGATCTTCGTTGGTTATTCCTTTCCTTTGCGATTCTCTTAAGAATTGCTCTATCAGGCGGCCTGCGGTCGCCGCTCCATTTCCACTGCGCAGAAGTGCTCCGATTCCCTGGCTTTAAACGCATACTGAGGCTTGCTCAGCAGGTTGTCGAGTTCTTTATTAAAGCTAGCTCCGTAGGAGCCGAATGTTTTTAGGAACGGCTGTCAAACCAACGAACCCAGACTGCGTCAGGAGCAACTTGTTCCTGTTGCGCGACCAGTTCCGTAGAGACCGGATATTTATAGAAAGCGGTCTTTAACACACTCCGCCAGCTCCAAAGGAGCGACATGTTCCTAGTCCGACATGCCCCCGACCAGGAACATTTCGCTCCTAACGGAGCTGTGACTACCCAGCGAGCGTACGCAGTACCGTGACATCTCCGGCTCGAACAATACGGACCTCACCCTCATCAGTCTCCACACGCAGTGCCCCATCACTTTCAAGCCCGCGCGTGGTTCCTTCCAGAAATTCCTGCCCATTGGTAACTCGTATTCGTTTTCCGCTCGCATATGTGGATCGAACCGACCATTCCCGAAGGATGTCTTCTCTACCACTCACTGACTGTAACATCTCATAGCGCAGCTCGATCGCAATCATAAGGCTTCGCAAGACGACCTCCAGATCCGGCGCCTTACCCGTCTCTAATTGCACGGAGGTAGCCATCTCCTGCACTTCAGGCGGAAACCCTGAGCTTGTCAGATTAATACCGATGCCCAGCACGAGGGCGCGCCCCACTTTCGTGTCCACCGTCTCCGCCAGTATCCCGCAGAGTTTGCGATTATTTGACAGGATGTCATTGGGCCACTTGATATCTGTCTTCAGTGAATACGCTTCGAGCAAAGCATCATGCACCGCGAGCGCGGCAGCAAGAGTAATCAACGGCCAACTGCTCTGTGGGATGCGCGGCCTCAGGACCACACTGAAATACAAACCTGCGCCCTTCGGGGATATCCATTGTCGTTGTAACCGTCCGCGGCCGGCAGTCTGCTCACTCGCGACAACGCAAAGTCCCTCCGCAGCGCCTTCAATGGCCCGCCGGGCTGCTTCGAGATTTGTCGAAGGCAGCGAATCGAAGCGCAGGATTTG
>JALZJF010000024.1 GCA_030859905.1 Acidobacteriota bacterium
ATTTGACATATAGAGAAAGTTAGCGTAAGGTGGGTCACGAACCGAGTCCAGCTTACTCCGCTCTCAGCTCCTCTGGTATCTTCCAGATCACCTGATAATCCACAGCTCAATCACCAAGAAGGCCAAAGCATCATACGTTCCCCAGCCAGTCCCCCGGAAGGTGCTGAGTGCTTTGTCTCGCAAAGGCCAGACCGCTGAGACAAGGCACCGCACTCCCAGGAGAGGGCTGCCTAAGGAATCTATAGAAGCCCATATGGAAGACAATCAGAATATGAAGACTAATATCACACCATTACATGACCGCGTGATCGTGAGGCGCATTGATGAAGGCGAGCAGATTCGCGGCGGCATCATTATCCCCGACAGCGCGAAAGAAAAGCCCCAGGAGGGCGAAGTAATCGCGGCCGGAGAAGGGAAATACAAGGAAGACGGAACCCGCCAACCGTTGGATGTTAAGAAGGGCGACCGGATCCTGTTTGGCAAGTACAGCAGTTCGGAGATTAAGATCGACGGTGAAGACCTGTTGATTATGCGCGAGGACGAGGTTCTCGGAATCATTACCCGCGCGGGTGCTGCAGCTGGCAAGAAGAGCGCCAAATAGTTTGAGCCACAGATGAACCCGGAAACGCACAGATTCAAACAAATATATCAACCTGGCTTTATCCGTGGCTTTCTGTGTTCATCTGTGGCTGATTGTCCGGCATTGAAATACAGTCTTGGTTTAGGAGAAAGATAAAAATTATGGCAAAGCAAATAGTTCATGGTGAAGAGTCTCGGGCGGCAATTCTGCGTGGCGTCAATCAACTCGCTGACGCAGTGAGAATCACGCTCGGTCCCAAAGGACGTAACGTCGTTCTTGGTAAATCCTATGGTAGCCCGACGATCACCAAAGATGGCGTAACCGTGGCGAAAGAGATTGACCTCAAAGACGCAATGGAAAACATGGGCGCCCAGATGGTGCGCGAGGTAGCGTCGAAGACTTCGGACGTTGCTGGCGATGGTACAACCACCGCCACCGTCCTGGCGCAGGCGATTTATCGCGAGGGTGTGAAAACCGTCGCCGCGGGCGCAAACCCGATGGCTCTGAAGCGCGGGATCGACAAAGCGGTTGAGCGCGCGGTTGCGGCGATTAAGAAACTGTCTAAGCCGGTTGCGGGCGATATGATTGCGCAAGTCGGCACGATTTCGGCCAACGGCGATTCAGCGATCGGCGAATTGATTGCCGAAGCGATGGCCAAGGTCGGCAAAGACGGAGTGATTACGGTTGAAGACGCGAAGACGATGGAGACGGATTTGGAATTCGTCGAAGGGATGCAGTTTGATCGCGGCTACCTGTCGCCATACTTCATTACCGACGCCGAGAAAATGGAAGCTGTGCTCGAGGATCCGGTGATTTTGCTGAGCGAAAAGAAGATTACTTCAATGAGGGACTTACTGCCGATTTTGGAACAGGTCGCCAAGTTGGGTAAGCCCATTCTGATCATCGCGGAAGACATTGAAGGGGAAGCCCTCGCAACTCTCGTGGTTAACAAATTGCGCGGCACGATCAACGTGGCCGCAGCCAAAGCGCCCGGTTTTGGCGATCGACGCAAGGAGTTGCTGCAGGACATTGCGGTGCTGACCGGCGGCAAGGTCATTAGTGAAGACCTCGGCATCAAACTCGAGAACGTCAAAGTCGAGGAGCTGGGACGCGCCAAGAAGGTAACGATCAACAAAGACAACACGATCATCATCGATGGCGCTGGCAGCACAGACGAGTTAAAAGGTCGCGTGAAAACGCTAAAGGCCCAGATTGAAGATAGCTCGTCAGACTACGACCGCGAGAAACTTCAGGAGCGACTCGCGAAGCTGGTTGGTGGAGTCGCCGTGATCCGCGTGGGCGCGGCCACGGAAACTGAATTGAAAGAAAAGAAAGCGCGCGTTGAAGACGCGATGAACGCGACTCGCGCGGCCGTTGAAGAAGGCATAGTCGCCGGCGGCGGCGTCGCCCTGATTCGTGCCGCGAAGGCGTTGGACAAGTTCATAATCTTTGCAGCGGACGAGGATGGTGAAACCACCGGCGACCCCGACGAGCAAATTGGCGTAAACATCGTGAAGCGCGCGCTTGAAGAGCCGTTGCGTCAGATCGTACAGAACGCCGGCAAAGAAGGCGCGGTAATAGTAGAGAAAGTTCGCGCCAACAAAGACGCCAACTTTGGCTACAACGCCGCTACTGAAACTTTTGAGGACCTTGTTGCAGCCGGGATCATCGATCCCGCGAAAGTCACGCGTTGCGCGTTGCAAAACGCCGCATCAATCGCCGGCTTAATGCTGACAACCGAGGCCCTCATTTCTGAGCTACAGGAAGATGATAAGCCACGGGCGCTGCCCGGCGGCATGGATATGTAATCCCAACGTCCTTAGCAAATTGGGAAGCTGCCATGTTCCGCATGCGCTTCTGTTGAGTCCCCGAAGAAGAAGTTCGGACGGGAAGATCCCATCGGGGAAAAAGGTAAAACACTATGAGTACGAAACTATATGTCGGTAATCTTTCTTTTGAGACTTCCAAAGAAGATCTGCAAGAGATGTTCGCCAAGGCGGGCACGGTCGAAAGCGTATCCTTGATTGAAGATCGCGAGACGGGCCGATCGCGCGGCTTCGGCTTCGTTGAGATGTCAACGAAGGAAGAAGGCGCGGCTGCTATCCAGCAGTTCAACGGCACGGATTTGGGCGGACGGACGCTGAACGTCAACGAAGCCAAGCCACGCGAAGATCGCGGCGGCGGTGGCGGGGGACGCAACGGCGGCTCGCGTTACTAATTCAAGCTCGCAAATAACTGCGATGGATAGAAAGCCCCCGGGTGGAATATTTCGCCGGGGGCTTTGTCTTTTGTTGGTGCCCCTGGTGGTCTAAGAGTAATCAAAATAGAGAACTCGTTGGGCAAAAACAAACGATCCACCAAATTACACGAACCACCACGAAATCTATTCGTGTAACTTCGTGTTAATTCGTGGATCGTGTTTCTTTTCTTGCCCTAAGCTTGAGACCGAGAAGTCTTCCAATCGGGAAATCAAAAATCGCAAATGACCTAGCGGAACGTCCTGGCCATCTGTTCCGGCCGCGCGCGGACCCAATAGTTTTCCGTCGGGTTCACCCACCTCACAGTCCCTTTTGTGGATCGTTTGTACCACCAAATCAACTCTCAAATTAGGACGGCCATTCTTAAGTGGCTTATGTTTGCAGGTTCGTGTGGGCCTCCGGGAGTAACGGCACCCTGGATTCGGCGTGATACAGTAATTGCTAATACTTATGACCAACGTCTCCGAACAGGTCGCTCCTTCGAGCGCAGCCGTGATACCCGGGCCACCCGGACCTCATGCGAGACCGTCGCCGCGGGGAAAGGGACGCTACGACAGGTCCATCGTCGAGGGACCGCTGCGGTCCGCAGTCTGGAAAATCGCCTGGCCGACGATGCTCACGAATATCGTCGGCGGATTGCAGGGAATAGTCGATCACGCGCTCGTCGGCCATCTCGTCGGCTTCACGGGGAACGCGGCGATTGGCGTGGCGTGGCAGATCTTCATCGTGGTTATCGTCTTCATCACCTCGCTATTTACCGGCATGAGCGTGCTCGTAGCTCGCTTTGCCGGCGCCGGTGAGGAAGACAAGGTCAACCGCACGGTTTATCAGGCATTCCTCACCGCAATCGGGATCTCTCTGCTGATAATGGCGCCGGTTGGGTATTTCCTCTCGCCCTGGCTGCTCGATCTGGTCAATGCCGCGCCGGAAGTTAAGGCGGAAGCGCTGCCGTTCCTGCGCATCATGTTCCTCTTCAGCATCGGGATGCTCCTTTTCTTTATGCTGAGCGGCGCGCTGCGCTCTGCCGGAGACGCCCGCACTCCGATGATCCTCGGCATCGCAATGACCGTGCTGAACCTCGTGCTGAACCTGATCCTCATTCGCGGGTTGGGTCCTATCCCGCCGTTCGGTACTGCCGGCTCGGCGATGGGCACCGTGATAGCGTCGGGGCTCGTGGCGGTGTACTCGCTCTGGAAGCTGTGGAGCGGCAGCTGGGTAGTGTCGATCCCACGCGGCCCAGGCGGTGGGGGCTTCGGTCCAGATTGGACCATCATCAGGTCGCTCTTCCGATTTGGCCTGCCGACCGGCATTCAGGGAATCGCGATGAACGTAGGTGGAGTATTCATGCTCGCGTTTATCGGTTCGCTTGCTCAAAGCGCGGAGGCGCAAGCGGCATTCGCCATCTCCTATTCACAACTCTTCTCTCTGATCACCTGGACCTCGATCGGTCTGATGGGCGCGGCTGCGGCTGTCGCCGGACAGAACCTCGGCGCGGGCCATCCCGACCGGGCCAACGCGGCGGTGCACGTGGCTGCCCGCTTTGGGTTCGCGGGCGCGGCGTTCATCGGAATCTTTTTCCTGTTCTTCCCGCGACAACTGCTCGCCATCTTCGGCATGACTGAACCGGGCGTCGTCGAGATCGGTGTCCAACTTCTGCGCGTATTGAGCGTTTCAGGCCTCTTCATCGCCGTCGCACTTACGTATACAGGTGGATTGCAGGGGACGGGAGACACCAGGAGCCCGCTCTACATCTCGATTGTCTCGCAGATCATCGTGCCCCTGGGCATATGCTTCGTGATCCAGCAGGCCGGCGAGTTGGATCCGATCGATATCTGGATCGCGATTCTTGTCGGTCACGCGACGCGGTGCGCGTTGAGCGTGATTCGCTTCAAGCAGGGAAGGTGGCGGAAAATCGCGGTGGATATCGAACCGAAAGCAAAGAAGAGCGCATCATGACTATGTCTCTAAGCTCTGTTGTCTGGTTCCGCCGCCTAAAAACTTCGCTCCCTCCGAGGCGCGTCTTACGGACTGCTCGAATAGATCAAGGTTAAAGGATCGGGCAAGGGGATGCGCCGAATCTGTCCATCCTTCGCAATTTTCAAGAGTGAGTATTGCGGCTTATCGGGGTTGCCTTTGCTAATCTCGTCGATGTTGCCCACGACGAGCACGACCAGCTTGTCCGGCTGGAGGTATTTCTGGGCCACGCGCTGTACGTCATCAGCAGTGATGGCGCGGATGCGATCACGATAGGTGGTCCAGTAGTCAGGCGCGCGTTTCGTAAATTCATCCTGCGCGTAAATGTTGGCAACCTGCGCTGCCGTCGCGAAGTTGCGCGGGAAAACTTCGATCGCATAATTCCTGGCAGTTTCCAGTTCTTCCGCCGTGACTTTACCCGTGCGCAGGCGATTGATCTCTTCCATGGTGATATCGATAGCCTGCGAGGTCGTAGCGTTCTTGGACTGAAAAGAGGCGCGGAAGATGCCGGGATTGTAAACGCCGAACCCAAAGCTCGAGCCCGCGCTATAAGCCAACCCTTCGTCGGAGCGCACGCGTGAAGTGATGCGCGAGGTAAAGCCGCCGCCGCCGAGGATATCGTTCATGATCGTAAGTGCGTAAGAGTCAGGGTTGTCGCGCATCGCGCCGATGTGCCCGATGCTCACCCGCCCCTGATTCACGTCGGGCTTGTGCACCGCATAGACACCGGCGACAGACACGTACGGCGTCTTCGGCACGACTGGAGGAGGCTGCTTGCTGACGGGCCAGCCCTTCATCGCCGCATCGAGCTTGGCCACCATCTCTTTCGTGTTGAAATCGCCCGAAACAGCCATCATCAATCCGCCCGGCTGGTAGTAGCGCTGGTGGAAGGCCAGCATGTCTTCACGCGTAAGGCGTTCGATTGAAGCTTTGGTGGCTTGCTTGGCTGAGAAGTGGTTCGCCCCATACATCAGACGCGACCACTCACGATTCTCGATGGTAGTGGTGCTATCGTTGCGTCGCTCCATGGTCTGAAGAATCTGACTTTTCGCGAGCTTGATGCGGTCTTCCTGAAAGCGCGGGTTCTTTAGCATGTCGAAGTAGAGAGCCAAACCCGGATCGATATCTTTCGTCAAGAGATTTAGACTGGCGATCCCCTGCAGTGGGCCGATGTTGCTCGAGATGAGGGCTGCCAGAAAATCGGCTGCTTCGTCAAACTCTTCGGCTGTCTTCGAGGTCGTCCCGCCTGCGCGCATTTGGGCGCCGGTTAGCGCGGCCAGTCCCTCTTTGTCTACCGGGTCGAGATATGAGCCGGTACGGACGAGGGTCGAGATGTTCACCAGCGGCAGATCGTGATCTTCGACAAGGTAAGCAACCACGCCGTTTGATAGCACATGCCGATACTGTTCACGCTTCGGCGGCGTGAAAGTCATTGTCGTGTATTTCAACTCGCGCGGGTGCGCGGGAATTTGCTGCGTCTGCGCCAGTACGCTTGTTGGCGACAGCGCCAGCAGGGTGATAACCAGAAGTGCGGAAAGCGGCTTTAAATTCGTCTGTAGATTCCCCATGCAGTTGCCCATAATTACTGACTACCTCCTTCGAGTTGCTTGAGGCGATCTTCCAGCATCTTCTTGACCACCTTGAAGAAATTCTGTTTATCGGCGGGAGCGGAGCCCGCTTGTTGTTCGAACCGGGAAAGCATCGTTTTGATCTGTTCGGCCTTCGCCTGCGAAAGCATTACCTTCATCTTACCGATTTGGGTCTTCTCCTGATCGGTCAAGCCAGCGAGTGCGGGATCTTCCACAGCCCCGTCAGCCTTTTTCTTCGTGTAGTAGATGGCGATGGTGCGATTCTCAGGTTTGAAGTAGGTATTGGCTACGCGACGGATATCTTCCGGCGTCACGGCCTGGCTGCGCGCGGGATCGGTATTGATTGTTTCCCAGCCGCGGTTGTTGTCGCGGAGTAAGAGCTGGACCATCAGCCCGAAGTTTGATTGGATCCCACGAAAATTGTTGGCGGCATACTGGTTCTTCACCTTCTGCAGCTCGTTCGCGTCCACCAGCTCCTTCTGCATCCGTTCAATCTCTTTGTAAATCGCTTGCTCCACTTCCTCCGGCGTCTTGCCGGGTTTCGCCACTCCCGACAACTCAAAGAAACCTTCATACTTGCGACCGTCCTGGCCGGCGCCCGCACTGTTGGCTACGGCCTGTTGCAGCACCAGCGACTTGTAAAGTCGTCCGGTACGGCCACTGAGCAGGCTGCCCAGGATGTTTAACGCGAAATCATCCGTGTGTCCTTCCGCAACGGTGTGATAACGAACACGCACCTGGGGGACGGTTTCAGCCCAGGCGATCATGCGCTTCTCGGCCAGTTGAGGCATCTCGCTGGTGCGCACCGGTTCGGGCGGACGAGGTCCGCGCGGGAGACGCCCGAAGTATTGCTGAGCGAGTTCTTTGGCGCGCGCCGGTTCGACGTCGCCGACGAGGCAGGCAGTCAGATTGTTGGGCGCGTAGTTGACGGCAAAATAGTCGAGCGCCTCTTCGCGCGTGATGCCTTCGAGATCGCTGGGCCAGCCGACGACGGGCCAACCGTATGGTGACGACTGCCAGAACATCGACTCGTATTGTTCATTAAACTTGCCAATCGGCGTGCTGTCGGTGCGCAGGCGTCGTTCTTCGTGGACCACGTCACGCTCGGAATAAAACTCACGGAAGACGGGATTGCGCAAACGATCTGATTCCATCCAGAACCAGAGTTCAAGCTTGTTCGACGGGACGTTGATGAAATAGACGGTGAAATCGTTGCTGGTGCCGGCGTTCATGCCGGAGCCGCCCGCGGTGGTGTAGATACGGTCGAACTCGTCCTTGACCATTAAGTCCTTTTCGCGTTTGGCGAGCTCGCCAAATTTGGCGAGTAGTTCTTTGTGGCGCTCCGAACGATGCTTCGGGTCTTTTGAGTCAGAAATTTCGCCGAGCCGCGCCTTGCGGATGAGCGTTTGTTCCTCCTGACGGAGGTCGGCGCGCACGGCGTCCATTTCCTTTATGAGTTTCAGATTTTCGTCGATGTTTTTTGTGCCCACGGCATGGGTGCCCTTAAACATCATGTGCTCGAAGAGGTGTGAGAGACCGGTGATACCCGGACGCTCATTGACCGAACCGACGCGAGCCAACCAGCCGGCGGCAACGTTTGGATCGCCCTTGCGGGGCACCAGCAGCAGGCGCATCCCGTTGTCCAGGACGATTTCCTGCACCGGAACCTTCTGCGCCGCGCCGAACTGCACCGACAGTAGTAGGGCGAGAAGGCTGAAAGAGATTTTTTTCATTGTGAATCCTCGCTTATTTGATTGCGTCGTATTGAATTGGCGCTAACAAGCAGTAAAGCTCCATGGAAGCGGACGAAAAGAAAGTCGGATGGAGAGATACCGAGCTTTTACGCGACCGACTTTGATTAATAGCAGTTTCAGTGGCGCCAAGTTAGTTTGTCCCAACTGAGACCCGGGGGGACGCTACTGTGCTTTTGGGGATGGGCTCATCATAGCAGCCGGAAAATGTTTTTTCCAGGAGGTGGACACTTCGGGTAGTGGGTCAGTTTAGAGTTCATCACAGCCAGTCTGCGGAAGTTAATGACCACACTTGAAACCCAGGAACCCTTGAATATAGGAACCAGGAAAGCTGCTAAGTCCTCAAGGTAGCCGTCAAGCGATTGCAAAAGTCCTTTCCCTCCCATTCGTGCCAAAGTGCCAACGCGGCGCGAAAATGCTTAGTGCGTAATCTGGAAAAGTCACTCAAGAGCCAGATCATTGCGTCGCGTTCGTCTTCGGAAGTCGCTCGCTCGGAGCGCGCCTTCTTCTTGAGTCTGGATAATCGCTTTCCAAAGTGTTCAATCCACAGATCGCAATCATGAAGTTCGCCCAGCGATGATTGCATCTGGGCCACCTGCCGCGAAAAAACTCCCAACTGGTCCCCCCAACAGGGAGCAAACAACTCCATCGCATATCTGAGGCGTTTGGCCGCAATGCGCATTTCGTGCAGAGGTTTAACCCTCTCTGGCGCATACAAACTGGGACTTAATGCTTCCAGTTCCTTCAGGCGTTTAATAAGAGTCGATCTGGCAAACATCTTGTAGGTGGGAGCCCGCTCGACGGTGGCGGCGGAGGCAGGTGTTTCGGCAGGCGCCTGAGGGACAATTGCACCCGCGACCGCCTGATTAAACTTGCGCTCAAGTTGGGAGAGCTTCTTATAGTTCAAAGCTTGCACTAAGTCTTGTCGTGCTGGATCCAACTTGGCTTTTCGATCGTCGACAATCCGTTGCAAACCTGACGAAATCTCTGGATTAGCCTTCTTCTGCAATTTCTCAAGCGCGATGATTGCCACATCGTAGTCGCGTACGACTCCCAGTTTGTCGGCAATTTCTTTAAGCTGCTTTGTCGAAGCGGCCATTTTTGTCTTGCGCAAGTGAGGCGCAAAATCTCGAAGGGCGCTGCGCACGCGACGCGAGGCGACGCGCATATCGTGGACACCTTCCGGCTCTCGGAAATCAAGCGCGGCTTTGCGCAAAAGACACATCTCCTCTAGCCTGGGCCTCAAGACCAGTGGCACGGCCTCGGTCGTTGCCGCATCGCATTCAATACCGTCAATATTCTTAGCTTTAGCCATAGATATTTATCCGCGCGTAGCCTTGGTGCTCCTGGCGTTGATAGCCAAACTGCAGTTGAAAGCTTGCTCAAACAGGGGTCGTCTTCGCTCCGCCTCGATCATTTCTTTTTCGCAATCGACATCACTCTGCACCGTTATCTTGACCGCGTTTCCTTCTACAACGCACTCAAGCTCGCGCACACGGCTTTCATGACTTCTGTCCAATCCGTCGGCGAGTCGCAAAATAGCGCCGAGGCGGGCCACCGAGTCGCGATCGGCCGCATTGAGCGCCGCGAAATCCGGGTGTCGATCTTTGGGGGGGGAACCGCGGTGGTAACGGGCAATGTTTGCGATAACTGCGCGTTCACCTTCAGCGAATCCGGTTAACTCAGAGTTTTTTATCAGGTAGAGGGCATGCTTGTGATGAGAGCCATGGGCGATGTGATAACCGATGTCGTGAAGCAGCGCCGCCGCGGACAGCAAAGTACGTTGGTGTCGAGTCAGCTCTTCACCGGGCGCCAGGCTATCAAAGATCTTCTCAGCCAAACGAGCGACCTGGAGGGAATGCGCTTCTTCATAGCCAAAGCGACGTCCGACGGCGTGAACGCTGCGCAATTTGGGATCAGCGAAGTGCGAGACGGGTGGTCGCGATTCAGCTTCCAGTTCTCGGAGACGATCGATGATGACACCTTCGCGCAATGCCCATTCGCAGGTCAGCAGCGAGTTAAGCCGCAAGGCGCGCATAGCTCCTTCAAGTATTTGGCCCCCGGCGATAACGATCTCGGACCGCTGAGCGCTGAGCCCGCCCAATCGCTTGCGCTCCGCAACCGGAAGGCTGGCAAGGCTTACGTTAAAGCGCAAAAGCAGTCCCAGGGATATGTCAAACTCCGAGGGTTGCGCCGGTTGTTGTTTTCGTTGGGAGTCACTCTCCAGGCGCGAACGTAGCGCCGCGCCTAACGCGAGGATGGTTCCGGATGTGCCGGTGGCTTGCTGCCAGGTTGCATTGCGAAACTCGCGCGCCGGGCGCTCGAATGCGGCCTGAACCAGATGACGCAGATCACCCAGTTCTTTAGCTTTTGGAGGGTCGGACTTCAGAAATTTCTCCGTTAGACCAATCGCGCCCAGGTCGACGGAATAGAGCGCAAGCGGGACTCCCTCACGAAACACGGAGATTTCAGTTGAACCGCCGCCGATATCAATGTTCAGGTTGGTGGCTCCAGTAGGGGAATAGCTTTGACTTGCCGCCAGTCCTATCAACCGCGCCTCTTCGATTCCGGAAAGCACCTCTACCTTTATCCCACTCTTCTGTTCGACTTCCCTGACAAACTGAGACGAGTTGTTCGCCTCGCGCACCGAAGCTGTAGCTGTAGAAATTATGCTCTCAGCACCGCGGGCCTCGGCAATCGAGCGAAATCGCTGTAGACATTCCACCGCGCGGTCAATGGCCGCGCGACTGATATGTCCCCGGCGCAATGTTTGGTGTCCCAGTCTGACAAACTCCTTCTCACGAGTTATGACAGCGAAGGAATCGCTGGCTGCCGCGTCGACAACTACCAGCTTAATAGAGTTGGAACCTATGTCGATTGCTGCAAGTTTCAATATTTTTGCCTGAGATGGTCTTACTGAAGGGGGTAATGAAGTTCGCTACCGGTCCAGGGTTCTGTAGTTGATTGCCTCCGCTTGCCGCTGTCACAAACTGCATCCGTACCTCATTTCTGAGAACTCGAAGCTTTCGCAAGTGGCATTTCGACGGGATGATCGCTTTCGATTATGCGCCTTACCGCGCGCCTCAGTGTCGCGCTCACACGTCGTACCGAAGTCGAGGCGTCCAGGACGTGAAAACCATACTCCTGAGTCATGCGGTCAAAGACTTTCAGCATTCGCGTTTGGTATTCAATAAAGCTATCGTAAAAATCCTGACCGAGGTGCACATCCATGCCGGATTCCCAATAATCAAACCCGCTACCAGATGAAAGCACCCGCTCGATGAGTTCTTGCGCTGTATTGATCCTAAGATAAAAAACAGCGTCAGGAATCAAAGCAATTTGGTAGATCGAGCGTATCCATGGCGCATCAATCCCTCGCACCTCGGCGCGCGCAATTGCTGAGTAGATGTATCTGTCAGTGAGCACGATAAACCCGGACCTCAAGGCAGGTAAGATTTCGTTCTCGAGGCGATCGACGAAATCTGTAGCGTAAAATAACTGCAGTGTCAGGCGACCGAGGGTGTGACCGGTTTTGGCTTCTTTAATTCCGCGCCCGGCAAGAACTGATCTAGTCATTCCCGTGTCGACAACCGGGTGGCCTCGCGACTCCAGCCAACTGCGCAGCAGAGCGATTTGGGTGGACCGCCCCACACCATCGGTCCCCTCGATCACGATCAGTTTGCCACTGTAACCCTCATCCTGAGTATGTGGTAGTGGCGTGCCGTAAAACAGTTTTTTATTAATGGGATCTGAACCGCCTGTTTTCGAGATGACTCTTGATGAGTTGCCGAACTTCCCGCTGTTGTTGTTCGATGGACCGCGTGGCATCGACTAGAGTTAACCCAAACTCACTAACCATTCGATCGTATTCACTCAAGATTCTGCCCTGGAAGAGCGTGAAACTCTCTTCGGGATTCTCTGACCAACTCATATCGAGACCAGCCTCGTAGTATTTTAACTGGGGCCTGCCTGAAACTATGCGATCAATAGCAACGTCGAGAGGCGCCCGGAAAAAGAAGGCGATTGTGGGTTTCACGGCAAACTTGTAAACGTCGCGCACCCACGCCGGATCGCAGCCGCGGGCCGCATCACGGGCGAAAGCAGTATAGATATAACGATCGGCAAGCACGATTGCCCCCGCTTTCAATGGGGGGATGATGTCGCGCTCGGTGCGGTCTGCAAAATCCGTGGCGTGTAGAAGGGAAAAGGTCGCGGGAGTAAAAAGATGTCGTTTCTTCGCTCGTTTAGTCGTATCCTTGACCAGCGGAGAAGAGTTCCACTCAGAGAAAAAGACGGGATAACCTTCCGCTTTTAGCCATTGATAGATCAACATGAGCTGCGTCGATTTGCCGCTGCCATCTGTGCCCTCGACCACAAAGAGCTTGCCAGGAAAGCGGTGTCGACCATACGTAATCATAGAGTGCATTCTGACTTAACAATGTTACGCGAATGTGAACGGGACGTGGAGGTGAACAGTATTCAATGAAGACACTGCTATTGCTGAGGCACGCAAAATCCAGTTGGAAGGATCCCTCTCTTCCGGACTTTGAACGACCTCTCAACGACCGGGGACGAAAAGCGGCCGAACTGTTGGGAAAATTGATTGCAAAGCAGAATACTAGCATAGATCTAGTGATCAGTTCCCCAGCGGTACGCGCCAGGCAGACTATCGATCTCGTACTGCGTGCAGCCCGGCGTTCGCCTGAACTGCGTTTTGACCAGCGCGTGTACGAAGCCAGCCCCACGCGGTTGCTCGAAATCACATCGCAAATTGAGGATGACCGGAAATCTGTATTACTCGTTGGTCATAATCCCGGCATGGAGGAACTGCTGGCTTTGTTGGTGGGTGTCGAGCAGCACATGCCCACGGCCTCGCTGGCGACGGTGATACTAGGCAATAAAAAATGGGACAAGATTTTGACGGAGAAGGGTATCCTGGAGTCGTTTGTAAGCGCAAGAGAACTAAAGCCAGAGGGAGTTGGCCGCCGGTAGGCTAAATGCGTACTGGTGAGCTTTCTAGAAGGTGCTGATTTCAGAAATTCTGCAAATCCTGAACTCGAATTGTTAGTTTTAAAGTTGAGTAGTTGTGATCTTCAGCGGGGGAAGGTTGGATGGAATCACGCACAATCGTCGTCGGTGACATTCATGGCTGTTACGATGAACTAATGGACTTGTTGGAGCAGTTGAATTTCGGAGCAAGCGACCGGATAGTGTCAGTTGGCGATCTCATTACGAAAGGACCGAAAAACCGGGAAGTGCTCGAACTCTTTATGACAGACTCGCGATTCGCAACGGTGATCGGTAATCATGATCTGGCCTTGCGCCGCCACTGGAGTGGAGAAGAAATCGAACTCAAGTCCACGCAGAAGGACACGCACAAGGAACTAAAGGACGACAGAGATCGCTTCATACCGTATCTCAACTCCCTGCCATTCATGATTGATTTGGGAAGTCACCTGGTGGTCCATGCCGGCTTGCGTCCGAACGTGGAACTGAATTCTCAGACCACCGAAGATCTAACTCAAATACGATCGTTGGGAGAAGATCGAGAGAGCAAAGATGGAACGCCTTGGTACGACGTTTATGACGGTGAAAAGGTCGTGCTGTTCGGTCATTGGCCTGCCCCGGAACCACGCCGCGGGAAGATGGCGCTCGGTCTGGATACCGGCTGCGTCTACGGTCATCAGCTTACGGCCTATACCATCGAAACAGGCGAGATGACTTTCGTCCCCGCTCGCCTTGCTTACGCTTCCCTCTAAGTTCACCAGTTGCCTCAAATCAAAACGCAGCAGCGCGCCGATGCTTCCCAAACCCAGGGGCATAGCCCACGTGGTTCCGAAGTTAAACGGCAGGGCAAAGCCACTGCCTCACATCGGACGGTGAAGCCGTGGCCCCGGATGCGAGTTCTTTCCGAAGAGTCTTCAGTTATTGCCCAATGGGTGGATCGGTGGCTGTCGCTGGTTGGGTTTCGTTAACATGAATCGTGTTGGTTTCTGAGTCCATGTAAAAGTGGTTCTTTCCAGTTGCGCCCACACCTTCGGCTACCTGTGGGTCGGAATTGACGGCGAACCCGGCCTGCTCCGTGGTTGATTTCGGGATCACCCTCATGGTGTAAACGTACCCATCGACCACGGGTGTCGTGCCGTCAAAGCGGCTGTCAAGCAGGTTCTCTTTCCGCATTTCTTCAAAACTGCCAAAACTGCTTCGTTGGTGCGCGTTGTAGTAAAGCATCTGCTGCTCGGCGATTGTTCTGAGAGTCTTGATGGCCGCGGCTTCATTAGCTGAACGAACAGCAGCTCGCCATCCCGTCACACCAACAGCGATAAGGATGCCGATGATTGCAATCACGATCATTAGTTCGATCAGCGAAAAGCCTCGCTCACGATTGCGATCTGTATTCTTTGATTTCATGGTAATCCTCACAGTCGCTACACGTCCCAAGGGGTCTTAGGTTCCGGGATTCTATTATAGCATGTAGAATAAATGCGGAGTTTGGAGGCATGAAAAAATAGTGATGAGACGGTTGCAACCAGTGGACGGGCAGGGCCCGTTAGTAGCCTCCGATGCCATCGACAGAATCGACAGGCTGCAGCGGGCAGTCGAGACGGTCATAAGAGGTAAACCCGAAGCCGTTCGCCTGGCTATTGTTACTTTGATAGCCGGGGGGCACCTGCTGGTTGAAGACGTACCCGGCGTCGGCAAGACTACCCTGGCTCAGGCTCTTGCACGAGCGCTCGACTGTAGCTTTCAGCGCATTCAGTTTACTTCCGACCTACTGCCCTCAGACGTCATCGGGCTATCGGTTTATAAGCAGCATTCCGGTTTATTCGAATGGAAACCTGGCCCGGTTTTCGCCAATGTCGTTTTGGCCGACGAAATCAACAGAACGACGCCGAAAACTCAGTCGGCGCTTCTGGAAGCAATGGCCGAAAGGCAGGTCACGGTTGAAGGAGTAACGCATCCGCTCCCGGGACCTTTTATGGTGGTGGCAACGCAGAACCCCATTGAGCATCACGGAACCTATCCGCTACCGGAATCTCAGCTCGATCGTTTCATGCTGCGGCTGAGAATAGGTTATCCCGATCTGCGAGATGAGAGACAAATCCTTCGCGATCGTGAACGGGCCGAACCGCTTAAGGATCTGGTCCCGGTGATGTCTGCGGAGGAAGTAGTGGAGCTGCAACGCAGCGTCTCCGCCGTGGCCGTCGATGACGCACTGGTCGATTACTTGATGAGCATCGTGGCGGCTACACGCGATTCCGAGATGCTCGATCTCGGAGTTAGCCCCCGCGGCAGCCTCGCGCTGTTCCGGGCGGCCCAGGCGCTCGCCCTGACGGAAGAACGATCCTACTGCATCCCCGACGACATCAAGCGACTGGTAGTTCCAGTATTTGCCCACCGGATTCTCGTTAGTTCGCGTTTTGCTTCGGCCTTGCGACGCAGCGAAGAAGCGGAAGCTGTTCTGCGAGAGATCATGAAAACGGTCAGCGTGCCCCTCTAGGAGACAGGGTGAGGGAGACGGGGTAAAAGGGAGAGAGGGAGACGGGGAGACAGGGATCATTTTCCATTTGTCATTTGACATTTTTCATATTTTTCATATGGACATTTCTGCTGAAATAGAACGTTTGATGGGGGAGGATTCTGTCGTGAGTAATTTGGAACAGGATGCTTCTGAGTCCATAAATGCCAAATGAAAAATGCCAAATGAAAAATGGAAAATGATCCTCGTCGCCGCGTTTCCGCGTCCCCCGTCTCCCCTTCCTTTTTTTCAAGGTGGCGCAATGCTTTCTTCGGGACCCTGCTCGTTCTCGCCGGCCTGGCCGCCGCCCTGGTATCAGTTCTGGCTCGTCAGACTAATGACAGCCGCCTGACTACCGCGGGCGCATTACTGGCACTGATCATCGCGGGCTTAATTCTCGTTTTCATCGTCCCCCCGCTGGTTCGTTCCGCTCGTCTGGAAATGTTTGGACTTGATCTGCCCCTTGAAGTGACGACCGGGGGAGCAATCTTCATTGCTATCGTGTCCATTGTAGGTCTGGCCGCCTGGAACACGGGAAACAACCTGCTGTTTCTCGTTTTCTCTCTTCTTTGTTCGACACTATTCGTGGGCTGGGTCGCAGCCAGAACGTCACTGCGCGACCTGGTCGTGTCAGCACGCTTTCCCGATCACATTTTTGCGGGCGAACCCGCTCCAGTGATCGTGACCCTGCGAAACGCAAAGCGCGTAGCGCCATCGTTCTCAATTCTGGTAGAAGCGCGCGGACCAACGAGTCTCAACCAAGGTAGGAAGCTCAGACGGAAACGAAAGCAGTATCACAAACGTGCTCTGGCTTATTTTACTTATGTACCCCCTGGGGCCGGCGCAGAGCAGCGCGTAGAGCAACTTTTCCCCGAGCGTGGCAACGTATTCATCAATGGCTTCGAACTCTCCACACGCTTTCCGTTTGGTTTCGTACGCAGACGGCGACGACTCAAAGCGCGAAATGTCGACATCGTGGTCTATCCAAAACCAGAACCAATCGGAGACGAGTTACACCTGCTGCCGATGTATGCCGGGCGACTGGCATCGATGCGCCGCGGCGCCGGTCACGATCTCTTCTCACTTCGCGATTACCAGGCGCAGGATGATCTTCGCCATATCGATTGGAAAGCCACGGCTCGAGCGCGGCGTCTCACGGTGCGCGAATTCACCTCAGAAGACGAACGCCGCATCACCATCATTCTCGATACCCGGCCGGCGCCCGAGTCAGAGTTGGAAAGTTTCCCGGAACGATTCGAGCGCGGTGTTGTTCGCGCGGCGTCTCACTTGAAGCACTTTATCGATGAGGGCGCCGAGTTGCGGTTGATTCTCGGCACTGACGTCGGACCTTCTGGTTCAGGCGTGGAACATTTGTACCAGTGCCTGCGCCGCCTGGCGCTCGTACGCCCTCAGGATGCCTTGGTTAATTCCGATCTCGCCGCATCGGCCGCGGAAGGGGAAGCGGCCCAGCGCTCCCGGTCCGTTTCCGGCGACGACTATTCAATCCTGCTTACCACGGCCGCGCCAGGTTCAATTCCCGCAAAAGTCTGGCGCAGTTCCTACGTGATATATCTCTGAAGCGGAGTCGGTAGTCTATAGCTCGACACTTTCGTGCAACGCAGGCCGAAGTTAGACTTCCCGACTTAGGGACTCCCGCTCCCGACTCCTGACTTTCATGTCATCGGGCAGGCTTGGACAGAGACGAGTTGCCAGCGGTCGTCGCGCAATGAATAGATGTGAATGATCTTGTAGTGACCGCTAAAGTCTCGCCCCTTGTAATACCATTTCGCTGAGTCCTTTGCTGTTAGTACTGCCGTGCTTCCCCAGATACGGACGCCGACGTTTTCGCGATTAAGGAATTCGACCTTAACATCGCCCGAAACCACATCATCGATGAATTGTGTTTTATCATCACCCTCCATCGGATACGCAAAGAAAAAATCGTCGGCCATAATGCGATCCAGCGTTGCGCCGTCAGCCCTAACCAACGCCTTAACCCAGTCGTCGTTCATTTGTCTCAGCGCCTGTTCAATCTCAATTCTCGAAGATTTGCGGGCGGGCCGCTTACCTGACATGATGTGACCTCCTTAGATTGTTGCGACCGAATTATTTTCCAGTTTCCATTGACCATTTTTCTGAATCTCATTTCGTGGCGCTTCGTGTTACTTCGTGGATCGTTTGCTTGGCTAAGAGATCAGGACCGATCCACGAAATCACGCGAACGGACACGAACAAGAAGTAAACGAATGACCAATGAAAAATGTCAAATGAGAAATGGAAATGACCCGGTTCTGTAATACGAGGAGACTTAACTCCCAGTCTCAAAAAAGGACGCTAGTTCCTCAGCGACCTTCTCACCGCTGCGAATACACTCGGGGATGCCTGTGCCTCGGTAAGCGTTACCGGCCACTTTGAGGGTCGGGAGTTGAGCTAAATAATTGTCGATTCTTTGGACTCGGTCCAGATGGCCGATTTGGTACTGAGGCATCGACCGAGGCCAACGACTCACTTCGCTGAAGAGCGGCGCTTTCTCAATACCCAGGAGCTCAAGCAGATCAGCTTGAACACGCTGGAGCATTTGAACTTCGTCCAGCGCAAACATGTCAGGTTGTAGCGCGCCCCCAACGAAGGCTCGCAATAACACCGATCCGTTCGGGACCCGGCCGGGAAACTTGATGCTGCTGAAGGTGCAGGCAATTAGAGATCGTTTCTCAATAAATGGCACGACAAAACCGAAACCGTCCAGAGGGTGTGGTATGTCTTCCCGATGGTACGCGAGGTTCACCGTTGCCGTTGAAGCATAGGAAATCGACCTGAGTTCCTCAGACAATTTGGAATCCGTTTCTTGTAATAACTGCGCAGTGGCGTAGGTGGGAAGGGCTAGGCAGACCGCGTCAGCGCGAAAGGGTACGCCCGACTCTGTATTGGCTAACCAGCTCCCCGAAGAGCGATGTAGTTGGAGCGACGTTGCCTTTGCGTTTAGCTGCACTGCCGATCGAGGAAGCTTTAAGGAAAGCTCGTCGACCAGCGTCTGCATCCCACGGTTAAAGGAAAGAAAAAGACTGTAACGCGCTCCGCTGGTGCCATTGATCTCGGCTTTGTTCAGAGCGCTCGCGCGTTTCTTCATTCCCAGAATCACACTGCGATCCGCTTGTTCCATTTCGAGAAACCGCGGCATGGTGGCTCGCAGGCTCAATCGTTCCGGATCCGCGGTGTAGATTCCGGCGGCCATCGGCTGGGCCATGCGTTCCAGGGCCTCGCGTCCGAACCGTCGTCTTACAAACTGAGCCAGGCTCTCATCGATTTTTTCGTTGGCGTTGCCTCGCGGTAAGAGCAGATCCATGGCCATCCTGGCTTTACCGGTCCAACTGAAGATGCCGCTGGTAACAAACGGCCACAAACGTGAGGGGCCTAGCAACTGGAAGCCCTCCGGCACCGGGCGCAGCCTGCCGTTTCGGACGATGAAGCTACGCCGATGCTCCTGGTTGGTTTCGATGAGTTGGGATTCGAGTCCTATGCGCTTGACGAGCTCAAGCGCTTCAGGCTTTTCGGAGATGAAGGAATCCGGACCGCGCTCCAGCAGAAATCCGTCGCAATGCTCAGTCTGGATCGCGCCACCGAGCCTCGAGCTTGCCTCCAGAAGAGTTACCTCGAGTTCAGCTGCAATCGCTCTGCTGCGTTCGACGAGTCGATGCGCGGCGGCCAATCCCGTGATGCCACCCCCGATGATGATGATTCTTTTCATCCCTTTAGAAGACAGCAGCCCGTTGGGCAAACATCTTGACTGGCCCCTTGCGGTCCGAGAAATCTTCGATCGTCGCCGGGATTAGTCCGTTCCAGAACGAGTTCGCGGATCATGCGGGTGAACAACGGATGCGTGCCAACAGTTGAAGCGCGCACCATATTCAAACACTTTTCATCACAAAGCTGCCGCGCTTCGGTGTCCAGGTCGTAGATGACTTCCATGTGATCGGAAACGAAGCCGATCGGAGCAATCACGACATCGGTCGCGCCGGAGCGTTTCAATTCTTTTAAGTGCTCAAGGACGTCAGGGCCAAGCCATGCCTGAGTCGGCGGTCCGCTCCGGCTCTGGTATACAAGCTGCCAGGACTCACAGTTGGCTCCTGAGGCGACCAGCCGACTGGTCTCCTGGAGCTGAGATTGGTATTGGCAGTTTCCGGCCATCGATTGCGGGATGCTGTGAGCGGTGAACGTTACATGGGTAGAAGCACGTTTCTCCACGGGGATGGTGCTCAGTGCAGCCTGAAGACAGTCAATATTCGCTTCGATGAACAACGGGTGATTGTAGAACGCTCGTAGTTTAGTAATCTGAGGCGCGCTGGATCCCATATGGGTCTGCGCCTCCGCTATGTTCTCCAGATACTGCCGACAACTCGAATAAGAACTGTATGCAGAAGTAACAAAGCCCAGCGCATTCTTAATTCCATCCGCGGCCATTCGCCCAAGAGTATCAGCCAGAAGCGGGCGCCAGTTCCGATTGCCCCAGTAAATTGGAAGACGAGGACCATTCACAGCCAGCTCATTCTGAAGGGCCGCAATCAGATCTTTGTTTTGCTGATTGATAGGACTAACGCCGCCGAACATCTCATAGTGTTTGGCCACAGCGCGCATCCGCTCCGCGGGCACGTTTCGCCCACGGAGAACGTTTTTGAGAAATGGCATCACATCAGCCATTCCTTCAGGCCCGCCGAATGAGACGATTAGTAGGGCGTCGTAGGGTTGGTTCATGTAAGTGGCACAGACTTCAGTCTGTGTTTCTATCCGAGGAATCACACAGACTGAAGTCCGTGTCTATCCAAGCAATCACATATTGAAGGCTGTGTCTATCCGAGGAATCACACAGACTGAAGTCTGTGCTACCTCGCGCTGAGTTCATGAACAGCTTCGACCAGTGCAATCACATTCTCGACGGGGGTTCCGGGGAGAATCCCGTGGCCTAGGTTGAAAATGTGACCCGGTCTTCCGGTCGCCTGTTTAAGAATCTTCTTCGTCTGGGAGCGGATATAATCTTTGCCTGCAAACAGGGCTACCGGATCGAGATTTCCCATGATAGCGACATCGTGTCCAATGCGTTGCCAAGCATTATCCAGGCGCACGCGCCAGTCGAGTCCAATTACATCGCCACCAGCTTCACGCATCAACTCTATTAATGCGCCTGTTCCAGTACCGAAATGGATCACCGGTGTCCCAGTCGCAAGACTGCTGAGGACAGTTCGCGTGTGTGGTAAGACATACTCGCGATAATCGTCGGCACTGAGAGCGCCGACCCACGAATCAAACAACTGCACAGCCTGGGCGCCGGCACGAATCTGGGCGTTGAGATACTTAACCAGAGCGCGCGAGATTAGCGACATCAGGTCATGCCAGGCGCCTTTGTCCGTGTACATGAATGTTTTTGTGTGGACATAGTTTCGCGATCCACCACCTTCGATAACGTAAGAGGCAAGCGTGAACGGTGCTCCTGAGAACCCGATTAGCGGCAAATCGGGCCTCAGACTGGTTCTGGTCTGCCTGATTGCCTCAAACACGTATTCAACCGAATCGACGTGCTCTACCTCGCGCACACGACCAACATCCTGGGAAGTGCGCACGGGGTTGTGAATCGTCGGGCCTTCACCTTTGGTAAACTCCAATTCAAGTCCCATCGGCTCAACAATCAAAAGGATATCCGCAAATATTATTGCCGCATCAACGCCCAGGCGTTCCGCGGCAGTAACCGTCACTTCCGCAGCCAGTGATGGCATTTTGCAGAGTTCGAGAAAACTCATGCGCGCTCGCAATTCCCGATACTCATGCAAGTATCTTCCGGCCTGCCTCATCAGCCAGATTGGGGTATGAGGAACCTGCTCCCGCCGGCAGGCGCGCATAAAAGGGCTGTTATTTAGGGCCGCCCTGGAATTTGATTCGGCTTCCTGAATCAAACCTGTTTCTTTTCCTGTAGCTGGGATTCCGGACATTTTTGAACTTCCTTGCGAACTCGAGCGTTCAATCGGCTGTCGAAATTCGAACTCAGATCTTTTCTGTTACCGCTCAAGCAATTGGTGCAAGGCTTGATTCAGACTACAATATATCGCCTAAAAGGCGGTAACGCAGGTAGCCTTCAGGAAAGTTGTCATAAATCAGCACCTTGCGGTGTTTGCATCCTTGAGAGCGGTGATCAATGAGCGGACAAGCTAGAGCCTTGATACAGTCCATGCCCAAGCAAACCGCGACTGCGGCGACCGCCCTCAGTTTCGATGAGGCGTTTACGCTTCACCACCGAGCTGTATTTCGGACCGCTCGGGCTGTCGTACGCGATTCGGCATTGGCTGAAGACGTTACTCAGGAGGTCTTTCTCAGACTTTATCGCAATCTCGACACAACCCCGGGCGAGGAACTTCTTCGCGCGTGGCTTTTGCGTGTCACTCTAAATGTTGCACGCAACACACTGCGCGGTCAGAGCCGCGCCGCAGTCCGCGACGACGAGTACCAGAAAACCACCACTGAGGTGTGGTTCCCGCAGACCGAGGAAGATTACGAGCGCCGGCTGGCGATCGCCGAAGCGCGACGCGCGCTCGATAAAATCAAGGAGCCGATGCGAAGCTGCCTGCTATTGAAACAGCAGGGACTTTCCTATCGCGAGATTGCTACCACGTTGTCACTGAAGGAAACGAACGTGGGCAGCCTGGTAGCCCGAGGCCGTAAAGAGTTTGTCAGGGTGTACGGAAAAATCGGAGGAGTTCGATGAGAGAGTGTTTAGACGAAGGAATTCTGCAGAGCTATTTTGATGGTGAGCTTTCTAATCAGCATATGGAAGGAGTCACCTCACACCTGGTGTCGTGCATGAAGTGTGCGGCCGCGGCGCGCGAGTTGGAAGGCGAGGCTACCTTGCTGTCGAGCGCGCTCGCGCCCGAGTTTGACGCGAGGGTGCCAACCGAGCGTTTGCGTCATCGGATTGACATAGCGGTCACGGGATTAACTTTGGGCGGTCAGAATGCAGTCAAAGAACCCATTGTTATCGCAGGCCGCAGTTGGTTTCAATCTCTCAGCACTCTCTTTGCCTTTACGCCTCGACGTACATTCGGTTATGCCTCGCTGGTGGTGGCGCTGGCGTTCGCAGCGATAATCGGGGTCATTCAGTTGCGCCAGAGCCCGTCTCCTGCCATCAATAACGAAAACGTAGCTGTAGCACCACAGGAAGCTCCCGTAACCAAGACAACGATTGCTGGTAGCGAGGGGGTGTCTGCTGTCATCCCGGCGCCGGTGACGGCTGCCCCTGTCGTTGCTAGTGGGGGGGTTCAAAGAACTCCTTCAGCAAGACCGCGCACGACCGTGAGTAATCAAGCCGTTGCGCAGGTAAAGCTGTTACCGGGCGAGCGTAGTTACCTGAAAACGATTGCCGCTCTGGACGCGACGATCAAAGCAAACAGCAATAGGCCCATGAGACCGGCGCTGCAGGCGGAGTATGAAAGGAACCTGGCGGTCGTTGATCGGGCACTCGCGGCTACGCGCAACGCGGCCAAGAAGAACCCCAATGACCCGGATGCTGCGGAATTCATGTTCAATGCCTATCAGAGTAAAGTTGAGCTCCTTAATACTGTCGCCGACGCGCGACTCTACAACCGTCCGTAAGAGTTTACGTTTCAAAAGTACCGATGAAGTTTAGAGCTATACAAATCTGTCTCGTGTTAATCCTCTTGCTTATAGTTGCGACTGCAGCCGTCCCTGCTCTTGCCGCGAGCAGCAGCAACGATGCGCGCTCCCAAAAGGTTGAGCGGACCATATCCGCAGATGCTTCGGTGACGGTTTCGATTTGCGTAATGGCCGGCAGTATCAGCGTCCAGGGATGGGACAAGAATGAAGTGTCGGCCCGGTCGTCCGATGCCGCGCAGATTGAGCTAAGGCGAAAGGACGGCGCCGCTCAATCAGGTAAGGCGATGAAACTGGAAGTATTCGTGGTCGACAGGTCAGACGAGCGAGGAGTCAAGAGCAATTGTCAGGCGTATAGCGATCTCGAAGTGTTTGTTCCGAGCGCTGCCTCGGTGCACGTGCAAACTCGTGATGGCGAGATAAACATCACCAATGTAGCGGTTGTGGTAGCGGGCACCCAGAACGGGGACATTAGTATCCGGCGTGTCTCGCAAGCGGTTGAGGTCGGAAGCGTGGGCGGCCGTGTTTCCATCAAGGATTCCACCGGTCGCGCGAGTGTCACGACGATCGGCGGCGGAATTGAAGTAATGAATCTGCGACCATCCGCAGCCTCGGATGGGTTCGAAGCGGTTAGCGTGAGTGGGGATCTAAATCTTGAGGGAGTCAGCCACTCACAGTTCAAAGCGCGGACGGTTACGGGAGATGTCCATTTGAGAGGGCCACTCGCGGCCGGCGGACGCTACGGATTCAAGACATTGGACGGCGACATAACGCTAACGTTACCAGATGACTCGTCCTTCAATCTTAGTGCTAAGGTCTCTAAAGACGGGGAGATTGTTTCGGATTTTCCCCTCACCCTAATTCCCGACGCGGCCCCTCCCTCAGCTCCGACGCCACCCTCCCCAGCAGTCACCAGTGTCCTCCCAAAGAGCCCGGCACCGGCTGCTGCCACCACGCCCGAGCCCCCGCCGGTGATCGTGAAAGTTGCCCCGCGTATAAGGAAGTTAATCGTGACCACACCGGTTACGGTTACGGTTGCCCCTCCCACATTGCGGCGCGTGAATGCTGTGTGCGGTGCGGGAGACGCTAGCATCCAGGTCGCTTCATTCAGCGGCACTCTCCATTTGCTAAAGAACTAGGGTCAAGCCTATGCTGCTGAAAAAGGCGTGGGCCATCATAAGAAGGATAAGACGATCCACGAAGCACACGAAATGACTCGAACTAAGGCCTCTCTTCGTGTCCGTTCGTGTGATTTCGTGGATCGTTCTTAGGTTTTCGGCCTGCGAGGTTTGCTTTTCTGTAGTCCAACCGAACTGTCAAACTCCGACAATTTCGAGCCATTTCCCAGCAACGCAAGAGCGAATTCTCATTTGTTAAGAAATGCCAGATTTCTGCCACAAACAAATTCTGGTCGGTGTTCTGGTAATAGAGCAACGCAGACGGGCCGGGGACGGTAGTGGTAACAACCTCCAAGGTGACTGTTCCCGGCCTGAATAAATGTTAGAGCCAACGGTGAAGAAAATGAACCAACCTAAAGTGCCGGAAAACAGAGCATTCAACGTAACGCTGATACTACTGGTGAGCCTGGCAGCTTTTTCCACCGCTATGAAGGATCTGAATAATCTCCAGGAGATGGTTAGCAGCGTTCAGGAGTTTACTAGTCAATGGCGCGCGGCTGATTTGGTAATGCTGGACGTGGAATCCATCTCAACGCGCGAGCTATGCCCCAACGATAGTCCGCCAATGATCAATTCTTCCGCTGAGTCTGGTTCGTGCGACGGCATCGCGCCGGTCCGGGGCACTGAGATTGAGAGGATCGACTGTGAGACACTCACAGAACCCGAAGTTGGTGGAAAGGTCCAAATGGTTGCCGGCCAGAAGGCGAATCGCAATGTGTCATCCTTAGCCCGAGCTAAATACGCTCCGGCGAGAAATCTCAAGCAGGAGACCTCGAAGAAGCGCCGTGATAGCCATTGGCCCGCCAACTTTGAATATAAAACCTTTGACCGAGCAGTAACCTTGGATTTTCCTCTGACGAAGGTCACGGATATCAAAGATGCCATCGAGAATGAGGTACCGCCGAATTTTCCCCTGAGCCTGCTGGGCAGAATGAACCGTAAACAGTCGCACGGCAAAACCGACAACGGCAGGCGCGAATTCATGATCATGATTAAGAGATTCGAATGCAATAGTAGTTCTCGACGCGCCAGTTGAATCGTCAAAATTGAGGCGTTCTACAAAAAAAGCGAAGCGGGGAGAGATGAAGTTGAAGAGGTTGATTTTAACAATGATTTTGGGCACGGCCCTATGGAGCGCAACGAGTGGAAGCGCTTCGAAGATTCAGATGGAGGCTTCGCGCCAGACGGAAGTTGAAAGCTCCCTAGCCGGCAGTGAGCCGGCCCAGGAGTTGCGCGAAGACTTTCAGCAGACTTACCCGCTCTCGGCAAATGGCCGGCTAAGTCTCGAGAATCTGAATGGCGGCGTACGCATCGTCGTGTGGGACCGGGATGAAGTTAAGGTGAAGGCGGTCAAGCGCGCTTACAGACGTGAGCGATTGGCCGAAGCGAAGATCGAAGTCAATGCGACCGCTGAGGCAATTAGAATTAGGACGGCTTATTTGGACCAGAACCAGACTTTTACCAATGAACAGAAAGGCCGCTACAACAATCCCGCCCTGGTTGACTATACCATCACGGTTCCCCGTAAGGCGCGTTTGGAGTCGGTCGATCTCGTGAATGGTTCGCTCGACGTCGACGGTGTCGAAGGTGATGTCAAAGCGTCATCGGTGAACGGTCGGGTAACTGCCCGCGGCCTGGCGGGCGTAGCGAAACTCTCGACGGTTAACGGAAGTCTGGAAGCAACTTTCACCAGGCTCGATGAGGCCAAGCCGATCTCGCTGGGGTCAGTTAACGGAAGGGTGACGCTGATTATTCCCTCGGATGCGAATGCCGTGTTGAGAGCGGGAACGGTTCATGGAGCCATCAGCGATGAGTTTGGCTTTAACGTGCATCACGGGGATTACGTGGGCCACGAGCTTTATGGGCAACTAGGAGCCGGTGGGACGCGCATAAAGCTGGGAAATGTAAATGGCAGTATAGCGATCAAACATGCTCAGGACGGCCGCCCGGTAAGCGCGGTCAGGAGCTTGTTAACCACGAAAGACAAAGACAAAGACAAAAATAAGGGATATAGCTCGGAAGGTGGCGAAGGTGATGACGGCGCTGAGGGGGCCCAGCGCAATATGAGCGCAGAGGAGCGACGCGAGGTCCGGGAAGCTCGCCGAGCCGAACGAGCGCAGCGAGCCGTGGCCGCCAGAGCCCATCGTGACGTGCAGGTTGAGGTGCGGCGCGAAGTTGATCAGGCCATTCGCGAGGCTCAGCGCGAAATCGCCCGTGCCCATAGAGAAATTGAACAGGAGATCCAACGCGAGTTGCGGGAAAGAGTGCGCCGCGAAGCTGGAGGTAAAACAGAAGGTGTCGGAGAAGGCAAAGGCAGTGGAGGATATGGCTATAAGAGTCTTACCGAACGTGAGTCAAAGTCTTTCTCAATCGCGGGTTCGCCGCGAGTGAACATTGCGACTTTCGACGGGGCCATAATTGTTCGCGGATGGGACAAGCCTCAAGTGATGTACACGGCGACCAAACGTGGTGGCGATGAGCGGGAGCTTAAGCAGGTAGCTATTCAGACGGAACAGCAAGGCTCATCGGTGTCGATCATTGCCAAGTCCGAAGAGAGCAACGGGTCGGCGTCGCTGAACGTTTATGTTCCTCGCAACTCAACGTTGCATGTTTCGTCACAGAATGGCGAGTTGGACGCGCAAGGCGTTTCCGGCGAACTGACGCTGCGTACCGGTGAGGGCTCAATCAAAGTCAGCAATGGCGGAGGACAGTTGCAGGTTAATACCGGTGATGGAGAGATTCGAATCGCCAGCTTTGAGGGCCAGGTCGACGCGCGCACCGGCGATGGCTCAATTTCTCTCGATGGAAAATTCACTGGTCTGGCGGCGCGAACGAATCACGGGAATATCTCGCTATCGGTTCCTGCGAATTCGGACTTCACAGTCGAAACGAACGCCGATGGGATAGACAATGTGGGCATGAAGATCTCTGAAGATATTGCCCCGTCGAAGCGTGTAAAGCGATGGAGAGTGGGTCGGGGCGGCAACGTTTTCGCTCTTAACACGGGTGACGGAAGAATCGTACTTAATTCCCGCTGAGATTAGCAGAGTCGAGCCTCATCAGAGTGACGTTGCTTATGAAGAGAGTAATCTTGCTTCTCAGCGCCCTGAGTTTGTTCACACCAACCGCTCTCGCACAGCCCCCCGTTTTTAAACCTACTGCGCAGCCGGTTAACGTGGGTGCGCCTTCACCGTCCTCTCCGCAAGCGCCAGTAATGTCTTCTCCGCCTGCGCCGGCATCTTCTGTGACTGCTACGGCGCCGGCAACGCCTGTCGAATCGCCGAACAATACTCCGTCAACGTCACCTGCCACTGCTCAGCCCGCCGTTCAGGGAGCCGTGGTACTCCCACCAGAGAAGGCCAGGCCGGTGATGGTTCCGAAATTCGCAACTCCGCCCGTAATCGACGGGAAGTTGGATGAGGCCGTGTGGCAGAACGCCGCCGTGCTTAAAGACTTTTACCAGATCGATCCTGGCGACAACATTGCTCCGTCGAAACCGACGGAGGTCTTAATTGGTTACGACCCGAAATTTCTCTACGTTGCATTCCGTGCTTTCGACGAACCGGACAAGGTGCGCTCGACGGTCGCCAAACGCGACAGCATCTTCCAGGACGACTACGTCGGTTTTTATCTCGACACGTTCAACGACAAGCGCAGGGCGTTTGAGATGTTTTTCAATCCGCTGGGCATCCAGGGTGATGGCGTGCTCACGGAAGGAAGGAGCGAGGATTTCAGCGTAGATGTCCTGATGGAGTCGAAGGGCGTCGTCAACGATGTTGGATACGTGGTTGAGATTGCCATCCCTTTTAAGTCGCTCCGCTACGAGGCTGGCAAAGGAAAACTTTGGGGGGTGCACTTCTTCCGGCGCATTCAGCGGTTCAACCGAGAACTCAGTTCCTGGATGCCTTTTTCCCGCAGCATAGATAGCAAGCTGAGCCAGGCAGGCCACCTGGGCGGGCTCGAGGGAATTTCCTCGGAGCGAACTCTTGAATTGATCCCCAGCCTGACCCTCTCAGAGAGCGGAAAATTCGTGCGTTCATTTGGGCCGTTGCCACAGGGAATGGTCGATCCCGGGCGCATCGTCAATGAGCCGATAAAATTCGACCCAGGGTTGACGGCAAAATTTACTCCCAGTTCAGCACTCACGCTCGACTTGGCCATCAATCCGGATTTCGCGCAAGTTGAGGCGGATCAACTGGTGGTTACGGCGAATCAGCGTTTCCCGATTTTCTTCGCCGAGAAGCGTCCCTTCTTTCTAGAGGGCATAGACATCTTTCGGACGCCAATCACGGCGGTGCATACGCGGGCGATCGTAGATCCCGACGTGGCCGTCAAGGTCTCAGGTAAGAAAGGACGAAACACTTTCGGTCTGATGGTGGCCAGCGATAACGGACCCGGGACTTTTGTAGGCGACGAGCGCCTGAGTCCTGGGAATTTCCGGTTCCTGGATAAAAACGCGCAGATTGGCGTACTCCGACTTAAACGGGATATTGGCAAAGAGAATTCGATCGGCATGATTGCCACGACCTACAACTTCATCGAGAAGCACAACGACCTCTTGGGTGTCGATGGACGTTTCAGGCTCGACAAACAGACTACCTGGACGTTTCAAACCCTTGGCACTAGGTCCCGGAACAATTTCTTCAACGCGGATGAAGGGAAAAGCCGTTACCGCACCGGTAACGGCTTGGGATATACCACTGCCTACAACGTATCTGGCCGAAACTGGGGCTGGGAACTCTACGCCGAAGGATTTACTCGCGATTACCGCGCTGACGTGGGATTCTTTCAGCGCACCAACTCAAACTTCAACGGCTTCTTCCTGCGCTACAACTCCGATCCCAAGCCAAAGAAGAAACTGATTTCATATCATTTACACCAGTTTACTCATATTGATTACGACTGGCAGGGACGCCTATATGCCTACGAGACTGAGTTCGTTTTCGAACTGTCACTGCCGCGCAGCAGCTATTTTGGAGGTTTTTACGAGCCGGGTTACGAGCGACTGTTCGATCATGAGTTTGGAGCGACTCGGCAGGCTCGCCCGTGCAATCCGTTTGCAGTAGCCAGTAAATGCACCTTCTACGGAGACGATACTGAGCGCTCATCAAGGAAGAACCACTTCTCAATTTTCGGTGGATCGAACTACAGCAAGAAGGTGCAATTCAACGGCCAGGCCACGTACCGCCTCGGACACTTTGATTTGGACTTCGGCAATGGACGAAAGTATCCGCGCGTCAGCCCCGCTGCTCAGCTACTGGGGCAGAACGCTCCGCTTGATCCAGGCCGCGGCAATCTTCTCCAGCTAACTGGCGGCATCACTTACCAGCCGACCAACGAGTTGCGCACTCAGTTCAATTTGGTCAAGCAGCGCCTGGTGAGAAACGATACCGGACGCACCGCATTCGACATTAATATCCTGACCTTCCGCGGCACGTACCAGTTTACGAAGGCTACATTTGCGCGCGCGATTATCGATTACAACACTCTCAGCCAAAGGGCACGCTCGCAGTTTCTCGCAGGTTGGACTCCCAGCCCAGGCACGTCGTTCTACGTCGGTTACAACGATGACATGAACTACAACGAGGTGAATCCGTTCACCAGAGAGATCGTTCCCGGATTCCGTCGCAATAGCAGGACGTTTTTCATCAAGACGTCTTACCTGATACGGAAGAGCTTTGGTGCAGCGGTCCCATGAGGCCGGGCAAGCGGCTCATCATAATTTCCTTTACGCGTTCGGCAGTGATGCCGTTGTAGGTTCCAGCGATCAGGAGCATCGTTGCCATGGAGTTGTAGCGGTGTCACTCCGTGGGCACCCCACGTTGCGGCGGCGAAATGTTTTGAGTGAATCGAAACCTGGGGCAGCCCACGGAGTGGCGCCCCTACGATATCGACGTAACGGTATCCGCAGATTGCCCAGATTACGCAGATTCAATCGAGCAACTCTCCGCTTTGCCCCATTTCTGACCTGCAGATTGGCAGGCTTTTACGGCTCTATCTCTCCGACCATCGGGCCAGTTCGCTTCGAGGCACTTACCCTATTGAGGTGCTTTGAGTGAATCTTCTCAGCGCGTGGTAAACTCTCAACCTCCCGTCAACATCACAACCACTTATAGGAAAAAGGATATATTTCAACGCGTGTCTGGTGAAAACTATTTGAGAAAGCGGCCTCGCGCGGTTCTGGGAATTGTTTTGTTTTTTGCTTGCGGGCCCCTTTCGATTGCTTGCAAGAGTGACTATCCAGCCTCTGCCCGTCAGGATCGACCCGGTACCAGCGAATCCGCCAAACAAGTCAAAACAGCGCGCGTTGAAGAAACACCGTTTGGAGAGGTAGTTACGGTTAACGGCACTCTAGCCGCGTTCGATCAAACAACCGCAAGCGTTAAGGTCCCTGGCCGTTTGCGCAGCATCACAGTTGACTTTGGTAGCGTTGTCCGTCGCGGGCAGGTGATTGCGCAGGTCGAGCAGCAGGATTACAACCTGCGGGTGGAGCAGGCTGAAGCGGCCCTTGCTCAGGCGCGCGCGCGTCTGGGGTTATCACCGGATGGCAGAGACGACAAGGTTAGTCCTGAACAAACAGGAACCGTGAGGCAGGCTCGGGCCGTGCTTGACGAGGCCCGATCCAGTCGTGATCGGTCCGCAAGACTCGTTGAACAGGGAGTGGTGGCACGCTCAGAATTTGAAACCGTAGATGCCGCGTACCAGGTGGCCGTGAGCCGTTATCAGGACGCTATCGAGGAAATTCGAAATCGCCAGGCGCTTCTGGCGCAGCGCCGTTCGGAATTGTCGCTGGCTCGGCAGCAACTTGCCGATACGGCCGTCCATGCTCCGCTAGATGGAGTCGTACAAGAGAAACGTGCCAGCGTCGGTGAGTATCTGGCGGCGGGCGCCCCGATCGTTGACATCGTGCGCATGGATCCGTTGCGGCTGCGCGCCGAGGTGCCGGAGCGCGACGCGCGCAACGTGCGTTCGGGTCAGAACGTCAAAGTCACAATTGACGGCGACGCAAATGTTTATGTAGGACAAATTATGCGGTTGAGTCCGGTAATCGCGCAGCAGACTCGGATGTTGGTGGTAGAAGCAGACGTTCGCAACAACGGAAACTTAAGACCTGGAGCATTTGCCCGCGCTGAAATTGTCACAGACGACGCGAAGATGGCGGTTACCGTTCCCAGTAACGCGATCGTCACTTTCGCAGGGATTGAGAAAGTGATTCTCGTGCAAAACGGCAAAGCGTTGGAGAAACCGGTCACGACGGGGCGACGGAATGGCGAATCGACCGAAATCGTTTCCGGAGTAAACGTCGGCGATCAGGTTGTTGTCGATCCGGGCAACCTGCAGTCTGGCCAGGCAGTGGAAGTGGTCGAGTAATTTTTGATTTTAGATTGGTGATTTTTGATTGTGGCCAACCTCACCTTGGAGCACATTCGATGGACGAAGATGAGCTAAAGAAACGAACGAAACGGTTTGGGTTACGGATAATGAAACTGGTTGCTGCTTTGCCAAACACTCCTCAGGGTAGAACAGTGGGCGGCCAACTTGTTAGGGCTGGCACATCGGTAGGCGCCAATTACCGAGCAGCTTGCCGCGCGCGTTCAAGGGCCGAGTTCACTGCGAGGTTCGGTGTCGTTGAGGAAGAGGCGGACGAGAGTGGCTATTGGCTGGAAATGATCATCGAAGGAGGACTCATGAAGACTAAGCTTGTGGAACCCTTATTGACCGAGGCGAATGAGCTCGTTGCAATAATGACAAGCTCTTGGATAACAATACACAGAAAGCAACTCGCAGATAAGCAGAACGCGACGCGATCGATCAAATCAACAATCAAAAATCACCAATCAAAAATCTAAAATACCTTCGTGCAAAAACTTGCTGAAATTTGTATTCGCCGCCCGGTCTTTGCGACCATGATTGTGCTGTCGCTGGTGGTGGTGGGCGCGGCCAGCTTTTTCCAGCTTGGTGTCGATCGGTTCCCATCCGTCGATCTTCCTACCGTAAGCATCCGCACTGGCTTGCCCGGAGGCGCCCCTGAGGAAGTAGAGGCGCTGATCAGCCAGCAGATCGAAGAGGTCGTTAACACCGTTGATGGGATCGATGAACTTCGTTCGATATCGGGGCAGGGAAGTTCTATTGTCATTGCGACTTTTAAGTTGGATCGCGATCTGGAAACCGCGGCCCAGGACGTGCGCGACCGCGTGGCGACTGTCGTGAGACAACTACCGGAGGACGCAACGCCGCCGGCAGTACAAAAGTTCGACAACGACAGTGCCCCTGTCATGACGATTTCACTTTCCGGTGATCGTTCAATAAGGGAACTTACCGAGCTGGCCGATAAGACTGCCCGCGTTCAGCTCGAACGCGTGAGTGGCGTCGGCGAGGTGCGGGTTGTTGGTGGTTTGGACCGGGCCATCAACATTTGGATTGATGCTGAGCGTTTGGCTGCCTATCAAATTCCCATCACTGCGGTTCGCCTGGCCCTATCACGTCAAAACGCTGATATTCCGGGCGGCAATGTGAATACCGGCCGGGAAGAGCTGGTACTGCGTACGCTGGGTCGCTATGCGGATGCTCGAGCCTTTGAAGATCTGGTGATCGCGACCGTTGAGGGCGCGCCGGTGAGACTGCGCGACGTTGGCAGAGTTGAAGATGGAACGAAAGAGCAGCGATCACTTGCGCGTCTCAATGGCGTGCCAACTGTCACGCTGCAAATTCGACGGCAGTCCGGCGCAAACACGATTGAAGTCATCAATGGGATCAAAAGAGAGCTGCCGCGGGTGGCTTCCCAACTGCCCGCAGACGTCAAGTTGGAAACAATTCGCGATCAGTCGCGCTACATTGAGTCCGCACTGCGCGAAATCGAAGTACACCTGGTGCTCGGCAGTATTCTGGCCTGCCTGGTAGTCTTTGTCTTCATGCGATCATGGCGCTCGACGCTGATTGCCGCAGTCGCCATACCTTGTTCAGTAATTTCGACCTTCGGGATGATGCGTGCGCTGGACTTCACCCTGAATAGCGTGACGATGCTGGCGCTTGTGCTTATGGTCGGCGTCGTTATAGACGACGCGATTGTCGTTTTAGAGAACATCTTCCGCTTTATCGAAGAAAAGAAGATGAACGCCAGAGAGGCCGCCAAAGAAGCGACGCGCGACATCGGGCTGGCGGTTCTGGCTACGACGTTTTCGCTGGTCGTCATTTTTCTTCCAGTTTCCTTCATGTCTTCGATCTCCGGCCGATTTCTCTATCAGTTTGGCATCACCGCGGCCGTCGCGATCCTGGTGAGTCTGTTGGTCTGCTTCACGCTGACTCCGATGATGAGTTCGCGACTGATTCGGGTGGACGATGCCAAGGGCGGCCACGGCTCGCCGGCTTCTCGCCGCGGTTTTTATAGTTGGATCGATCGCGGATACTCGCGATTGCTGGCTTTTGCCATGCGTCAAAGGCTGGCAGTCACTGCGGTGGCCATTGCCGTGATTCTCTCGAGCATTCCCCTCTATCAGGCCGTCAAGCAGGAGTTTATTCCCACGAACGTGGACGAGGCCGAGTTTGAGGTAAACATCAACGGTCCTGAAGGCACTAATCTGGCCGTGATGAATGAGGGCATGCAGGCAATCGAGAAAGAGATTCTGGCAGCACCCGGAGTGCGGCTGGTCCTTTCCGATGTGGGCGGTGGATTCCTGGGTGGAGTCAATCAGGGAGGGGCTTATGTTCGCATCGCGCCTCATGAGGAAAGGACTCTTTCGCTAGGCCGGCTCTGGACAGAAACCAAAAGAGGGAAACCGCTGCAGGCCTTTCGCGGAAACTATTCTCAACAGGACGTAATGCAGGAGGTGCGCCGGCGTTTGCAAAAGTATGCGCCCCTGCGTGCCAGCGTTCGCAATGCGCCCTCTTTTAATTTCGGCGCCGGCGGCCGCTTTGATATTGACTTCGTGTTGCGCGGCCCGGACATCCAGGCACTCTCCGACTATGCCGATGAACTGGTCAAACGATCTGAGAGTCTGGGCGGTATTGTAGATGCCGATACCTCATTGAAGCTTAACAAGCCTGAATTGCGTGTTGAGATTGACCGGGAACGGGCGGCGGATTTGGGAGTGGATACTTCCGACATCGCTGCCAGTCTGCGTGTAATGGTAGGTGGAGATGAAGAGGCGTCCCGGTTTCGCGACCCGGCGGTGAATGAAGACTACGATGTCCAATTGCGTTTGGTTCAGGACGACCGCAGTGACATTGGCGCGATTAGTCGACTCTACGTGCCCTCATCTCGTGGCGGCCTGGTGCGGTTGGATAATGTTGTGAGGATCAAACGCGATACCAGCCCCTCGCGAATCGACCGGCTTGATCGAGAAAGGCAAGTTTCGATGCGAGCTTCCGTGGCGCCCGGCTACGCACTGGCGGATCGCATCGAAGCGTTGCGCGGAGCGGTGACCGCGATGAATCTGCCGGCTGCCTATACCACCACAGTCTCCGGCAGAGCTCGAGAACTGGAACGAACATTCACGGAGTTTATCTGGGCGTTCATTTTGTCGATCATCTTCATGTACATGATTCTCGCATCGCAGTTTGAGAGCATGGTACATCCGCTCACGATTCTTTTAAGTCTGCCGCTATCGGTTCCTTTTGCTTTGCTTTCACTATGGGGAACCGGCAACACGCTTAATCTCTACTCCGCGCTTGGCATACTCGTACTCTTTGGTGTGGTCAAAAAAAACTCAATCCTGCAAATTGATCACATGAATAGCCTGCGCCGGAAGGGAATGGAACGTTACGAAGCGATCATGCAAGGTAACCGCGACCGTCTCCGTCCCATTCTAATGACCACGATCGCACTGGTTGCCGCCATGCTGCCGCTAGCCCTGGGTACCGGACCAGGCGCCGAGGAAAGACGCTCGATTGCGATCGTGGTTATTGGCGGGCAGAGTTTGTCTTTGCTTCTTACCTTGATAGCAACGCCAGTTGCTTACTCATTGCTTGACGATGCGCGTTTAACTTCGCGCTGGCGACGTTTGGCGGCGGCAACTACCAGCGGTTACCAGGGAATTGTGGGGAGTTTTGGAAAACGACGACGCGAACAACTAGTTGCATCCGATACCAGCGCTACCAACACGCCGGATGAAGAGCGCGTCCGAGCAAGCGTAAGCGGAGACTGAGCGACTCTGCGAGCTATTCAACTTAGTGTCCATTCCTAGGAATAACTCAACCTTGCTCCAAACAGACTTGCCGCGGGTCATGAAGTCAGTACCACCTCGCGGTAGCGGGTGGGTCCTGCCTACTCATCACTCAAGCCGCGCTCTCATGAGGTCAGTAGCCACCTCGCGGTAGCGGGTGGGTCCGGGTTCTACTGGCATTGACAAGATTTGCTGCGCACTGACAACATGGCGTGACTCTTGACGAGCATCCGCATCCTCATCATGTGGAACGACACCGATACTCCTCTCGCCTACTTCATATCCTTCCGTACCTATGGTACCTGGTTGCACGGGGACGAGCGGGGCTCGATAGATCGGTTTCACAATCGCTACCTATCACCCTATATCCCACCAAACGACAGGTGGTTACGCTACAATGAACAAAAGCTAAAAACCGAGCCGTTGACCCTAGAAGCAAGGCAACGGAGATCGATCGAAACGGCGGTTCGCGAGACTTGCGACATTCGGCGTTGGTGGTTGCAGGCAATCAACGTCCGCACAAACCACGTTCATACAGTCGTGACGGCTCACAAGAAGCCGGCACTGGTACTTAATGCCTTTAAGGCGAATGCGACCAGGCAGCTGAGACAAGATGGTCTTTGGCCTCACCCGTTTAGTCCGTGGGCTGATAAAGGTAGCAAGAGGAGGCTGTGGAAAGAACAAAGCGTTGCCAGAGCTATCGACTATGTAGTGAACGGTCAGGGACATGACTTGCCAGACTTTGATGATTGAGCATAGTTAACCAGAGACCCACCCGCTACCGCGAGGTGGTACTGACCTCATGAGAGCGCGGCTTGAGTGATGAGTAGGCAGCACCCACCCGCTACCGCGAGGTGGTACTGACTTCATGATCCGCGACTAGTCTGATGGGAGCAAAGAACGACCAACTCCCGGCCAAGGGGCGCTGTTGGAACTAAACTACTCAAACACCTTCTCCACCGGCACAATCACCACATCCTCGGGCTTGACGCTAATCTTGAAGGCTTCGATCAGTTTGTCTTCGTCCGTAATCTCCTTTGGCTTTGGCGAGTTGTAAGTGATAGGTGATAGTCGATTACTAAGGATCGCGTCGCGGAGTGCTTCCGCATCCTTGGTGATGATCACAATGCGCATGGCGTCTGACTTAAGATGTTTGCGAATGGCGGTATTCACGTCCTCGAGCGTTAGCTTCGCGAGCTGTTCACGCATGTAGTTGACGTAGTCGGGAATGTTGTAATAACGACTGTCGAGAGCGTAGCCGAGTTGCGCGTCCTGAGTCTGCGTCAGGATGTTGTTGTATTTGGTCAGGAACTCCCGCGTCGCCTCAAACGCCTCCTTCGTCATGCCTTTGCGCACCAGTTTGTCATATTCGTAGAGCGCCGCACGCAGCCCGAAATGGCCATTCTCCGGGGTCACCGGACGAATCCAGATCTGAAAGATCTGAGATGTGCGTACCAGGTTTGGGTCAGGCGTGAACTGGAACATGCCGCGCGGGAAGTATTCGATGTACGCATAATTGCCGTAATTGAGTCCCCGGGCCTCGCGGAGTTTCTGATACAGATAGCTGCTACTGTTGCGATGTTGTCCGAAATAGGACGCGACCATGGCGAGCGCCGGCCAGTCCTTATCTGAACGCGTGACGTTGATCGGAAAGCCGAGAGAAAGTGCCGTGGCCCGTGTCTCGCGTTTGACCAGCGCGATGCGCGTTCCCGGGGCGAGCTTCGGCGTCGGAAATTTAGCTTTGACAGACTCACCCGCCGGCAGCTTACTAAATTCGGCTTCCACCTTCGCTGGCAATTCCTTCGGATAACCGCCCGCCAGACCGAGCACCATATTTCCGTGCGTATAGTTTGCCTTGTAGAAGGCGCGCAAGTCGTCCAGCGTCAGCTTCGCGATCGAGCTAACGGTGCCCATGTTGTGGTGTTCGTACGGGTGTCCCTCATAGATGATGTTGTAAAGATACTCCTTGCCGAGTTCTTCGTCGTTCGTCTCGCGCAGGGAGACTTTCAAAAAGTTAACTGCATCAGTCCTCAATCGGGTGAAATCGTCGGGCCTAAATCCGGGATCAAGCAGCATCTGACTGATGAGGCCATAGTACTTATTCAGGTTGTCGATGTGTGTTGTACCCGTGAAGACCGTCATCTCCTTGTCGATTTGCCAGCCGAAAGAGGTAGCCATGGGATACATCGCTTCCACAATCTGTTCGTATGACAAAGTGCGCGAGCCGCCCTGCGCCAGCATTGCGGCGGTCAAGGCCGCCACACCTTCTTTACCAGTCGGATCAGCAGCGGCGCCGGTCATGAAGACAATCCGAAAGGTAACTAACGGCGAACTGTTAGGTTGAAGAACGTTAGCAATCTTTGTTGACATGGGTTTGGGTGAACGACCAAAAGCGGCCAGGGGCGTCAGGAGTGCAATCGAAACGAGTAGAGCTAAAATTGCGCGTCTCATTTATTTCTTGACCTCCTTCGCTTCAATCTTAGCCGCCTCTTTGGCCTTGGTTGCCAGGGTGACTATCGTGCGACTCTCGTCGCGAAAATACTTAGCGGCAATGTCGCGCACGTCCTGCGCCTTGATCGTTTCCATTAGGGCGGCCAGTTTGTCAATCGTTTCCGGCGAGCGACGCAAAGAAACGAAAGGCGCCAGCGTAGAAGCGATAGCGTCTGAGCTGTCCATTGTCATGACAAAGCCATACCGCAAGCGTGAACGCGTAGCATCGAGCTTCGCCGGGGGGATCAACTCGGTTGTGTAGCGCTTGAAGGTCGCCAGAATCTGATCCCGGACATAGTCAACATCCTTCGGATCCTTGACGCGCGCTAACAATGCGAATAATTCAGGATCCATGCGGTTGCTGAAGCTCGGGGACAACACGTCTACCTTTTGCTCCGTCAGAACGAGTTTCTGGTAGAGATCTGAGTTCTCACCGAACGCGACCTGCGCTAACAGGTCGAGGGCCATCTTGTCTTTGTCGACATCTGAATACGCCGGACCACGGAAGGCAACAGCGACGATTGGCAAGGTCAGTGAAGGCCAGTCGATGTGGGCCTTGCGCGGTTCAGTCTGCTTCGGCTCTGCCGGGATTTTCGCCACATAGTCACCGCGTTTCCAATCGCCGAAGTATTTCCTGGTTAGGTCCAGGGCGCGGGCGCGCGTCACATCGCCGACGAGCACGACGGTGGTGTACTCGGGACGGTAGAAGCGCTTGAAGAATTCCTGGCTGTAATCAAACTGATTAGGCATGTCCTGAATGTCTTTCAGGTACCCCATGGTTGTATGTGAGTAGGTGTGGGTTTTGAAGGCGGTCTCGCGCAGCACCTCGAAAAGTTTGGAAAAGGGGTTGGCGCTGTTTTTGTCGTACTCACCTTTGACCGCCAGCGACTCGGTTTGAAACTCCGGCAGGGCATATTTCAAACGAAGGAAGCGGTCGGCTTCCATCTTCATGATTTCGTCCAGATCGTCCTTCGAGAACGTCGCGTGATAGACGGTGCGATCGTCTGATGTGTAGGCGTTGGTTTCTGCGCCGGCGCGCTTAAAAATTGCTTCACGCTGGTCGGCGGTATAGTTTTCACTGCCGCGAAACATCATGTGTTCGAAAAAGTGCGCGAAGCCGCTCTTGCCCGGCTCTACCTCGTTGCGCGAACCCGTCTGAACGACGATATACAGAGCGACCAGATTCGGATAATCCGTCGGCACAGTTATTAATCTCGCGCCATTCGGAAGATCGTCGATCGTGTAATTGTATGGGAAAAGTTTGCGCGACTTCTCCTGACCCAGGGCCATCACCGGCACGCAGATCAATAAACACAGGATGATGATTAGTCTCATTCGTCATTACCCTCAACTAGCTAAATTTAATCAGCGGGAAGAGTTCTTAGTATACCCTTACATCAACAGTGTTTCCACCCGGTGTGCATGGACCATTTGCTCGCAAGGAGACCAGGCGAAGATCGTGAAGCGACCATCCACGGAGGCTACCAACGCAACGCAGTCAGGCTGATCCTGTACGAATTGCGCCGCCGAAAGGTGTCGCGTACCGCCGAGTTCCAGTGGGTGAACAATCGTGGCCACGCCGTCAACGATTGGTTCCGTCACGACTACCTGCTCCACCTGGGCGCCGCCGTCACGACGACCAATCTTGGCGCCGAATGCCAGCAAGTCATACTCATCGCTGATGAGCGTCGCGCCGTCGACCGCCGTCAGGCCCGCAATCGCATCCACTGCGTCAAGGAATGCCTCGTGCCATATCGGCTGACTCTTCTCACTCGATTCCCTTCGCATTAAGTCGGCCAGCTCAGAGAAGGGAGGCCTTACTAAATATGAGACTGGCTGCAGAATCGATCTCCGCCACGCTGAGCTTGGGGGTACGACCAGCAGAGAACCGCCGCGGCCATGCGCACGCATAGAAACCGACAGTTGCACCAGCACATTCACGGAGTCGGACCTCGAGGTTCGCGCGCCGAAGGCAAGCAGCGAAGTCACCAGCTCCGGGCAGTCTGGCAAACTCGAACCCGCTTCGTCTACGATTTTTATCTGGTCGCCTTTGAGCACCGCGACGTTGACATACTTGCCTGGCGCCTGGCCACGACGATACTTGACCACCAGCAGTCCTGGTTCTATCACCTCGAGCACGAAACAAAGTTTTGGGATGGAACGGGTCGTGCCCCAGACGCGGAGGTCAGAGTTTTCGTCATGGTCGCGCCAGACTCCGAGATGGATTCCCGGACGCTCAACGGCAGGCGCCAGCCGCGAGAGTACAGTTGGGTTAAGCGGGAACCGTCGCCCAAAGGTGAGGGGCTGGCCAGCCTGATCCGGCGGAAGAAAGGCGAGTGATATTTTTGGGGCGTACCCTTCTTCGCGCCGGAGACTAGTCCAGAACGCGGCGTCGATAATGGCCTCGACCGCAGCCGCATCAGGCTCTGGCGCCAACTGCTGTTGACTACGCCGCCGCGCCTCAGCGAGATGGCTAGCGAAGTACGCCTCGACAGTTGAAGCAACCGCTCGGGCCGCTGGATACGCAGGCAAGGTCATAGTGTCAAGGCTCATTCTGCAAAAGACTCTATTACACGCAGATGAAAAGTTAAAGCAGGGGTTTTAGACCCGTCACTGGCGCTGTTAGGTTACTAGTGGCGACGCCGCTTAGTCTCAGAACCGGTGAGTTCAGAGTTGAGTGAGTTTGTACCTGAGCGGGGACAGAGTCCGCCTTCCTGACGGGCAAGTTGGAGATGCCTTGAGTCGTCTTCCAAGAGTTGAATGCCAGGTTTTCAAGAACTGGTAGAAAGGTCCGCATGCTAGACTGGGCTTTCCCAAAATGGGTGTCTGGTATCAGGTTTGAGGTGCCAGCCGGAGGAGAATCGATGGAACCGGATGGGCTTCATGTCTCACTCGGAAACTACAGCGGTGTGGTAGCTGATGCGCTCGCCGAGGCCCAGCATGACAACGTGGTCCAGCGCATCTGGAACAAAGACGCTTCGCTGTGGAAGATAGATGCAACGCATCAGAAGTTAATCCGCAACGCGCTTGGTTGGTTGACAGTTGTTAGTGAGATGAGAGCGGTAACGGATGAGCTAATTGAGTTCGCCGATCAGATACGCGGACCGGGCGCATTTAAACAGGTGATGCTCTGCGGGATGGGCGGATCGTCGTTATGCCCCGAGGTGATTCGTCAAACATTCGGAAGGCAATCAGGCTACCCGACCCTTCTCGTACTGGATTCAACAGATCCGGATGTTCTGGCCTCGTTCGCGAACCGGGTTGATATCGATCATTGTCTTTTCATCATCGCCTCGAAGTCCGGCACCACTACCGAGCCGCTGGTGTTTTACAAGTACTGGTACAACCAGGTAGCGCAACGAACGCAGAATCCGGGCGAGTCTTTTGTCGCTATCACCGATCCCGGCACCCGCATGGTGGAGTTGGCGACTGAAGATAATTTTAGACGGATTTTTCTTAACCGTCCCGATATTGGGGGGCGCTATTCCGCTCTTTCCTACTTCGGCATGGTTCCGGCCGCCCTGATGGGTGTGAACATCAGGAAACTATTAAGTCGGGCTGAAGGAATGATGCGCTTGTGCTCTGCGGAATCGCCCGGTGAAACCAATCCGGCAGCGTTGTTGGGGGCGATTTTGAGCGAGTGTGCGTACGCCGGGCGAGATAAGTTAACCCTTGTCACTGATCAGAGAATTGCTGGCCTCGGCTTGTGGATTGAGCAGTTAGTTGCTGAGAGCACGGGGAAAGAAGGGAAGGGAATACTGCCCGTCAACGGCGAGCCACTTGGGCCATCTTCGGTTTATAGGGATGACCGAGTTTTTGTTTCCATCGCGGTGGGAGAGTTGGCGGACGAAACAACTTGCGCCCTTAATGCCCTCGAGGCAGCGGGACATCCGGTGGTTTACCGCAGTCTGAAGGACGCGTATGACCTGGGAGAAGAATTTTTCCTGTGGGAGTTTGCGACAGCTTTCGCCGGCTGGCGACTTTCAATTAATCCGTTTGACCAGCCCAACGTGCAGGAATCGAAAGATGCCACGAAGGAACTACTGAAATACTTCACCCGTGAAGGCAAGGTTCAGGAACAAAGAGCCCTCGTAAGTGACGGCGTGTTGACGGTCTATGCCGATGAGCAAACGCGAACGCTCCTGCCGTCAACTTCGGTGCGGGAGGCCTTACGTGCGCATCTTGCCAGAGTGAAGAGTCACGACTACATAGCCTTCCTCGATTACGTTGAGGAGACGTCTGAAATCGAAGCAGCTATTCAAACGATTCGGACGCATCTACGCAATGTCACCCGACGCGCGACGACCACTGGATATGGTCCACGGTTTCTCCACTCGACAGGCCAGTTGCATAAGGGAGGGCCGGACATGGGGGTTTTCATTCAACTCACGGCGCCAGACAAGGTTGATCTGCCAGTTCCGGGAGAATCGTATACTTTCAGCATCTTGAAGCAGGCGCAGGCGTTGGGTGATTTTCGCGCGCTTATGTCGCACGGCCGGCGGGCAATTCGCGTAGACCTTGGCGAAGATGTGCTGGTTGGATTGAAAAGACTAGGAGAGCTAATCGAGCGAACGCTATTGGGTCGTTAGTATGATGTGAAGCTGGAGAACGATCCACGAAATCAGACGAAATTGCACTAAGAGCATTTCGTGTCGGTTCGTGTGATTTCGTGGTTCGTAGTCTGCACAGCCCACAAAAGCGCTAAGGAAACAATAAGATCGGTAGACCACCAGCGTTCACTAAAGAGCTATGAACTTAGCAGGCAAACCTCTTGCCAACATTGGAATGATTGGTCTGGGCGTGATGGGTCAGAACCTGGTGCTCAACATCGAGCGCAATGGTTACGCCGTCACAGTTTTCGATCGTGAGCCGCCCGTCCGCGCCAAGTTCGTCGCGGAAACCTTGGGAAAGCGCATCGTTGATTCGAGTTCGCCCGAAGAGTTCGTTCGATCCCTCGAACGCCCGCGCAAGATAATCCTGCTGGTGAAAGCCGGCGACCCTGTCGATTGGACTACCAATCTGATCAAGCCATTTCTCGAACCCGGCGATATTATTATCGACGGCGGCAATTCACACTTCAAAGACACTGAACGCCGTGAGCAGCAGTTGAAAGCTGACAGATTATTCATGATTGGGTCTGGCACTTCAGGTGGGGAGAAAGGTGCACTACTGGGCCCCAGTCTGATGCCTGGCGGCGACCGGAACGCCTACGAACAGATTCGACCCATCTGGGAAGCGATTGCCGCCAAAGTCGAAGACGGGCCGTGCGTAACCTACATCGGTCCAGGTGGCTCGGGCCATTTCGTGAAGATGGTGCATAACGGCATCGAGTATGGCGACATGCAACTCATCGCGGAAGCTTACGGCGTGATGCGAAATGGATTCGGCCTTTCCGCTGACGAGATGGCGGATATTTTCGATGAGTGGAACCAGGGCGAATTGGAGTCTTATCTGATCGAGATCACGGCAAAGATTCTGCGCGTCAAGGATCCCGACACGAGGAAACCTCTCGTTGACCTGGTTCTGGATCAGGCTGAACAGAAAGGCACGGGAAGGTGGACCAGTCAACTGGCGCTTGATCTCGGTGTGCCCATCCCGACCATTGATGCCGCCATCGCGGCTCGGAACATTTCCGCTCGAAAGAGCGAACGTGTGGAAGCAAGCAAGAGGATTAGCGTTCGCACGACGGGCAAATACGGGGATTTCAGCGAAGTGTTCAAGAATGGGGTTCGAGATGCGCTGTACGCATCGAAGATTTGTTCATACGCCCAGGGCATGAGCTTGATCAAGGCGGGCTCGGAAGCATTCAACTGGAACATCAATCTCAGCGAGGTCGCGCGCATCTGGCAAGGAGGCTGCATCATCCGCGCCAGGTTTTTGCGAAAGATCAAAGAAGCGTATCTGCGCGATCCGCACCTTCCAAACCTACTCCTGGATGAAGAACTCAATGGTCGCATTGAGGAAGCTCAGCCAGAGTGGCGGATTGTGGTGAGTACCGCGATGCAGCAAGGTATCCCAATGCTGGCGATGGCATCGACCTTGGGCTATTTCGACATGTACCGGACTGCAAATCTACCCCTAAATCTGACTCAGGCTCAACGCGATTTCTTTGGTTCTCATACCTATAGACGAACTGACAAGCCCGAGGCCGCACCGGTTCATACGGAATGGGAAGGATCGCTTGAGAACCAAAGGCGTGGACATTAGTCAGTTGTTAGTGCTCGGCCGTTTTAGCGCACTGCTCCAGCTGTGTAGAGGCGAAAAGCTTCTAGCAGGCTGCTAAAAAGGGGTGGGCTAATAAGAAGGATAAGACGATCCACTAAAGCGCACGAAGTGACTCGAACTAAAACCTCAAGCCTGGGGCGTGAGCCCCAGGAAAGCAACGAAGATGAGCATCAGCCCGTGTTAACGGGCGGCAGCGTGTTGTTTGAGACGAGCGCGGAATTTGGTTCGGGCTGTCGCCTGCCTTCGCAGGCTTAG